>JAZQTR010000001.1:0-11685 GCA_045630865.1 Victivallaceae bacterium
ATGACGTTGGCGAAGTTGTAGGTCGGCATACCGTCGCTCTTGAGCAGGATCTGATCGTCGAGAACTTTGTTTTCAATGGTGATCTCACCGAAGACGCTATCCTCAAAAGTCGATACGCCGGAGCGGTCGATCTTCTGACGGATAACGTAAGGCTTGCCGGAAGCAGCCAATTTTTCAGCCTCTGCAGGATCGAGCGTACGGCAGGGATCATCGGCAGGATCAGCGTTGCCGGCTCCTTCAGACTCACTCTCGCATTTTTCGCAGAAGCAGTAGTAGGCTCCGCCTCTGGCGACCAGCTCACGGGCATATTTTCCGTAAAGTTCTTTGCGCTCACTCTGAACGTAGGGACCGTAATCGCCGCCGACATCCGGACCCTCATCGTGGATGAGGTTGGCGGCTTTAAGCGTTGAGTATATCACGTCGACAGCACCATCGACATAGCGTGCCTGATCGGTATCCTCGATACGCAGAACGAACTTGCCGCCGCAGGAGTGGGCAAGCAGACAGGCGTAGAGGGCTGTGCGGAGATTTCCAACATGCATAAATCCGGTGGGGCTGGGAGCGAAGCGGGTTCTGACCGCAGTACATTTTTCACACATAGGTATGTATCTTTCTTTTTTGCTTGTTTGACTATATACTTTGTTACATCTAAAAGATAACTCATAAACCATCAAATTTCAAGGTGTATGCACGGTTTGCCGCACCACAAATACACCATTTGTTTACCGGACGCCTTGACAAAAGGTGGTTTCCGGGTTATTTTATTGAGAATTTGTACATTTTTATCAAAAAACAAAAGGGAGGATTTTCCATAATGCATTGGATAGACTGGTGTATCACTCTTATTCCGTTAACGATTATCGTCGGACTTGCGATATACGCAAAAAAATACATCCGCGGAGTGGTTGATTATATCGCCGTCGGACGTGTCGCCGGACGCTACGTCATCTCAGTCGGAGATATGGAAGCGGCTCTCGGCGTCATATCCCTTGTCGCTCTCGTTGAAGTCAAATACCTCACCGGATACTCTCTGGCTTTCTGGGAACTGCTCTCGATACCCGTCGGTATCATTATGAGTCTTACCGGATACTGCTCCTACCGTTTCCGTGAGACCAAGGCACTTTCCAACGGACAGTTTCTGGAAATGCGTTACAGCAGATCTTTCCGTATCTGCGGCTCGGTAATGCGCATCGCCGGAGAGATGCTGACCAACGCCATCGGTCCTGCCATTGCAGCAAACTTCTTCATCTACTTCCTCGGACTTCCCCACAGGGTCGATATTTTCGGCGTCACGGTTCCGATGTTCGCCATCGTTTCAGGAACAGTCATTCTGCTCAGTCTCGCCGTCATGTGGCCGGGAGGCAGACTTTCACTGCTCATCACTGACTGTTTTCAGGGACTCATCTGCTATCCGATCTTCGTGGTAATCGTGTTCTTTGTCATCACCAAGTTCAGCTGGAGTCAGGAGATCAGCCCCGTAATGCTCGACCGTGTAGCCCATCAGAGCTTCTTCAATCCCTTTGATATTTCCGAACTGCGTGACTTCAACATTCTGGCGGTTACTATCGTCATTTTCAACCGTATCTTCAGCCGCGGAACATTCCTCGGCAACGACACTTCCAGTGCCGGACGCACTCCCCACGAACAGAAAATGGCTGGAATCCTCGGCACCTGGAGAAACGGATTTTCAGTGCTGATGTGCCTCTTTGTCGCAGTGACTATCATCACAGTCATGGCTCACGTCAATTTTGCCGATACTTCACACAAAGTCCGTCAGCAAATTTCCGTCAAAGTTGCCGACCAGCTGATTACCGACCAACAGCTCAAAACCAAGCTGGCAGCCGGATTTGCCACTCTGCCCAAACACAACCACATCATCGGCAAAGACAAGCCGCTCAGCCAGACCGACAACCTTGACACTCCCTACATGAATGTCGCCAAAAACATCTTCGAAGAGAGCCTGCCGGAAACCGGAAGCAGTATCTTCCAGAAATTCCGCACCCTCTACCACCAGATGCTGATGCCGGTGGCCCTGCGCAACATCTTCCCTGTCGGAGTCATCGGACTCTTCTGTCTGCTGATGATAATGCTTATGCTCTCGACTGACGACAGCCGTATTTTCAACGCTTCAAGCGCGATTATTCAGGATCTTGTGATACCGTTCCGCAAAACTCCGCTCACTCCGGAACAGCACCTCAAGCTGCTGCGTTACGGCTGCCTCGGTGTTTCTGCAATATTCTTCCTCTGCTCGATCTTCTTCTCGCAGATAGATTACATTCGCATGTTCACCACCATCATGGTCGCCATCTGGACCAGCGGCGGCGGTTCAGTCGTCCTCTTCGGTCTTTACAGCAGATTCGGAACCACTGCCGGAGCTTACGCCGCTCTGATTTTCGGTTCGGGAACTACCATAACCGGTATTCTCATCCAGAGAAACTGGGCCGATATAGTCTACCCGTTCCTTGAAGCCCACAAGCTGGTCGGGCCGGTCGGCAGATTTTTTGAAACTGTTTCCAGCCCATTCGCGCCCTACATCGTCTGGGAAATCAACCCCTACAAGTTCCCGATGAGCAGCTACGAACTTATGCTGCTCGCCAATATCATGGGTATCAGTGCCTATATCATCGCGTCTCTGATCACCTATAAGGAACCGTTCAACCTCGACCGTATGCTCCACCGCGGAATATACGACACCGAAGGAAAAGCTGCTCTCAAGACTCCCTGGACTGTCAAAAACGTCTTCAGCAAACTCATCGGAATCACTCCGGAATACACCAAAGGCGACAGAATCATCGCATGGAGCGTATTCATCTACTGTTTCGTCTACCAGATCGGTATCTGTTTCCTGCTGGTTCTGGTATGGAACCTGATCTCTCCGTGGCCGGATATCTGGTGGAGCCACTACTTCTACATCACCAGTATTCTGGTTTCAGCAGTCATCGGCATCATTTCAACCGTCTGGTTCCTGACCGGCGGAATCATTGATCTGCGCCGTCTTTTCCGCGACCTGCGCGACCGCAAAGCCAATCCGCTGGATAATGGTATGGTTTCCGGACACGTCAGTCTGGCAGACCAGAAAGCGTTTGAAACACTCGACGAAAAGAAAAAATAAGGATTTTGCGACATGAAACTTTTGACAGCGGCATTCCTGATCTTGTGTGCCTGTGTTCCGGTTTTTGCCATGGAGGAGGGAACCCCCGGAATACCGGAGGCAATAACGCTTAAAAACCCCGGCATGATCAGCCGCCACAGCGTCAGGATCAAGAGAGGAGCCGGATATGCGCTTTCCGCAAAAGTTTCATCTTCGGCTTCACGCACAGCCCTGATGGAAATCAGGCTGTTTTCAGGTGATAAACAGTGCAAGTATTTGAGATCCATGCACAGCACTGCCAGTGAGTCCGTGCTGGAAAACGTTTTCAA
Organism: Victivallaceae bacterium; assembly: GCA_045630865.1. GTDB lineage: Bacteria > Verrucomicrobiota > Lentisphaeria > Victivallales > Victivallaceae > UBA1784. The sequence continues at coordinate 3,421 of JAZQTR010000001.1, forward strand.
TGCCGGAAATGCCGACAGAGCGGAAATCACTTTCCGGATCATTGACGACGCCATGCCGGGAACTTCGGCTCAATTCAAAGATATCCGTTTTGTCATCTGCGACAACACTTTCGTGTACAACTGGACCCGCAACAGTCCGGTAAACTGCCGCCGTGAGATCAGAGACGCGGGCAGAACAGTGGTACTGACTCCGACCAAAAAAGCTTCCGGATACTGCAGCACCGGCTTCAACAAAATCCCGAAAAACACCCGTTTGAGATTTTCCGCCCGCGTCAAAACTGAACGCCCCGGAATGGCGAGCATCGCAGTGAACTGCGGAGTTAAAAATGCCCGTAGCCAGAACCTCAAAGCCAAATGGAACACCAGAAACGATGAGGTGCTCTCTATTGAATTTGATGTTGAAGATGCGGAATGGGTATCTCCGGTACTGCGCTGTACAGAAGTAAGAAAATTCCGCGCACCGGTGGAATTCAGCGAAATAAAATTCGAACTTATATCTCCGGCTGCTCCGGAGAAAACGACTGATAAAACTGTAAAAAAAGGCAATCCTGCAAAATGAAATCATATTTCCGGCCCGAGATCGATGCCATGGAGGGGTATGTTCCCGGAGAACAGCCCAAAATGGCAAATCTGGTCAAACTCAACACCAACGAAAACCCCTTCCCGCCCTCACCGGAAGTGGAAAAGGTTTTGCGTAATTTCAACACAGAACGCATGCGCCGCTATCCCGATCCCAGAGCCGATGCTCTGCGTGAAGCAGTCGCCCTGCGGAACAAGGTCAAAAAAGAAAACGTCATTGTCGGCAACGGTTCAGATGACCTGCTGACGATGGTATTCCGGGCATTCACCTCTCCTGAAAAGTCGATGGCGATGCTTTATCCGAGCTACTCGCTCTACGCTGAACTTGCCGCGATGCAGGGAGCGCAGGTGATCAGAGTTCCGCTCAAAGAGAAGACTTTTGAGCTTCCGGAAAATCTGCTTGAAATCGCAAAAGACGCAAATCTGCTGATGCTCACCCGTCCCAATGCCCCCACCGGAAACAGCTTCAAATTTGACACCGTCAAAAATATCTGCGAAAAGTTTGACGGCATGGTCGTCATTGACGAGGCATACGCCGACTTTGCTCCGGATAACTGTATGGAGCTTGCCAAAACTTTCCCCAACGTGATCGTAATGAGAACATTCTCAAAGAGCTATGCTCTCGCAGGTCTGCGTCTCGGATACGCGGTCGCTTCAGAGAAGGTCATTGAAGGACTGATGAAGCTCAAGGACTCCTACAACGTCGACATGCTCAGTCAGGAAATCGCCCTCGCCTCTTACAACGACACGGAGTATTTTGCACGCCGCGTTTCCGAAGTCAGAGAGATGCGCTCCATGCTTAAAAATGAGCTGGAAAAACTCGGTTTCTACTGCGTTGATTCAATGAGCAACTTCATTTTTGCCATGCCTCCGGATGAGGATGGAGAACGCTGCTTCAAACTGCTGCGCGACGAAGCGGTCATTGTCCGTTATTTTTCCGCAGATGTGACAAAGAAATACGTGCGCATAACCATTGGCAATCCGGCTGAAAACGCCCGTCTGCTCGAGGTTCTCAAGAGGATCTACGCGTGAAGAAATTCTTTGCCGCCCTGCTCTTTATACCGCTCCTGCTCTGTGCTGACGGACTGCGTATAACTGACTCGTCGCGCGGAGGATCTTCCGCTCTGCGTCAGGCGGCACTTGCCTACTCCATCGAAAAAGGGAAAAATATCCGTATCGACCGGATGTCAGGCGGCTCCGCAGCAAGACTGCTGGCCGGGAAAATGGTGGATATCGCCGTATTCGATGAACGGGAAATACCGCAGGAACTGAAAAACAAACCGCGTCTTCCGCTGGGCAGTGAAGCTCTTGTTCTCTGCGTCAACGCCGCCAATCCGGTAAGAGGGATCACCTCAAAAGATGCCAGAGAGATATTCTGCTCCCGTCGTCCGCGCTGGAGCAACTACGGAGGCATCCCGAGGGACATCCACCGCATGAACCTGAAGAATAACGCTCCGAATGCCGGACTTGACCGGGAAATTTTCAGCATAACTGCATCTCTCGAGGTCTTCGGTGTTAACGACTCCGCGAGTGCCGCCCTGCTCATCGGTGCCGATGCTGACGCCCTCGGCTTCATTAATCCTGTGCCGAAATCCGAAAAGATAAAGTTTCTGGAAATAGACCGTATCGCACCCTCTCCGGCAAATATCGCCACAGGCAAGTATCCGTTGAGTCGCCGCTACATTGCAGTAACTGTCAAAGAGTCCGCTCTGGCAGAAGATTTTCTGAAATATCTCAAGCCGCAACTGGAAAAACTCATCCGTGAAGACCTCTGGTTTCCCTGCCGCTGAAAAAAGAGTTACTTTTCGCGGCGTTGGCGGAACTCGCTCGGAGAAACTCCGATATGACGCCGGAATACGGTAGAAAAATAGAGTTGATTACGAAAACCAAGCTCCGCTGAAATCTCCTTTATCGGAACGTTGCTGTTTTGCAGAAGCTGACAGGCATACTCCATTTTAACTTTCATCCAGTAAGCCAGCGGAGTTGTACTTAAATAGTTGCGGAACAACCTGTTCAACGTCATCCGGCTGACTCCGACACGGGCTGCAAGTGACGCGATGGAGTAATCATCAAGTGAACTTGCAATCATACGGTCGATGGTATTGGTCAGAACTCCCGGCAATTCTTCAGTATTTTGTCTATCCTTCTCTACCATAGTCGCAAAGAAAAGCAGAAGCTCATACGCCAATCTGGAGTTTTCCTGTGCCTGCTCAAGTTTGCGCGACATCATAACTTCAGCGACCCGGTCACACAACTGCTTGAAATCCTGTTGATTGCTGTATTTTTTGACGTTGAAGCTCCGCTGACGCGAAAGTCCGAATGCTCCCGGAGCAATTTTGATGATGCTTCCTGAGATGATGATCTGAAGCCGGTGAAACCTGCTGCCGTTATGGTCACTCAAAGTCACGGTATCTCCGGGAAGCGTAAGCCACATATCGCCCTGATTCATCAACACACATTTACCGTCGACATAACGTTCAGCAACTCCGGAAACAACATACTCGATACACAAATTGATGTAACTTTCGCGGTGCAGCCACCAGCTGCCGCTGCGGATGTTGTCGCGATAGTTGCTTATCCACAACGCAGTCGAGTATGGCAGGACATCATACCACATCGCCCATCTTATATCTTTGATACAATCATCGTATCCGACAGAATAGCAATCGTAAGATCCGCTCATCGCCCCGCGCTTGGAGTGCGAGTTGACTGTCCCGCACGGTATACCCTTGAATGACTTCATCTTTTCTCCGGAGTTATTCAATACTTTTGTTACAAATATATATATCATTTTCTATTTTTCAAGTTGCATATCGCAGTTTTTTTGATATAATATTAAATATTCCGGATAGTACCAAAAACATCAAACACAATAAGGACACGATAACTATGAAGACCAGTATGGACTCAGGACACAGCAAGAAGTGTGAGTGTTTTTCCGACTCTCCCGTAAAATCTTTCACTTTGATAGAACTGTTGGTGGTGATTGCCATTATTGCGATATTGGCGGCAATTCTGATGCCAGCCCTCTCACAGGCACGCGAAAGGAGCAAAGCCTCAAACTGTATAAACAATCTCAAGCAAGTTGGACTTGCCCACGCAAGATATGCTGATGACAATAAAGGAATGATGCTTTACAAAGGTTTGAACAGCAGCGGTTCGGGCAGTGTTCCGTGGGTAACTTATTACACCGGAAGTTACAAACATTGCCCGCAGTATCTCCCGCCGATACTGGTAAAAGTCGGCAGTTCCTCCCAGAGAACATCAAAAGTGTTGATCTGTCCCTCCGTTCCGGCTCATCTTGCAGCCGGAGATGATGTGGGCAAAGTTCCGATGCGCAGTTACGGAGTTCCCACTTACCACTACTACATCAATGATGCCTGGAGTACAAACGACGGTTATAAAGTTGGTAAATTCTTCCAGAAAAAAACCGACAGATGGATAGTTTGGGTCACTCAGCGGATGAAGAGACCGTCAGGAATAATCCTCGCCGCCGACTCTGCGATACCGATCGAGGGAACCTCCAAGAAGGCAACTGTCGGATTTGCCAATTATGAGCTTTCCATCAACTCGACCTGCTACGACGCTGGAACAAAGACACTGGTCTCCACCCGCCACAACAACCGTGCCAACATCCTTTATGTCGATGGACACGCTTCCAACCGTGACCCCCACGAGATGTTCCACGGAGATGTCAGCGTAAAAATCTATTCTGATGAAAAGCACAACAAAATAGACATCTGATACCTATCCAGGTGACAAAAATATGAAAACTGTTGTAAAAAAATATATGCTGCTTGCAGTTTCAGCAGCAATCGTTTCTCAACTTGCCGGAGCATCACTGCCGCCGGATGTAAAATATCAGGGCAACGGAACCTTGCGTGCCGGAAGTGCCAATTTCACAGTAACCGTGTTCAACAAAAAATGGCACAATGTGGAAAACCGCCGTTGGAAAGACACCTCCGGCAAAGTCGGCAGGAACGGCGGAAAATATTCCGGCAATATATTTCTTGACAGTTCAATCGGTAAGGGCGAAATCGAATACACGCCGGTAACATCAGATACCTTTGACATTGCATCGGATATTGAATTTACTCCGGCTCTTGACAGCAGACTTCTGACTGCAAGCTGGAACTTTCCAGCCAAAGCCCTCAGAGTGGAAGTGGACGGCAAAGCAATAGACTTTACCAAAGAGTCGAAACAGAACCGTTTCTACGGCAAATACCGCCAGTGTACAGTTTACTCGGTCGGAAACCTCAAGTACATATTCTCAGCCAAAAACGAGAACAGCACACTGCACATACAGGACAACCGTTCCCTGAAAACTCCCGTCAACACCGTATCGCTGCGTTTTCATTTTGCCCCCTCCAGCGGCAAAATCAGCAAAAGTACATTTGCGATGCGCTGTCAAATCACACCGGGAAAACTCAAAAGTGTAGATCTCACTCCATACACCAACTGCAATATGACCGATGATCCGGAATCAGGAAAGCCCGGTTGGACCAATCAGGGTTCCGAAGCTGATTTCAGCTGTTTCACTGCTCAAAAAGTCACTGCCCAAGGAATTACTTTCACCATTCCTGAACGCAAAGTCATCGCAGTCGGCGCAACACTGAGAAAAGCTCCGGCAGAGTGTACCGTAAAACTTCCGGAAACCAAAAATATGCGGGCGATACACCTGCTTCACAATTCGGCGTGGACTCCGGCTGGCGAGCTTGGAAAAATGCTGATCACCTACGCAGACAACTCAAAAGAAACCATAACTCTTGCAGGAACCACCGATTGCGGCAACTGGGTGGGTCCATCGCCGAAGGCAAATGCAGCAGTTGCCTGGCAGAACATCAACGAGCTTGGCAGAAGCGTGGGACTTTACGTTTCAAGTTTTGCTCTGCAAAAAAGTGATCCGAAGGAGATCAGATTCATCATCACCGACAAAAGGCGCGATCCGTTCTGGGCGATATTCGCCGTTACGCTCGGCGAGTTCAAAGCGGGAATGCCGCAGGTATCAGACCGGACGATCATACACAAAAAGGGTAATGAATGGAAAGAGTTGACCTTCTCCAAGAAAACCATCAAAGGCAGTGCGCTCGACTTCTCTTTTCTCCTTGATGCGCCTGCTGGAAAATACGGTTGGGCGTACGCTGAAAAAGATGGAACGATACGTTTTGAAAAAGCTCCCGGCAAGCGACTCAAACTCAACGGAACAAATATGTGCCAGACTGCGTGTTTTCCATCCAAAGAGTCAGCACACATCATCGCAGAAAATCTTGCTGCGCTGGGTTACAACGCTGTCCGTTTCCACCATCACGACGCCGGTCTCACCGATCTTGCAAGCGGCAACTCGACAACTCTCAACAAAGACAATCTCGACAAGCTGGAGTACTTTATCCACGTCCTGAAAGAGAAGGGATTTTATATCACAACCGACCTCTACACCAGCAGAAAATTTCATCCTGATGAAAATTTTCCGAAGGGAGTCTCTGCCAAGGCGCTCTTTCCTCTCGACCGCAAAGCGATGGATAACTGGAAAACTTTCGCGCGCAACTGGATGACTCACGTCAATCCCTACACCGGAACATCGCTCGCCGAAGACCCGGCACTGGTTGCGATAAATCTGGTCAACGAAGATAACCTTGAAAGCGTCTGGAACAGCTCATCCGGAGCGCGCCGCCTCTACTCTGAAAAATTTGAGGAATACAAGAAGACAAACAATATTCCTGAAGCCAAAGCCGAATCAAATGACCGTCATTTCCTCAAATTCCTGGTTGAAACTCAAACGGCAAGTCTCAACGAGATGGCTGATTTTGTCAGAAAAGAGCTGAAGATGAAGTGCATGCTCACCAGTTTGAACTTCAGAAACGACAGCTATTTGACTGCCATGCGCTCAAAATTTGACCTGGTCGACACACATATGTATCACTCCCATCCCTCCTTTGTCGGCAAAAGCTGGGCATCGGCACGGATGTATGGTCAGAGCAATCCGCTTACCGGAGTTGCCTCACTTCCCCGCAGCCTGATGTCGATGAAAAATCCTGGCAAGCCTTTCTGGGTAACTGAATACAACTATTGCAGTCCCAACCGCTATCGTGCAGTCGGAGGTCCGTTGATGGGAGCCTACCCGGCACTGCAGGACTGGGATGGTTTGTTCCGTTTCTGCTACAATCACAACATCAAACGCATTGACAACGATCTCGCCAAAAATGCCGGTTTTGAAGAGGCAAACGAGGTAGTGATGCTGCTTGCAAACCGAGTAGTCGCTGCAATGTTCCTGCGTGGAGACGTCAGCAAGGCAAAACGCAGTTACAGCTGCGAGCTTACTGGAGATGTCACCTCCAAAGAGTTTCAGAAGGGATATCCCGGCAGACTCTCTTTTCTCGGATTGGTAAGCGGAACAGGCTCTCACCCCAAAGGAGCGGAAATCCCTGCTCACGTCACTGTATTGAAAAAAGCGCAGGAATTTTCCGAAGCAGACTCTTCAGCCAAAGTCTGGAAGCAAGCCGTTTCCGGCAGAACTGCCGTAAGCGACACCGGTGAGATCAAAATCAATGCCAAAAAAGAGACTTTTGTCGTGAACTCCCCCCTTTCTGAAAGTATCACTTTCAATGGTGGAAATCTTTCCACCGGAGGAATTCTTGCCCTGAGCAAAGCACGATATTTCCAGAGTGCCTCTCTCATATCTCTTGACGGAAAGCCGCTCAAAGAAAGCAGAAGGATGGTACTTATCCACATTGGCGATGCAGCAAGCACCGGAACAGTTCACGTTGACCGCGGTGGAATGACGATGATCAAAGTCGCCGGAGATTTTCCACACCTGATCCGGAACGTCAGCGCAAAAGTCTCTCTCAAACTGGATGAAAACACCGGAATAAAAGTTAATGCACTCGGAATGGATGGAAAAATCCTCGGAAGCGTCAAAGTGGAAAACAACTCTTTTGACGCCTCCGCCGGACTCTTTCCCGGCGGCGTGGTCGCATACGAAATCACCAGGTAAACTTTTCGGTAAAAAACAGTTTTTTTGATATATTTTTATATAAAAGGGATAAATCGACTTGATAATATTGTAAATGGACATATATTATCTATTGAGATTATAATATCTATCGGCAAAAAAAGCCGGACGGTGTCCCGTAAAACGGGGAATCGAGCGATTATACAGGGTTTTTACCCGGTCTGAAAAGTGGGAACCGTTTGTCCCGCTTTTTTTGTTTTTTGTGAGCCTGAAAGAAGAAGAACTAAAGGAGGTAACTTATGGCAAACGAACTGCTCACCATTTTGGAATACATTGAACGTGAGCGCGGTATTTCCCGCGAAAGCATCACCGGAGCTTTGGAAAAGGCTATCAAAAACGCCTCCCACAAGAGCATCCACCCCGCAAGCCAACTCGACGTCGAGATCGATCCCAAAACCGGAACCATCAAGGCTTTCGCTTCTCTCGAAGTCGTTGAGGAAAATCCCAACAATGACCAGCTGGTCATCGAGCGCGCCAGAGAGCGTTTCCCCGAGGCACAAAGTCGGATCGTAGCCATGTCGTTCTGTGAGCCAAGGAGTTGTACAAAAGGATTGTCTTCCTAAGACCGCTTGGCCTCCGACTTATCAAGGCTTTCGCTTCTCTCGAAGTCGTTGAGGAAAATCCCAACAATGACCAGCTGGTCATCGAGCGCGCCAGAGAGCGTTTCCCCGAGGCAC
>JAZQTR010000002.1:0-3895 GCA_045630865.1 Victivallaceae bacterium
ACCGCTTGGCCTCCGACTTGAATATACCTCGCTGAACGAGTTCATTTTAAGATGCATTCTGGTGAGATTGCGTATGGACTCATCATCTTCGACGATAAGAATTCTGTGTTGATCAGACATAAATATCCTCCGGTTATGCTATTAAGATATCATTGCCGGAGAGATTTTGCAACCAACTAAACAGAATCTTTACACAATGAACTGTATAAGAGAAAAGAATGCTGTTCAAAACAGTGAAAAGCGTTCTTTATAAGATGTTTTATCAGCGGCGCACAGCTTGAGGCCGGTCACTTTTTTATTATGACCTGCGGAATCTCACTGCTGTCTTTGACAAATTCAACTGCCGAGAGAAACGCCATGATATCGGCAGTTTTGGCAAAGTATTCCGCCCGGTGTTCCGGAGCCTTTCTCCAGACAAAGTTGGTGGAAACATAAACGGAACTTGTCCATTTTCCATCTTTGTTTTTCACGGAAACAAACGCCGGATATGTGGTTGAATCCACAAGTTCACAGCTTCCATCCTTACTGGAAACAGCAGACGCTTTGGCGCAGATTGCAGCAACTGTTTCCGGAGCAAGATCATATTTGCGGAAAATTTCACCCTTTTCTTTGTTTTCATTTATTTCAACCAGGTACATCGTTCTTTGGGTGATGACAGTTGCCCGGTAGTGTTTTCCATGGAAAAGATCATACATTTCGCAGAGGACAAGAGCTTTTTCACCCGGCGCGAAGTCGCTCCAGATACGGTTGAGAGTCTTGCGTCTGACGTTGACTCTTTGTTTATTGCGCTCGTTGAATGCGGTGGCGGAACGCTTGTCTCTCGAGGACATCTTCGGAGCAATTGCCTTGCCGGGATGGACAAACATGCGGTTGGCGTGTGTTTTGTATCCCGGTGTTGATGAAAAGACTTTCCACAGCTCTTTTTCTGATGGATAATCTGCGGCAAAGCAGTTCAGAACGCCTGCTGTCAACAGCAGAGCCACGACGATTCGGCAGTATTTCATTTTCTTACCATCTCCTCATAGAGCAGTCTTATACCGTGAAAGGTGAAATATTTGTCGGTTTTTTCCAGTCCGGGAACGGCGTTGACAAAGAAGTCAGCGTCGCCGCCGGTGACGGCGCAGTGTTTTATGCCGTATTCTGCACAGCAGGCGGCGGTCAGCTGCCTGACCAAACCGGTGATACCGCGGTCCACTCCGAAAAGAATGGAGCTTGCGGTGTCCACGCCGGGGAGTTCCGGAACTTCAGATGAGAGAGGTATATCCGGCAGTTGTGCTGTTCCGGAAAAGAGAGCCTTTCTCATCAGAGTTCTGCCGGGTGCTATCGCTCCGCCGCGGAAACGCTTATGCTCATCAACGATTTCGATGGTTATAGCAGTTCCGCAATCAAGGGAAAGCGCGGGCAGGGGGAAATACTCCGTCAATGCTGCGGCGTTGGCAACCCTGTCGGCTCCGAGTGTTGAGGCGTCGACCATGGAGAAGTCCAGCACGCTGCCGCAAGCAGAAGATGAAACCCAGAACACGTCGCTGCGGACTTCGGCGATTTTGTTTCTCACCGCAGGAACTACAGAAGCGGCGGCAACAGGAGTATCCGCCGGCAGCATCCGGGGCTCAAACTCTCCGGTCGGTACCGAGAAGAGTTCGTGCATGGCTTCGCCATCCCAGATGCATGCCGTTGTGTGCGTATTGCCTATGTTGCAGAGGCAGAGATCCACAGAGATACCCTTTTTACACCGCAAGTTTGGTGATGATGGTGGTCAGCGGCATGAAGAGCGCGATAACGATTGTACCGACGACGCCTGCGAGCAGAACGATCATCAACGGCTCGATCAGACTGGTGAGAGCACTGACGGCGTTGTCGACTTCTTCGTCGTAGGTATCGGCGATCTTGGTGAGCATTTCCGGAAGCTTACCGGTTTCCTCTCCGACTTCCACCATGGAGATAACCATTTCCGGGAAGATCTTGGTGTCACCGAGCGGTTTTGCGATACCTTCTCCGTCGCGGACTGCATCGTGAACTTTCTGAATAGCGGTGGCAACCACTTCGTTACCGCTGGTTTCACGGACGATGGCAAGCGCGCCGAGAACCGGCACACCGCTGCTCATCAGAGTTCCGAGAGTACGGCCGAAGCGTGAGATGGCAGTTTTGGATATGATAGGTCCGAAGATGGGAACATTGTAGATGACCCAGTCACGTCCCCATTTGCCGTAATGGAACGACACAATAATCTTGTAGAGAACGATGATGGCGACAACGCTTCCGACGTATACGTACCATCTGGAAACCAGAGTATTTGAAACGAAGATCAGTGCCTGAGTGATTCCCGGAAGCGGCTCTTTGGGACCGAGCAGATCCTGGAAGATCTTGGCGAAGTTCGGAACAATGAAGATCATCATACCGATAAGAGCGAGGGTCGCCAAACTCAAAATAACGATAGGATAGATCATCGCAGATTTGACTTTTCCGGCGATACGGGAAGCTTTTTCCATAAATCCGGCAAGACGGTCAAGAATGATCTCCATAGCACCGGAAGCCTCACCGGCGCGAACCATGTTGAGATAAAGCTTATCAAATGATTTGGGATTCTGGGCGAGAGATTCCGCAAAAGTAGCTCCTCCCTCGACGGTGTCGGCAGTCTGTCCGATAACGATTTTCAGCGCGGGATCTTTGGACTGTTTTTCAAGGGTACGGAGACTGCGGATAAGCGGCAGACCGGCGTCGAGCAGGATCGCCAGCTGACGGGTGAAGACGGTGAGGGTTTTGCGCTTGACGACGATCGGGCCAAGTGCCATATTGAATCCGGAGCCCTTCTTGTTCTGCTTTTTCGAAGTTGCAGCGGCAGCTGCTTTGATCGAAGTCGGGAAAAGTCCCTTGGCTTTAAGATCGGCTACTGCCGCCTCTTCGCTGATCGCATTGATCTTGCCCTTGAGTTCTTTTCCGCGGGCATTCATCGCGGTATAAATATATTGAGGCATATTCTCTTTTTCTCCTTAAATATAAGCAGTAAATTATCCTGAAAAATCCTGCATCAGGTATAGCGGACGACTTCGTCCACAGAAGTTTCACCGTTGAAGATGGCCATAAGACCGTCTTCACGCAGAGTTCTCATACCGAATTCACAGGCACGGTCACGCAGGATGTTCGCGGGAGTTTCGTTGGAGATCATATCGCGCAGTTCCTGATTGATGACCATAAGTTCGGTGAGAGCTTTACGTCCTTTATAACCGGTGTTGTTGCAGATGGCGCATCCTTTTCCGTAGCAGAACTGATGTCCTTCGACCTGACCGCGCTCAAGACCGAGTCTTTCGAGGTCGTGGTCGGTCGGAGTGTAGTAGGTTTTGCAGTTGGGGCAGACCCGGCGGATAAGACGCTGACCGAGAACGCCCGCCACAGAGGAGGCAATAAGGAACGGCTCAACGCCCATATCCATCAGACGGGTGATGGTACTGGCGGAGTCGTTGGTGTGGAGCGTACTGAACACAAGGTGTCCGGTAAGCGACGCTTCGATAGCGATCTGGGCGGTCTCGAAGTCACGGATTTCTCCGACGAGTATTCGGTCGGGGTCCTGACGGAGGAACGCGCGCAGTGCTTTCTGGAAGGTCATGCCGACTGCATCGTTGATCGGACACTGGATGATACCTTCGATATCGTACTCGACCGGGTCCTCTGCGGTGAGGAGCTTGTCTTCGATATTGTTGATCTCTCCCAGCGCGGAGTAAAGCGTAGTGGTTTTTCCGGAACCGGTCGGGCCGGTAACCAGAATGATTCCGTTGGGCAGACGGATGAGGTCGCGCAGCTGGGCGAGCACATCGGTACCGATACCCAGAGCGTCGAGTTCAAGGTTGACAACACTGCGGTCGAGAACACGGAGAAGTCGGATCGTAGCCATGTCGTT
>JAZQTR010000003.1:0-3387 GCA_045630865.1 Victivallaceae bacterium
AGCGGCGCAGCCATAAGGCATGAGATTGCCCACAGTGCGCCACCGCCGGTGGTTTTCTCCCTGCAGCTCAGTTCTCCGGGTAGCCGACGGGCTGGGAGAAGATCACCATGTCGTTTTTGTTGAGTTTCAGGATTTTTTTGAGCAGATCGCGGTCGAGCAGTCCGCAGATGACTGTGGAGAGTCCCTCTGAAGCGGCGTAGAGGTAGACGTTCTGTGCTGCGTGGCCGCAGTGATTTCCGGAGTAGATTGCCTGCTGAATCGGAGTTTTGCCGACTGCCGGCATATCCGACACATAGACCAGTATCAGAGGGGCGACGGCGTGGAAAGGCTGTTTGCCGCAGTTTTTGCGCAGGTCTCCCTCAAGAACCTTATCGAGAGCATGTTTTTTGTTGTTGTAGAGGTAGACTCCGTCGGCTCTGAAGACGTAGACGCGCTGATTCTGCTTGTTTCTGGCGGTGGGAACGCTTTTCTTACCGTCGGCAGAGGTGATTCCGTCAGCGACAAAAAGCACCTCGGAAACTGTCTGAAGCGGCAGAGCCTTGTCGGAGAAGCTCCGGGAGGAGCGGCGTCCGGCGACACACTGCATAAGCGGCTTGCCGGCATCCAGACGCGGACGTGGCAGTACGATAGAGTCGGCGGCAAAGCTTGAAATCACAAAAGAGGCAAAAGCAAAGATAAAAAACTTTTTCATAAAAACTTTCCTTTGTTTACTTTATTTGCAGTGAATGCTGCTGTGAGGAAATATAATGTCCCATTCGGCAAAAATCAACCCCGACTTCTGATATACGGCACTTGTGTCTTGATTTTTTGTCCCGGAGAGTTTATTGTTGCATCAGATGAGCTTGAAAAAAAGCGTCAGAGATGTTATATTAAGAACTAATCAATGCTTAAATGGTTTACAAACTAATGTATTAACAGTGAAATATAAAGGAGTTTCAAATGGGAACTGTAAAGAAAATCACATTTTCCGCCGTCGCTTTCTGCACGGCAGCTGTCCTCTGGGCGGCACCGCAAATGAGCGCACCCAAAGCCGTGGTCACCGTGGACAAGGTCACCATGTCCGCTGACAAGATCAACCGCCGCTACTCCGGAAGAGTCGCTCCGATCTACGTCATCACCAGTGTCGCCCGTGTTTCCGGCGACCTCATCCACCAGGGATTCAAAGATGGCGATATGGTGAAAAAAGGACAGCTTCTCTTCGCTTTCGATGATGTCCGTTACCGTGCCGCCGTCGCCAGTGCCAAAGCCAAGATCCAGTCGATCAAAGCCCAGCTTGCCTACGCCGAAAAGAGCCTTGAACGCCACAACACCCTCTATAAGCAGAAGGCTGTTTCACAGGATACCAAAGAAAACTCCGAAGAGCATGTGAACGACCTCAAGGCGCAGCTGCTTGCCGCCGAGGCAGCACTCGTGCTTGCCGAGGATGACCTCAAAAACACCAAAATCTACGCCCAGGTCGATGGAAAGACCGGCAAAGCCGTCTATGCTCCCGGAAACTACATCACTCCGTCATCCGGTAAACTGGTCGATATTGTTTCCACCGATCCCATCCGCGTCCGTTTTTCCATCAGCCAGCGCGACTTCCTCGAGCTCTTCGGAAACGAAGCCAACCTCAAGAAACAGGCGGTCGTGAAACTCAATCTCCCCGACGGAACCGTCTATGACAAGACCGGAAAGATCGTTATCGTCGACAACCAGACCCTCAACGCCACCGACTCCATCCGCGTCTGGGCTCTCTTTGAGAATCCCGACAGCAGACTTATCCCCAACGCCGCCATCACCTGCCAGCTCTCCAAGAATGCTGCTGAAATGCGCACTGCTGTTCTTCCCTCCGCCATCATGCACGACCGCAAGGGTGCTTACGTCTATGTCGTTGACGCCGCCAACAAGGTCGAGCGTCGCAACGTTCTGCTCGGAAACACCGACGGTGAGCTTCAGATCATCCGTCAGGGACTCAAAGAGGGTGAAACCGTCATCATCGAGGGTATGCACAAGACTGCTCCCAACGGCGAAGTCGTTGCGGTTCCCCGCAAACAGAAGGTGAAGTAATAAGATGTTTTCGCAAATATTCATTGAGCGTCCCAAGCTCGCCATCGTCATAAGTCTGGTGATGGTGCTTGCCGGAGCCATCTGTATCAACAAACTTCCGGTGGCGGAGTATCCTGAAATCGCTCCGCCGAAAATCAACGTCGAAGCCGTATATACCGGAGCAAGTGCCGAAGTTATCGCCGAAACCGTGGGTATTCCGCTGGAAAACGAACTCAACGGTCTGGAGGATATGATCTACTTCAGCAGTACCAGCAACAACAACGGTTCATACTCCTGCAGCATCACCTTCAAGAGCGGAACCAACAGCGATATCGCTATGGTCAACGTTCAGAACGCCATCAAGCGCGCCGAGCCGAAGCTGCCTGCCGAAGTCACCAAAGTCGGTGTCAACGTCGCCAAACGCTCGAGCGATATTCTGGCGATGGTGAGCTTTCTCTCTGACGGAACCAAGCTCAACGCCATCCAGCTCTGCAACTATGTGACCGTCAACGTCAAAGACGCTCTTGCCCGTATTGACGGTGTCGCCGCAGTGAACATCCTCGCCGCCAAAGAGTACAGCATGCGTATATGGATGGATCCGCTGCGGATGTCCGCCATCGGAATCACCACCAATGAGATCGTTTCCGCCATCAACAGCCAGAACCTTCAGGCCGCCGCCGGAAGTATCGGCAGCGAAAACAGCAACGATTACATCCAGTTCAAAGTCAACATGCTCGGACGCCTCAAGACTGCGGAGCAGTTCGCCGATATCGTCATCCGCGATGACGGTGAAGGCAACATCGTGCGTATGCGCGACATCGCCCGTATCGAGCTGGGCTCAAAAAGCTACAGCGGTGAGGTCTACCTCAATAATCAGGAGTGCGTCGGCGCGGCTATCTACCGTCTGGATGACTCCAACGCTCTGGACACCATCAACCGCGTGAAGAAAGAGCTGGATAAGCTCCAGAAGAGCTTCCCCGAAGGTGTCAAATATCAGGTCACCTACGATCCCACCGAGTTCATCCGCGTGACGATGAGAGAGATCGCAACCACCCTTATCGTTGCGCTTCTGCTGGTCATCGCCATCACTTACCTCTTCCTGCAGGATTGGAGAGCTACCCTCATCCCGACACTGGCGATCCCGGTGGCTCTCATGGCGACGTTCCCGTTCCTGCTGGTGCTGGGCTACAGCATCAACGTGCTTACCATGTTCGGACTGATCCTGGTTATCGGAAGTCTGGTCGACGACGCCATCGTGGTCGTCGAAAACACCCAGAGCATCATGGAGCGCGAAGGACTCTCTCCGCGTGAAGCCGCCTCCAAGTGTATGCACCAGATCACCGGTGCCATCATCGCCAC
>JAZQTR010000004.1:0-9848 GCA_045630865.1 Victivallaceae bacterium
CATGGTGATAATCCGAAACCGAGATGGTTTTATTGCTGATGTTGAAAAACTCTGTCACGCCTGACTCCGTGATATTGATTCTGACTCTCTTTTAAGATAATCCCCCTCGGCAGAAGTTGCAAACCGTTTGTGCCGGATGTATATTAATAAAATAATTTTCCGGGGATTATCTATGTTGTTCGATAAAAAAACTCTGCTTGCATCTTTCAAAGTGTCGATTCCGGTACTGATGGGCTACTCAACTATGGGAATGGCTTTCGGTATCCTGATGGTCACAGACACCCAATTCGGCCCGCTGTGGGTACTTCTGCTCAGTATAACCCAGGAGTCCGGAAGTCTGCAGTTCGCTGCCGTCGGCATGATGAAACAGCTTATGCCGCTCGCTGAAACTGCGCTTATGTCACTGTTGATAAACATCCGTTACAGCGTCTACGGCCTGTCGCTTATTGAGCCTTTCCGCAAATGCGGATTGCGGAGATTCTATATGATCGGCGCATTGACTGATGAAACCTACGCCCTGCTGGTTCAGGATGAGCGTCCGGATGATGTCGAGCGGGGCGACTTTATGTTCCTCGTTGCCCTCTTCAACCATCTCTACTGGATAGTCGGAACTGTCACCGGAGCTTTGATCGGAAAACTTCTCAAGTGCGATATGCGCGGCGTTGATTTCGCCATGACTGCGCTCTTTCTGGTCATTCTCACCGATCAGGTGAGAGAAAAAGCCAACCGCATCCCCGCTCTTATCGGAATAGTTGCCACCACGGCAAGTCTGTTCATATTCGGAGCCAACCGTATGCTCCCGCCCGCCATGCTTGCCATGATCGTTATCCTGCTGTTGCTGCGGAACACCAAAGAGCTTGCTCCGCTGAAAGAGGAGAGCGCATTATGAACAGCACAACCATGCATGCACTTCTGATGGTTCTGATCATGGGAGCGGTCACCCACCTTATCAGAGCTTTTCCGTTCATCATATTCAGTCTGACCGGAAAACCTCCCAAAATCGCCATTTATCTCGGACGCGCCCTCTCTCCGGCGGCGATCGCCATGCTGATCGTCTACTGCTTCCGCAACGTGGAACTCACCTGTTCTGCAGTCATGCCTGAAGTGACCGCCTCTGCGGCAGTTATACTGCTCCATATCTGGAAAAAGAACCCTTTGATATCAATCACTGCCGGAACAATCCTGTATATGTTCCTGCTGCGGGTGATTTGATCACTTCCATTTTCATCTGCCTTTTCCCGGCAAATAAAAACGCACTCCGGGTATGCCGACGGCATAACAGGGAGTGCGCAGCAAATCGCTTACCACTGATAAGGTTTTATCAGATGATTCCGGCAACCTTTTCCAGTTCGGAACCGATAACGGAATCCTTGAGGGCCGAAGCGATATTGCCGGAGTCGCATTTTGCCATAAACACAGGATCAATGGGCAGCTGGGCAAGAAGCGGAACACTGTAACGCATGGCAAGTTCAGCTCCGCCGCCCTTTGAAAAGAGCTCGTGCTTCTTACCGCAATCCGGACAGACAAATCCGGCGAAGTTTTCGACGATTCCGGAAACAGGAACATCCAGCTTCGCGCAGAAATCAAGACACTTGCGGCAGTCGGAAAGACTCATTTCCTGCGGACTTGTCACCACAATAGCACTTTTTTTGCCGGTAATAAGCTGACAGGCTGAAAGAATCTCATCTCCGGTTCCCGGAGGAAAGTCCAGAACCAGATCATCAAGTTCTCCCCAGTTGGTATCTTCGAGCAGCTGTTTCAGAACCCCCATCTTCGCGGGGCCTCTCCACACGATTGCCTGATCGGGGTCATCGATCAGAAGTCCGATGGAAACCAGATTGACACCGCTTTCAGTTTCCAGCGGCTGGATTCTGCCCTCTTCATCGCCCTCAAGGCGCAGGTGGTTGACACCGAAAAGTGTGGGCTGGCTGGGACCGTGGAAATCAACGTCGAGCAGACCGACTTTGCGACCTTTGGCGGCAAGAGTAGCGGCAATACCGGCACTCACAGTACTTTTTCCGACACCGCCCTTACCGGACAGCACGAGGATACAGCGTCCGATATTATCGAGCGCAGTCGGTTTCTTCTCGCAGCTGGAGCAGCTGGAGCAGCTGGAACAATTTCCAGAACAGGATTCACTCATTTTTTCTCCCTTCAATTATTTTCATAGCAATTTCTTCATTGCATATCTTTATACCAAGCTCTTCAGCAAGATCTATCGCTGCGGCAAAGGCATCATCATAAATGTGTTCCACGCGGTGGGAATCAGAGTTGACAACGACTTTGACATTTCCGTTTTCCGCCACCATTTCCCAGAACCTGCGGCAGGGGTAAGTTCTTTTACCGCGCAGTCCGTTGGCGTTGAGTTCGAGTGCAACACCGCTCCCGGCAGCGGCGGAAATGATCTCTGAAAAGACAGCTTCATGCTCATTTGTCACTTCTGTAAAAGGTACCATAAAGGCATCCGGATGGGCAATTATGGCAAAAATTCCGCTGGATATGAGTTTTAGCGTCACATCACAAAAACCCTTCAGCGCAGATGCCGTCGGCTTGTAGTCGAAGAAATGCACCTGCCGGTCAAGGTTGAATCCGGAGTAATGTGCAGAACCGATAAGGTAATCGAGCCGGTGTCTGCCCATGAGTTCATCAGTATAGTAACCCGTACCCATATCTTCACACCACTCGATTTCCAGCGCAGAAAGCACAGTCATATCCGGATTTTTTTCCCTTGCTTCACGGATCAGCGCAGTGTAATCTGTAAGCTGATCATAGAACATGCTCGCCTGAAAATAGCGGTCATCAGGAAACGGTCCGTGATCTGATATACCTATAATATTGGTATATTGCGCTGCCGCCTTGCAGAGTTCGTCCGGCGATCCCTGGGCGTGGCGGCAGAGAAATGTGTGGGTGTGGAGATTCGGTACTCCGGAAAATTTGTCACTCATAAAATTACGGCTCGCGCGCCGCCTCATCGAACGCCTTGATGAGAGGATAGATGATGTACTCTATCACACGGCGGCGTCCGGTTTTGATCTCGGCGGAAGCTTCCATACCGGGAATAAGGCGGAAATTATCTTTGACACCGCGCAGTTTTCCGCCGACGGTGATACGTCCGCGATAGTAGCTTGCGCTGGTAACTTCAGGATCACGCATACCGGCAGAACCCTGTCCGCGCTGGAGGGTATCCTCGGAAATATTGCGGACTCTGCCATCGAGCGTGCCGTGTTTCTGAAACGGAAACGCCGTGATTTTGATTCTGGTTTCAGCACCGATCTCAACTTTACCGATATCCTGCGGACGAAGTTCAGCCTCGAGTTCAACTCTTCCGCCGAGCGGAATAAGGGTGATGAGTGCTTCTGCTTCACGCACAGCAGAGCCGGGAGAGAAGCTGGCGACTTCATGAACCACTGCATCGCAGGGCGCACGCAGATAAAGGTAATCGGCAAGCTGTTTTGCCTTGTCATACTCTTTCTGGGCGGAGATCATATTGCGGTCGGCGGTCACCATCGCCTCGGAAATACTGTTGCGCCACTCCTGAATGAAAGAGTTTTTGCTGGCAAGAGTGCTTCCGTGCTGGTGGTTGAGTTCATCAAGACTGTTACGGAGCTGATCCACAGTTGCCTCCATCTCCATACGGGTAATGGACATCTGGATAAGCTCTTTCAGACTTGCCGCATTCTTCTGATGCAGAGTTTTGAACATATCTTCCAACTGCTTTACAGCAACCAGACGCTCGGTCTGCTTCTGAAGAGAATCCTCTTTGCTCTTTTTGGATGATGAAATCTGCTTCAAACTCTCATCGAAGTACTTCAAACGCTCACGGAAATAATCCATTCTCTGAAGATGGATCGCCCGCTGCCATTTTTCGAACTGATTGCTGTCATCATTGTAAGACTGGCCGAGGAACTCACAGCGCAGACGTTTGAACTGGGCTGAAAAAGTCGCAAGTTCGTTGGCAAGGCGTGCAAGTTCAGCAGCATTGAGTGCGGGGTCAAAGGTGATGAGAATATCATCTTTCTTGACCACATCACCGATTTTGACATTGACAGTCTTGATCATCGATCTCTCGAGCGGCTTCATCACGATCGTCGGAGTATCGGTCACCAGTTTTCCATTGGCGGTAACGATCACGTCCACCTTTGAAAAAATCGCCCAGAGCAATGCCGCGACAATAATCGCCACAGGAGCCCAGACAGTAAGCCGGATGGCAAGCGGAAGCCGGGAATTGGCTATCTCAAGCGCATCGGGCATGAATTCCACAGTTTCCTGCGGAGCTTTTTTATCATTTTCCTGAGCCATAATTACTCATCTCCTCTCATTTGCTGAGTCCAGAACTCTTTGTAAATACCGTCACGCGAGAGCAGCTCTTTGTGTGTTCCGACATCAGAAAGCGTACCGGCGTCGATGACGACGATCTTGTCGGCGTGACTGACGATGGAAAGACGGTGACTGATGATAAGCACGGTACGTCCGCGCGAAATCGCCTTGAGGTTCTTCTGGATGACACATTCGCTCTCCGGATCGAGGGCACTGGTCGCCTCGTCGAAGATCAGAACCGGAGGATTGGTGAGAAGCGCACGGGCAATTGCCAAACGCTGTTTCTGTCCTCCGGAGAGGTTGGAGGCGTTCTCTTCAAGCACAGTATCGTATCCGCGGGGGAGCTTCTGAACGAACTCGTCGGCTCCGGCGAGCTTCGCTGCGTAGATGACCTCTTCAAGACTCGCGTTCTGCTTGGTCAACGCAACGTTTTCACGGACAGTGCCGCTGAAGAAATAATTTTCCTGAAGCACAACACCGATGCTGCTGCGCAGATGGGATTTGTCGATTTCCTTAAGATCGACGCCGTCGATCTTGACCAATCCCTGAACAACAGGATAAAGTCCCTGAAGCAGTTTGGTAAGGGTCGTCTTACCGGAACCGGAGCGTCCGACGATACCGACGGTGCTGCCGGAGGGAGCCTCGAGAGAGAAGTTTTTCAGTACCTGCGGCAGATCCGGACGGTACTGGAAGGTGATGTTTTCGAATGAGATGTTACCCTTGATCGGGTTGCGGACACCGCCGCCTGCAGGTTCGCAGGGGGTGTTCATGACCACACCGAGCATCTTGACCGACAGAGCGATCTGCTGATATTCGTGGATAAGTCCGACCGTCTTGACCAGAGGTCCGGTCACACGGTTGGCAAGCATCTGGAACGCAATAAGCGCACCGATAGTGATCTCATAATCAAAGACCATGTGAGCACCCAGCCAGATGACGGTGATACTCATGAGCAGTTCAAGCACCTGACTGGCACTGCGGGCGGTCATTGAGATCTTGCCGACTTTGAAATAGGACTTGATGGCGTATGCGGTGGAGTCGTTCCATGACTTTCTCTGCACCGGTTCAAGAGCGAGACTCTTGACGGTACGGATTCCGTGGATCGCTTCGACCAGCATACTCTGACGGCGTCCTTCAGCCTGATAAAGTTCATCAAGTCTTCTCTGGAACGGCTTGATCAAACTGGCGATAACCAGAGCCATCAGAGCCGAGAATCCGATCACGACCAGCGTCAGCTTCACGCTGTAGCAGAGAAGCAGCGGAACGAAGATGACCAGACTCAGGAGATCAAGGAAAGTGAAGAAGAGGTTTCCGGAAAGGAATCCGCGGATCTTTTCAGTCTGCTGCATATGTTTGAGCAGAACACCTGACGGGATGCGCTCGAAGAAGTCCAGCGGCAGACGCATGAGGTGCAGAAATGTCTTGGTCGCAGTCGAAATATCGATCTTGTTGGTCGCAAAAAGCAGCAGATAGCTTCTGGCGAACTCCAATATTCCATTGAAGATGATGGCAATCACCACACCGGCACCGATAACGTTGAGCGTATCGTATCCGCGGTTGACCAGAACCTTGTCGACAACGATCTGGAAGAAAAGCGGAACTGCCAGACTGAGAATGGTGAGTGTTGCAACCAGAAGAGCAATCTGACCGAAAATACCGCGCAGTTTGATAAACTCCGGAATGAACCAGGCAAGACTGAACGGACGGTTCTCATCAGAGAGCTTGTAGGTCTTTTTAAAGAAATTGATGTTGTAGGTGTACTTCTCTTCAAACTCCTCCTGCTTGAGGAAGATGAAAGGATTGGGACTTGTCGCCTCCGGAGTTTCCGGATCGATGACAACGATAGAAGTTTCCTCTTCCGTCTTGCGTACTCCGCAGAGGATGGCAGCCTTTTCGTTTTTCTTCCAGACGATGGCGGGGAAAATATCACGGCTGTCGGAGAGTTTCTTCCATGAAAGCTTGAGTTTTCTGGTTTTGAACTCGAAATCCGAAGCGATTTTACGCAGAAGAGTATCGCGGATTTCCTCTTCGCCGACAGCATACTCGTGCATCACAGACGGCATATTGAAACGCACATTGTGATGGCGGGCGATCATCGAAAGAGCATAGAGTCTGGTATGACGGGCGATATCGATCTCGGCAAGGTTGTGGAAGATAAGAATGGTGTCGCCGAGTTTCTCATCCAGCTGTTTCTTGGGAACGAGAGCTGTATTGCGTCCCTCGGGGAGTCTGGGATCATAAATCGTAACGCTATCCTGCTTCTGGTACTGTCCGGAGTTGACCAGCAGTATCCAGTGACCGCTTGCGAGCTTGAGCATCGCCGGTCCGCGGTACGATGAAAAAACTTCTGTCGTCGAGGCTTTTTCGGCCCGGAGATCCTGACTTCCGGAAAGCGAAAAAATCGCTTCGAGTTCGTCGGCTTCAAGTTTTTCCATCAACGGCTTTGTGATGAGTGCCTGAAAGTTCACCCCCTGCCGGAAACGGGAAAAGAGCAACTCAAGACACTTCAACGCCGTGGTTCTGGTTTCATCAGCCATTGTCTATATCCTTGTGTTGGGTTGGTAATACTAATATGATAACTTATAAATATAACACCTGACGTGCTTTTCTGCAAGTGGACAAACGGTTTTATTTCTGTTCATCTGTATTCCGGAGCTGCAAAAGATGATTTTATCCGTTTATTTTCCGCGAATTCGACTCCCGAATCAGAATCGATAATGTATTTTGCAAGCAATCTGCCGCACAGGCGGCGCGGAGAGGTAATAACCCCGCGTTCACGACCGCTTTCGGAGACATGGACACCGTCACATCCGATGACCGGAATATCAAGTTTATACTCATCAAGCACCCGGAATATTTCCGGCAGTTGATGATCATAAGCGGCAAAAACCGCGTCGCACTCCGTCCTCTCCAGAATGGAACGCATCACGCCTCCGCCTGAACCATCCAGCGGACGGGTATCACCGATGAGCAGAGGGTCTATTTTGCTGAATCTCTGCAGGGCGCGGATGAAGAGATGATATTTTTGAAGCTGCCCCGGGTTGACCAGACTTGCAGTCTGTCCGATAAAAGCAATGCGGCGGCAGCCGCGGGAAACCAGATAACTCACCGCCTCAAATATCGCCTCTTCCAGATCGAACACCACTTGAGGAACATCCGGATCGCCCACCGGGTCGCAGGCTGTCACGAACGGAACTCCGAGTGATTTGACCCGGTTGAACAGCCACTGTTCGCTCACTCCGAGAATTATCTTGCCGACTCCCGGCAGCAAAGTCACATCATCGCTTTTGAGCAATCCGGTTTCCGGATCAGACTGCAGCATATTCAATACCGGACGCCAGTTGCTTCCGGCAAATTCAGACACCATACCATCCCATATCTCACCCCAGAAAGGATGGGTGAATATGGTGGAAAATCCCTCGTATATCACTTCCACCAGACGCGGTTCATTCACCGGATTGCCACTCCGCCTGACAACTCTTGTTCCTGCACGTCTGCGCCGCTCTACGACTCCCTGCGACACAAGTTTTTTCAGTGCTTTATCAAGAGTTTTGACGTTGACCTTAAACTCTGCGGCAAGCGTTTTGCCATCCGGAAGAGCGTCGCCGTAGACACCATCATCTATCCGCCTGCGGATCTCCCGGATTATATCAGGCTGCTTGTACTCCATAAAAAATTTCCCGTTTTTCTGATCATTTTAAATATAACCATACCACCTCATTAAAAAAAGTCAAATAAAACCATACCATGCAACTCAAATTTTTTGCAAATCTACTTGAAAAAGCATTTCTCTGCTGTATAGTAATGACAAATCCGCAATACGGAACAATAACCGGAAAGGGTAAAAAATGTCCTGCGTCAAAACTATGGCCACTGTCATTGAGCGTCCCAACGAGGCGGCGTTCAGAGAAGTTACACTCACCCCAAAACAGGCTGACACCGTCGTCTGCAAGACCAGTTTCAGCGCGATCAGTACCGGAACCGATATGAAGACCTATCACGGACTTCAGCATCCAGAACAGTGCTGGTACCCGCTTGTTCCCGGATATGAAAACGTCGGAACCGTTATCGAAGAGGGCAGCTACGCCCCCGGTTTCAAAAAGGGCGACCGCGTTATGATCAACGAGTGCCGCCGCTATATGGATGTCTGCGCCGCATGGGGCGGCGGCACACTCATTTGCCACAAAGACGCTGCCAACGCCGGCGGTGCCGGTGATCCCCTGTGTAAAATTCCGGACAACGTGACCGATGAACAGGCTGTTCTCGCCTATCTCGCCTGCGTTCCGCTCAAGGGAATTGAGCGCTTCGACCTCAAAGCCGGCGACTTCATTCTGGTATTCGGTGCCGGAATGGTTGGCATCAGCGCAATGCAGATCCTCAAAATCAAGTGTCCGACGGCGACCATTATTGCCGTTGAACCGCACCCCTACCGTCAGGAAATCGCCAAATTCTATGCCGATCATGTCATCACTCCGGATGCCGCCGGAATGAAGAAAATGCTCGAGATCACCAACGGTAAGCGCGCCGACAAAATCATCGAGTGCTCCGGAAATCCCGCCGTTCCCGGCACTTTGTGGGAGTGGCTCAAAGACGGCGGCTGGGGCGATGATGACGAGCCGGGACACATCCATCTTCAGGGCGACTATCCCGACAAACTTATCTTCGACCATTATCACCACTGGTTCACCAAAAACCCCTATATCACTATGACCTGCGCGCTCAAATGGAAGTGCAAGCCGCAGATCCTGCAGTGGATCAGCGAGGGCAAATTCGACACCAGTCACCTGCCCTGCGAAATCTGGGAAGCCGGAAAAGCCAAGGAGGCTTTTGAATATCAACACAAGAAGGGAATGGAGTGCTTCAAAATTCTCTTCGACTGGAGGAGTCTTTGATTATGGAAATCGGTCTTGCAGCATGGGGTCTTCGTGAGGAAACTCTTGAAAGTCAGCTCGAAATCACCAGTTCTCTCGGCGTCGATCTGCTCGAACTTTCGATCGCCGGTTACGAACGTGACCGTCTTCAGGTCTGGTCAGGCGATGAAGATATCGCCAAAGTCAAAGAACTTTTCGCCAAATACGGTATCCGTCTTGAGTGCGGTTGCACCGGTTGCGATTTCACCCTTGACGATGTTCAGGAGCAGGTCGGAAAAGTCAAATCCGTCATCAATATCGCCTCAAAGCTCGGCATCAAGTATCTGCGTATTTTCGCAGGCTTCAGCTCCGACAGCGTGGTCATCGAAGACCGCTTCGAAGCGATGCTCAAAGCTCTCAAGCAGGTCAATGATTATGCTGTAAGCAAAAATGTCACCCTCTGCTGCGAAACCCACGGCGGAGTCACCCGGCTCAAAAACGGTGCACTTGTCCACTTCAGCAGCCCGACGACCAGAGTCGACCTCTGGAAAGAGATCCTCAAGACCGGAGTTTCGATCTGCTACGATCCTGCGAACCTCGCCGCCGTCGGAGCAATCTGCCCGGTCAAGTTCTACACCGACTTTGCAGATGATGTCAAGTATGTCCACCTCAAGGACTTTC
>JAZQTR010000005.1:0-2316 GCA_045630865.1 Victivallaceae bacterium
CCCGGCACACTGCCGCCGACGAAGAGCGGCACGGTATTATTGAAATCGAGAGCCTTGACCAGTTTGCGCCAAGCCGCATCACGTCCTTCGGTGATCTGTATTTCTGCAAACTTCGTCACGCTGACGCGGTTGCCCTTCTTCTCAAAGAGTGCTCCGCGCAGGGTCGAGTCAGAGAAGACCACTGTGGCAAATTTGCGGTTGTCGAGAAAATTCATAGCTCTCAATACTCCAATTTATTTTTTCTGTCCGGCTTCGGACTTCTGCTCTTGTGCTTTTTTCATAAGCTCCATCAATCCCTTGCGGAAAGCAGCGGGATCTTCTCTGCGGAGCGTTTCAAGTTTCTTCATCTCTTCAGGATACATCCTGCGGAGTTTAGCTATATCCGGACCTCTGCGGCGGGATGATTCAGGCCTTGCACCCTCCGGACCGCGCGGTCCTCTCTGGCGGGGGCCCATCATGCCGCCGAACTCGACACCGGCTTCCTCTGCAAGCTCACGCAGACCGGTGAATGCCTTGCGGAAATCCTCTTCTTTGACCAGTTTGGCAAACTCGGCAGGTTTTTTCGCCTGGATCTGACGCAGTTTGTTATCATTGCTTTCGGGCAGCTCGACTTTGGCTTTTTTGGCAAGTTCAGCAACTTTCTTTTCGGCTTCTGCGAGCTGTTTCAGTGCTTCGTCGAGCTCTTTGGGGAACTTCTGGCGGATTTCTTCCTCGGCCCTGAATCTGGCGAGGGGGTTCATCCGTGCCATCATTCCGCCGAAACCTCCGGCTCTGCCGTTTCTTCCGAAACCGCGTCCGCCGCGCATATTCATTCCGGCACGCCGTCCTTCGCGGGAGGGCATTTCTTCATTTTCAGCTGCGGTAACAGCTCCGGCGATACCGAGTGCCAGAACAGCGGCGATGATTCGTCTTGTCATACTCACATTCCTTTCAGTTTTGTTTTCCTCTTGGCGGAGGGTTGACTTTTTCTCCGTCGCATGGCAATTAACGCATAAACTCTTCAATTTATTGCAAGGAAAACAAAAATTTATCCGGCAGAAGACAATTCACTCCTCCTGCCGCTAATATACTTTACCACGCGCCAAAAAATTTTTCAACACAAAACAGCAAAAATATTAAGGTTTTTTTAACATTCCCCTTTTACGAACATTTCATCCTGTGTCCGGCATTATCCCCAAAAAAACAAATTTTTTTACAAAATGCCCTTGCAAAAAGGAAAAATATCTGTATAATTACCATGTTACATGTAAAAACAACAAAACACTTTTACGGAATACAGAAAATGAAAAAATTCACACTCATCGAACTTTTGGTAGTCATCGCCATCATCGCCATTCTGGCGGCGATCCTGATGCCCGCACTGCAGCAGGCCAGACAGCGCGGACAGGGAGCCGGCTGCGTCAACAACCTGAAAGCTCTCGGAATGGCTTGTCAGCATTACAGTGAAGATTATAACGACTGGCTTCCGCGCACCACGTTCTCTTTTCCGGGATCAGGCTCTTCGACAGTGCTGGATATTATGGGACGCAAAACCATCGCCCTCGAAGTGCTGAACGGCTGGCACGTTTATATGTCAACGGCATCTTCCAATCACTCCAACGTTTCGGCGACACTGCCCCGTTTGAAGTATATTCCGTCCGACACCAGTTCTGCCAAAGGCGTTCTGGTTTGTCCCGGAGACCCCGATCCCCGTTACGGACACACGGGCGCAAGAGCAAAATTCATGCTCTCTTATGTTATGAACTCCGGCGTTACCGGCGGCTCATTCAACCCCGGAGACCAGACCAACTGGCTGCACCGCAACGACTTTGCCAGACTTCCTGACATGGAGCCCAAGCGAGGCGCAAGCCGCAGAAGTCCGAGCTTGTATCCGCTTATCCTCGATGGAGGTGACGTGAGAGGCTCTGATACCTACAAGACATTCTACGCCAAGAGTTCCCATTCAATCGGACAGGTTCCCAGTTCAGCCGAGGACTTCAAGGATCCCATGTATTGGAGCTCGGCATACTCTCCGGCAGGACTTGGCGCAAGACACAGCAGCTGCGTGAACACCGTTTTTGTTGACGGTCACGCCAAACCGATAAGAACTCCGATTTTCAATACTCACTCGACGATATCCGAACGCAAACTCCGTTGGCTGGCCCCCGGATATGCCGACGGCGCAATTTGGAACTGATTTCAACAGGTTTTCTTTCAATCCAAAATAAATAGCAGGGAGAATGTGATTATGAAAACATCCGCTTGCAGGCAATTGAAGCTTGGCAGCTTTACACTGATAGAACTCCTCGTAGTCATCGCCATCATCGCCATTCTGGC
>JAZQTR010000006.1:0-7795 GCA_045630865.1 Victivallaceae bacterium
GGCGGAGGGGATGAGCGCGTAGAGTTTGTATCCTGAAAATGCCCCCATGTAGAGCGTCACCGTTCCGATGGAAAGTATTCCGCAGAAAACCTGATGGTACTTTTTATTCACACCGCGCAGACCTGCGGCAAACATGACTGCTCCGGCGCAGAAGGTGGAGCAGACTCTCACCGTCGGGTTGACCAGATTGTTTTCGATGGAGTATTTGAGGAAGAATCCTGCGGCAGAAAGCAGAATGATGACTCCGCATCTGATGAGCCAGGTGGTTGCGGCGGCATATTCGGCGGAGACACCATCTTTCTGATTTCCGACGCAGAACCAGTGCCAGAAACGCTTGAGCCATCCGTAAACTTTTCCGGCTTCGGGAGATATCTCTTTTTTGACCGGAGCCGCAGTAGCCGCCGGAACTTTGAGGCGGTTTTCAAAAACTGAAGCTGTTACGGCTCTGTCTGTCTTTGGATATTCTTGCGGAAAGGGTTTTTCCGGCTTTTCAAGTTTTTTCAGCCGTCTGTCGATGGCGAAAAGTTTTATGGTTGCGCACAAGAGCAGCAGAAAAGAGAGAAACGTGAAAAAGAAATCAGCCTCGTCCATAGTAAATCTCCTTTCGGTTTGTCAGGTCAGAACTCCATAAATCTGTCGAATGTGCTTTCTCCTGCTCCGATACGGAAGACGGCTGTCTTGCGTTTGGCTGGATTGACGGCGACCAGTTCGATCAGGCACTCTTTGCCGGAGTCAAACGAGTCAGGAAAACCTTTTTCAGGTGAGAAAACATCGCTTCTTTCGGCGTGCGGAGGTCTTTCATTCGGACCGATACCACCGTAGCCCTGACTGACGCAATAGTTGACTCCATCATCGCAGGCAGTGGTGCAGAAGTGGCTGTCACCGGTGAAAAATCCGGCAAAAATACCGCCGTTTTTGACGAAAGCGGCGAAAACATTGTGCAGGCGTCCGTAGATTTCCGGAACCGGACGGTATTTCATCCAGCGGCCCCGGTTGTGCAGGCAGATGTGCTGAAGCGTGATGACGCACCACTCCTGCGGCAGGTCTGCCAGATGTTTTTCTATAAAGAGAGCCTGTTCTTCTGTGTAGTGACCCGGAACAGGATTGCAGTTCAGCCAGAATATTCTGGATTTTTTCTCCGGAATATCATAAAAGCCGTACTCTCCGTCGCAAGCGTAAACCATACCGCTGCAGCCGCCATTGATTTTGCGGAACTCTTTACCCCAGAAAGCAGGGGTGAAGCCCTTTTTGACATCGTGGTTGCCGACGGCAAAGAGTACCGGGCGCACAGGGGAGGCGGTGTGATACTCAAGGCATTTGGTGACCAGCTCTTTGAGTTCCTGCTCCTCTTTAACTGGAACATCTATGCCGACATCGCCCAGATTGGCGCAGAAGTCGGCTCCGGCAGCTCCTGCAACCCGGTTGAGCAGCAGGATATCAGAGATGGTTTCACGTTTCTGGCTGTTGACGGTATCGACATTCTCAAGGGCCGAGTGCAGATCGGTGATGTACGGAAAAACGATACAAGCATCATCTCCGCACCAGTTTTCAAGTTTGTTTATAACGGCAGTCAGCCGTTCCTGTGGAAGTTTGTCGATCATATATTGTCCTGACGGAAGCAGTCCGGTCGCAGATGGCTCAATTCAGGAAAATTCCACTCTCATCCACGAAGCAGCTCGCCGCTTTTATGTTCATAGAGGGGATTTGAACCATAAGATCTCCGCGGTTGTTGGCATTGACGTGACCGTCGAACCAGAGAACGTTGGCTCTGTTGTTGTGCGCACCGTAGAATCCGATGCTGCCGAAGTCGATCCAGTACCAGGGAACCTTGCGATTGCTGCTGGTGTTGTAGCTGTCGGCAAGGACGTAGGTGCGTGACGGATTCTTGAGGAACGCCGGACGCAGGCAGATTCCACCGGTGTCTGGATCGCCGAGAATAAAGTACATATTGTTGCGTTCCGTGGCAAACTCTTCTGAGCCGCTGGAATATGTTCCGCGGTGGTGGGAGGCATTGAGACTTGCGCCGTAAGTTGAAACGTGCCATCCAAGTTCAGCACCGTTTACAACGTCATATTTGCCGAGCGGGACAAACGGAAAACGAGAGGGGCAAAGAACCATCTTTTCGCTCTGAAGGTAATTGCCGCCGAGCCGTTTTTTCTGTTCGTTAGTTCCGTAACGCTGCATGCTCTCTTTGCAGATCATTTCACGGAATGTACGGTTGTTGCTGCCGTTTATATAATAGAGCGGCATCATTTTGTGATCCTCGACATAAAGCTGTATGGCAAGGCCGATCTGTTTCAGATTGTTGGTGCACTGGGAAGCCTTTCCCCGCGCTCTTGCCTGACTCAACGCAGGCATCAGGATCGCCGCAAGAATAGCAATGATGGCGATGACTACGAGCAGTTCAATCAGGGTGAATCTTCTTTGGGTTCTCATAATATCATCCTTTTGTTTGCAGTTTTCTGCAGTACAGACTAAATATAATGCCGGAACGTATAAAATACAAATTTTCAGAACTGTTTTGCAAACAGTATCAGATCATTGTGCAGAGGCAGGTATTCAAACAGCATGGAGTCCTCGCGTTTGTTACCGACTTTGGAACCGCTGGTTCTTGATATGGTTCCGGCTTCAAAATCTTTCTGCAGTTTGGAACAGTATTTGCTGTAAATATCTTTGAGATGCTCTGCGCTGATCTCTTTGATCGTCTGCTTGAATCCGAAGGAGTATCCCTCGAGCAGCTTGTCTGTGTCTGCGTTTTGCGACTTGATTTCGCTGTGCAGAGAAAAGAGCGGCTCTTTTTCACATTCAAGGGTCTGTTCCAGAAGTTTGGCAAGGATTTTCTTTTCAGGGATAAGGGCAAGACAGCGTGCTTTTTCCGCCTTGCTCAACGGAACTCTTCTGATGGTGTCGGTCAAACGCTTGTGTATCGCCGCGGCTCCGTGAAAGTGAGCTAATCCAGTGCTGGATGATGAGTATATTCCGAGAATCTTTGCGGCAGTTGCGATGTCATTGATACCCTGCTTTTTGCTGCCGTATTTGCACTGGTATTCGGCTGACAGCAGCAGCCAGGAGAGAGAGGAGCGGAATGGCGGGATATAGTCCAGATCCTGGTCCTGTTTCACTCCGATATCTCTGGAGTTTGCAAGATTGCGCACTTTGTTCAATTCCGGAACCTTTTTGCCGAGCAGGTTTTTGACCTTTTGGGCGTAGGGTTTGGTTATGCCGCGTTTGACAATGCTCTTCTCGAGTTCGGAAAATTCAGGCGAGTTGAATGTATCGCCGATAGCCCGGAGCTTTCCGGCAAGACCTGTGCTGTAATATACTCTCTGCTTTTGTGCAGGTTTAACATTTTTTTCAGCCTGAACAGCTGCGTTTTTGCTGCTGCGCGGCGAGTCTGTCCGGAAACAGAAGTAAAATACCGCACAGAGAATTCCTGCTATCAATACAAATTTCATAAGAATATCCCGTTATAGTTACGTCATCGTGTAAAAATATGTTGATGTACCGAATTTTGTAAAACCGACATACAGAAGTCTATTTAAGCACTTGTTACTGCACATCTAAATATACCATTCAGGCAGTGTTTTGTCAACCACGCAGACCGGCTTGTTTGCATCGGTGGATGCAGTGTGGAGCAAGGTCGTGTTTTTTTGGTGAGTACGTAAGGGAGTGTACGACTGTACACGACCGTAGCGGCGCAACCAAAAGGCACGAGATTGCCCGCAATGCACCGCCGTCGGTCTGGTGGTTTCACAACAATTGGGACAATATCAAAAATATACACTCTGTTGCACATATTTCAAACCGTTCAACAGAAAATCAACATTTGCGGCAAAAAAAAGCCCGCACCGGTCCAAGTGGGGGTGGGCGGCGGCGCGGACAGGGGATGGGGCAGATGGTTCTTGTCGGAACAGATATTTCTGCGGCAAAAGAGCCATTGAAGCTCCGCAGAACAGTCGGAAAAACTGTACTGCTTCGGGTTCTCCTCAAAACATCTGTTTTACTCCGTTGACAAGATGTTTTAATATAGATATTTTTTTATCTTTATTATAAAATAATCCGTCAAACACATTTTTCAAGCGTTTATAGGTATTTTTTTATCTTTTTTTCATCCTTTTCTATTGCTTGCAGAATGAAAATACGGCGGATGTAAGAGAAATTTGCAGATTTTAAGAGTAATTTAGTTACTAAATCAAGGGTTGGAAAATAAGAGCAAACAGGGTGATTTTGCGAAAATAGTTGAGAAAATTGCCTGAAACATTTGAAATTTATGACAGAGTGTGATATTTTTTATGGTGATATTATGTATAGAAGAGAAACGCGCAGATGTTCCGGGACCGGCAGCGTTCCGGATATCTGCGGCAGCAGGAATTTTTTATGAGTCGTGGAAAAATCTTGAATACGCCGGCAATACGCAGAATGCCGACCTATTTGCATAAACTGCTCAAGATGCGTCTTGAAGGCAAGGCGAGTGTTTCGTCAACCGAACTTGCCGAATATATGAATATAGAACTTATCGTTGTCCGCAAAGATATTGCCCTCACCGGTATTTCCGGCCAGCGCAGAGTCGGTTACGATATAAATGAGCTGATCCGTTACATCAAGAACTACCTCGGCTGGCAGGATACCATCACCGCCACTCTGGTCGGTGCCGGAAGCCTCGGTTCAGCTCTTCTCGGATACGATGACTTCAACCACTACGGTTTCTGTATCGAATCGGTCTTCGACAGTGATCCTGCCAAGATCGGCAAGGAGATCCGGGGCAGGGAGGTCTTCGACGTCAAAAACATCTCCCGCTGTCTGAAAAACTCACCTCCTGATGTTGCGGTCATCTGTGTATCCAGTGCCGCCGCCCAGCAGGTGGTCGATCAGCTGGTGGAGCTGGGAATAAAGTATTTCTGGAACTTCGCCAACGTGGCACTTCAGGTGCCTCCCGGGGTGGTGGTCCAGCGCGAGGTCATCGCAGGCGGACTTGCGATGCTCGGTGTGCGAATGAAGCTCGATCGCGGTCACGATACCGAGACCGCTTTCGATTGATAAGGTCTTTTAGTAACAACTTTTGCAAATTAACCATTCTTAACAAACAACAGGGAGAGGATTATGTGTTGTTGCAAAAAAATGTCGGAAGGTGCTGCTGCCAAGTTTGCTGAACTTGACGCATTCATCGACACTCTCGGCATTGTCCGCGACGATGAAAGACGCCGCGGCAGATTGATCCAGGTGCTGCACAAGGCGCAGGGTATTTTCGGATACCTGCCCCGCGAGGTTCAGCAGTACGTCGCCCAGAAACTGTTCCTTACCGAAGCCCAGGTTTCAGGTGTGGTCAGCTTCTACAACTACTTCACCACCGAGCCGAAAGGCAAATACTGCATTGACATCTGCCTCGGAACCGCCTGCTACGTCAAGGGTTCAGAGAAGGTTCTCTCTGAAATCGAGCGTGTTCTCGGCGTCAAGGCTGACACCCATCCCACCGAGGACGGACTCTTCTCCGTTTCCGGTCTGCGCTGCGTCGGTGCCTGCGGACTTGCCCCTGTTATGATGGTCAACGGCAAAGTCTACGGTAAAGTCACCCCCGCCAAAGCGGTGGAAATCGTCAAAGAATACAAGGCTCAGGGATAATTATGAACAAGATCACTTCCAAGGAATCTCTCGTTGCCGCTTACAACGACTGCAAAGCCAAACTTTATCTGCGCGAGGGTGCTGCCCACGACATCACTTCCGCCAAGAAGGAGATCCTCTGCTGCGGAGGTACCGGATGCCACGCTTCCAACTCACAGGAACTGATGGCGCGCATGACTGAACTCATCAAGAAGAACGGCCTTGAGAACGATGTCCGCGTCGTCCAGACCGGCTGCTTCGGATTCTGCGCCCAGGGTCCGATCGTCAAGATCATGCCCGACAACGTCTTCTACGTCCAGGTCACTCCTGAAGACGCCGACGAGATCATCGAGAAGCACATCATCAACAGACAGCTCATCGAGAGACTGCTCTTCGTCGAGCCGCTGCTCAAGGAGCGCGTCCAGGACTACGCCAAGATGAGCTTCTACGCCAAGCAGGAGCGTATCGCTCTGCGCAACTGCGGACTGCTCGATCCCGAAGACATCACCGAGTACATCGCCAACGAAGGTTATCAGGCTCTTGCCAAATGTCTTTTCGACATGACTCCCGCCCAGGTCGTTCAGGAAGTCCTGAATTCCGGTATCTGCGGACGCGGCGGTGCCGGATTCCCCACCGGTCTCAAATGGAAGATCGCTGCCGGTGTCAAGGCTGAAGAGAAATACATCGTCTGTAACGCCGATGAGGGTGACCCCGGTGCCTTTATGGACCGCTCCATCATGGAAGGAGATCCGAACAGCATCATCGAAGCCATGGCTATCGGTGCTTACGCCATCGGAGCCCAGAAGGGTCTGGTCTACATCCGCGCTGAATATCCGCTGGCTGTTTCCCGTCTTGAGATCGCCATCCGTGAGGCCCGTGAACTGGGTCTCCTCGGCGACAACATCATGGGAACCGACTTCAGCTTCGATATCGAGATCAAACTCGGTGCCGGCGCCTTCGTCTGCGGTGAGGAAACTGCTCTGATCCACTCCATGGAAGGTCAGCGCGGCGAGCCGACCACCAAACCGCCGTTCCCCGCCAACATCGGCGGCGGATACTGGGGCTGCTCAACCAACGTGAACAACGTTGAAACCTATGCTTCCATTCCGGAAATCATCCGCAAGGGTGCTGCCTGGTACGCCAAGATCGGTAACTGGAAGCCCGAACTCGATGAGAACGGCAACTGGAAACGCACCATTTCCGGTAACTCCGGAACCAAGGTGTTCGCTCTCGCCGGTCAGATCAACAACGTCGGTCTGGTCGAAGTCCCGATGGGAACCACCCTGCGCGAGATCATCTATGAGATCGGCGGTGGAATCTCCGACGGCAGAGAGTTCAAAGCGGTTCAGACCGGCGGACCTTCCGGCGGCTGTATCACTGCTGAAAACCTCGATACCCCCATCGACTACATGAACCTTTCCAAGATCGGTTCCATGATGGGTTCCGGCGGTATGATCGTTCTTTCTGACAAGGACTGCATGCCCGCTATGGCGAAGTTCTATCTGGACTTCACCAAGGATGAGTCCTGCGGAAAATGCACCCCCTGCCGTATCGGTACCCGCAGAATGCTCGAAATGCTCGAGAAGATCTGCGACGGAAAAGGCACTGAAGAGATGCTCGACGAACTCGAAAACCTCGCCAAGACCATCACCGATACCGCCCTCTGCGGACTCGGTCAGACCGCTCCCAACCCGATCCTGAGTACCCTGCGTTACTTCAAGGATGAGTACATCGCTCACGTCCGCGACAAACGCTGCCCCTCCGGCACCTGCCGCAAGCTCTTCAAGCTCGTGATCAACGACAGCTGCATCGGCTGCACCAAGTGCAAACGCAACTGCCCTGTCGGTGCCATCAACGGAGAACTCAAGCAGCTGCACGTCATCGATCAGGATAAGTGCATCAAGTGCGGTGCCTGCGTCGACGGATGTCCGAAAAAAGCCATCGTTATGGAGTAAGAGAAGTAATGAATACTGTAAATCTCACCATCAACGGCAAAGCCGTAACTGTCCCCGCCAACTATACTATTCTTGAGGCGGCCCGTCAGCTCAATATCAATATCCCGACCCTCTGCTACTGCGCCCATCTGGGCAACGGCGAGTGCAACAAGCCCGCCAGCTGCCGCGTCTGCGTGGTCGAGGTCGAGAACCGCCGCAACCTTGCTCCCGCCTGCGCCACTCCGGTCATGGAGGGAATGGTT
>JAZQTR010000007.1:0-11864 GCA_045630865.1 Victivallaceae bacterium
TGCCCGGATAACCCCGATGGCCACGGCGCCGGATACGGTCCGCTCATGAATCCCCCGTGGGTGATCGACGTCAATCACGACTGGTGGAACTTTGTTTACAGCCGCGAGGCAGTGGTTACCCCCAACCGTTAATCCACCGGCTGAAAACAGCTTATCTGGTTCATATTTTCTGCTGCCCCGTCCCGAAAAGGAGAGGCAGCAGTATTTTTTAACAGGATTTTTGTATTATGAGTTTTTCCTGCGGTTTTGTCGGATTGCCCAACGTCGGTAAATCCACTCTCTTCAACGCCTTGAGCAAAAGCGGTGCCGAAGCGGCCAACTTTCCGTTCTGCACCATCGAACCCAACACAGGCATCGTTCCGGTGCCGGACGAGCGTCTGGATGTGCTTGCCAAACTTGAAAACTCCGGCAGAATTGTTCCTTCCGGCCTGAAGTTCATCGACATTGCGGGTCTTGTCCGCGGTGCAAGTCAGGGACAGGGACTTGGAAACCAGTTCCTCGGACACATCCGCAACGTCGATGCCATCGCCCACGTTGTCCGTCTTTTCCCTGACGGTGATGTTGTTCACGTCGACGGCAAGTGCGATCCGGTATCCGATCTTTCCACCATCGAAACCGAGCTGATGCTCGCCGACCTTGAGCAGCTTGAAAAGAAACGTGACCGTGCCAGCAAGCTTGCCCGTTCCAATGATCCGGATGCCAAACTCGAGTTTGAACTGCTCAAAGATATGTGTCTGCAGCTTTCCGATGGACGCAAGCCGGAGTACGATGAAAACGACCCCAAGGCGCGCGCCATCGTTCAGAATCTCGGACTGCTTTCGGTCAAACCCGCCTTTATCTGTGCCAACATCGGTGAAGAGCAGCTGGCAGACTTCTCAAGCGATGACAATGCCAAGCGTCTGCTTGAGTTTGCCGCTGAAAGAAATATGGAAGTCATTCCGGTCTGTGCCAAACTCGAAGATGAGCTCGGAAGACTCGACCCCGAAGAGGCGGCGATCTTCATGGAGGAACTCGGCGTGACCAGTTCCGGACTTGATAAAGTTATCAAAACCGGTTACCGTCTGCTCAACTACATCACTTTCTTTACCGCAGGTCCGATGGAGTCCCGCGCCTGGACTGTGACCAAGGGTGCACTTGCTCCCGAAGCCGCCGGCAAGATTCACACCGATATGTGCCGCGGATTTATCCGTATGGAAACGGTCTCCTACGAAGATCTCGTTGCCTGCGGCAGCTGGAGTGCGGCGCAGACCGCCGGAAAACTCCGTATCGAAGGTAAAGAGTACGAAGTTCAGGATGGCGACGTTATCCACGTGAGATTTTCCGTCTGATTCTGTTTCAATTGCTGTAAAGAAATTAGACCGGCGGCGGCGCATTGTGGTCAATCTCGTGCTTTTCCGCTCCGTCGCTGCGGTCACATACAGTCGTATGCTCCCTTGCGTACTCGCTGAAAAACACGACCTTGACTCACACTGCATCCCCCGATGCAAACAAGCCGTTTTGTGTATTTGACAAAACATTGTCTAAATGGTACATTTGGATATGTTATAATAAGTACGACAGTAGAGCTCGCAGTGTCAAATTCATAAAATTAAGGATATTAACATAATGTTCTGCTTCAGGTGTGGTACGCCCCTGGAAGAGGAGTTCTTCCACGGCAAACTCAATCTGGTATGCCCGAAATGCAAAACCAGAACCTTGAGCGTATCCGCCCTGCGTTCACTTCTGGAAACTCCCGACATCGCCAACCGCCTGTGGCGTGCCTCTGACGTTGCGTTTGAGGAAAACGGTTCTGTCTGCCGTGTCTGCAAAAGCAAACTGCGTCAGGTCTATCTGCGGGTGGAGGAAAATGCTCCCAAAATCGAACTTGACGTCTGCCGCAGATGTCAGGTATTCTGTTTTGACCCGGATGAACTTGAACAGCTTCCGGCAGCTCCTGAAGCGGTGAAAGAGTTCAAGCATAAGCCCAATACAGCCATCGACCTCACAAAACCGATGGATCTCCCCGATGATATGCCGACGTTTGCCGGTGATGATGAGCGTCTCTCGGATGTACTGCTCGGTGCGATGGGAGTTCCTGTCGACCGTGAGGGCGGCCCTGCCCGTCAGCCGTGGGTGACTTATGTTCTGCTTCTGCTCTGCGCCGCCGGATTGGCGGTTTCCGGAACATACGGTTTCGGGCAGATCAATCGGGCTTTCGGGTTTATTCCATCGTCAGCTTTCCGTTGCGGAGGCGTCACCTTTATCACTTCCGCGTTTCTTCATACAGGACTTGTTCACTTTGCCGGAAACATCTATTTTCTCTGGTTGAGCGGAAAGATACTTGAAGGAATTTTGCCGCTCAAAAAGATGCTTCTGCTCTTTGTTTTGAGTCTGTTTTCATCAAAAATATTTTACCTGCTTACGGCGGTGTCGCCGGATATTCCCTGTGTCGGAGCAAGCGGCTTTATTGCCGGATTCATGGCGTGCTGTGCGGTAGTGTGTCCATGCCGCAAACTTTCGTTTATGTTCAGAAACAGTATTGGAGTCCGTTACTTTTCCGGCAACGATAATCTCATCTGGATAGAGCTTCCTGTCTGGTTCTGCTTTATTCTCTGGTTCGGTTTTCAGGTAGCCTGCGCCTTTCTCTTTCCGGATTCCGGAGTGGCTTTCACCAGCCACATCGGCGGCTCGATAGCGGGAGCCGTTTACGGCTTCATGCTCCGCCGCAGGATGGAAGAGTGTGATTTATTCTGATGTGCGTTCAAGCAGTTGATCTACTGGCGTTATCGCAAGCGACATCAAGCCTGAACCGAGATTTACTGTGCTGATTATGTACTTGTCGTTGCAGACGAATTGCGGGTGCGGATCAGGGTGCAGTTTGCTCTGGTTTTCTATCGTGTTGTATGCCTCAAGCTTCGGATAGAAGTAGAAGCCTTTGCCGGTTTTTATGTTGTAGAAACCGACAGACCACGAACAGCCACGGTACCAGGTGTCGACTGATTGATCGAAGGCGGCAAAGCTGTTGTCAGCTGAAAGAACGGCGTGGGCAGCCGGCATCGGAACAACAGTGCGTTGTTTTCCCGTTGCAAGATCGTGGTAGTGGACACCTTTTGAGCAGTAATAAAAACCTTTTCCGTCCTCAGTCCAGTATTCGTGAGTGGCGTAATTGTTGATGGCTGGCGGAATCATCGTCCGTTTGCCGCCGGGTTCCAGCAGCCACAGGCGTGGATAGACGCCGTTGACTTTTCTTCCTTTGAGCCCCTCCCAGGCGCAGAGGGCGAGATCGTTGCGGAAAGGGTGGATCTGTCCGTGGTTGATGTAGAAATCGGTTTCGCCCCATTTGTCGAATTTTCCGGTTTCAAGGTCGAGCAGTCCCTGAACGCAGCGGGCACTGGAAACATATATATCGAGAAACACTTTTTTGCGGTCGTGTGTCAACGTCGGGTGAGTGCAGTACCAATTGACTTTTCCGAGCTTTTTGATCTCTTCCGGCATCGGAGTTATCAGTTTCGCCACTTTGGGATTTTCTCTCAAATCGTGCCGGATGACGCCCTTTTCTGTTACGTAATAGAGTTGAGCTGTTTTGACATCCAGATACGGAATTTTTCCGGTATTGGCTATGCGGATGGCTTTTTCGAGTTTGAAGTCATAGACCGCAAGGTGCTTGTAATTTTTGAGCTTGTTTCCGGAGATGTTGAATACGAGAAATCTTCCGTCATCTGTCATAGACTTCTGGGTGAAATAGAGGCTCTGATGATTGTGTCCCGGAAAAGCTGAATCAAGGATATATGACACTACTCCGGTTGTGGGTTCGACATATTTGTGGAAGCTTTTTGAGTTTTCCGGAGAAAATGTTTCCGATGCCATAAGTGCCGAGCTTAAAACGGTGCTGCATAAAGCCATTTTCAAAAATCCTGTCATTTTCATTTTGATACCACCTGTACGCTGTTAAAGTAATACTTCAAAATCTGATTTGCAAATTATGAATGGGGACAAAATATATAAGATTGTATCATTTGCATACAATTTCCTCAAAGAGCTGACGGACGCTTTTCTTCAGTACCGGATGGATGAGATCCGGCGCAGTTTCCACCATGAGTTCAAGAACGAACAGCCGCTGATGCATACGCGGGTGCGGAACAGTCAGCCTGTCGGTAGATATGATCAAATCATCGAAAAATATCAGGTCGCAATCGAGGGTGCGGGATTCATCGCTTCTGTGGTTTTCCGGTCTGCCGAATTTGCGCTCGGTCTTCTGCAGCAGGTCGAGCAGCTCTTCAGGAGTGCCGTCCCAGCGGCAGGCAAGTGCCTGATCGCAGAACTCCGGTGTACCGGGGACACAGTCGACAGCGGCGGAGCTGCCGATACGGCTGGCGCAAACTGTTTCAAGGCGGTTTTCCGCAAGGAACATTTGCGCCTGACGGAAAGTATTGCGGACATCGCCGATGTTTCCGCCCAGCATGATATGTACAGTACTCATCTTTTTTTCCGGTAGGTGTTGGCCGAACAGTTTTCGATCAGTCCGCGCATTTCAAGCGAAACCAGATTGGCGGTGAGGTCTCCGGCGGACATGCCGAGAGTTATTGCCAGAGAGTCGAAACTTGTTCCGTCAAAGGAGAGTTTCTGCCAGATTTTCTCCTCTTCAGGAGAGTGGAATTCCGGAGTTTCCGGCTGTATGTCGGCTGTTTGCGGCACTGAAACCGTGTCGCCGAATTTTTTTGCTATGTCGCTGAAATCTGTGACCAGTTCCGCCCCCTCTTTGAGCAGTTTGAGGCAGCCGAGCGCATTGGGGTTATCCACTCTTCCCGGCAGGGCAAAGAGCGGACGGTTGTACTTCAGAGCATATTCTGCAGTTATCATTGCGCCGCTCTTCAATCCGGCTTCCGTCACCAGAACGGCCTTTGACAATCCGGTGATTATCCGGTTGCGGCGGGGAAATCCGGTGCTCATCACCGGAAACTGCATCGGGAACTCACTTATTACCGCTCCGCCGGAGTTGATGATCTCTTTTGCCAGATCAGTATGTTCCGGCGGATAGATTTTTGCCAGTCCCGAACCGATGACCGCCACGGTGATACCGTTGGCATCAAGTGCGGCGGTGTGGGCGCACTTGTCGGCCCCGAAAGCCAGTCCGGAAACGACGACGTATCCGTTGGCGGCGGCGTCAAAGGAGATGCTTCTGGTCTGTTCTCTGGCGTAACTGGAAATTTCACGGCTGCCGACGACGCCGAGCGAGCGGTTGAACGACGGCAGAGTGCCTGCGACGTAAAGTACAATGGGCGGATTGGGCAGATCGAGCAGAATCGATGGGTATTCCGGATCGGTGATGGCGATGATCCGGACATCGTGGCGCATGGCAAGGTCGCACTCTTTTGCCATGGCAAGCTCGAAGTCGGTATTTTCCAGTTCGGAGGCAAGTTTTTCCCCCACTCGCTTTACGGCGAGATAGTCGATTTTTGCGTGTCCGGAAATCGCCGACGGAGAGCCGAAATATCTGACCAGAGCCGAATAAGTGGCATAACCGATCCCGGATATGCTGTTGAGTGCGATGCAGCTTTCGTGATCGGTCATGTTCAGAGCCTTTCGAGGGTGTCGAGGATAATTTGCGGGTCAATCGAGTCGGTTACACGGATCTGTCCGATTTTTTCCGGCAATACGAGCGTGATTTTTCCGTCGCGGTTTTTCTTGTCGCTCTTCATCAGTTCGAGCATGTCGCAGGCACGGATGCTTTCACTGCGTCTGCGTGGCAGTCCGAGTGCATCGAGCAGGGCCGCCTGACGGAGATAATCGCACTCCTTCCACAAGCCGAGTTCGAGAGCGAGGCATCCGGCGTATTCCATGCCGATTGCAACGGCTTCTCCGTGGGCGACGGTGTAATTGCTCAAGGTTTCTATCGGATGGGCGAAGGTGTGGCCGTAATTGAGGATGGCACGCAAGCCGGACTCCTTTTCGTCATTGCTTACCACATCGCTTTTTATCTCGCAGCAGCGGCGGATGACGGTGTTGAAGATATCACGGTTTCCGGCATCCCGCAGGTTGGAGGCGTTGTTTTCGAGGAGAGAAAAGAATTCTTCATCTCTTATCACCGCAGTCTTGACGATCTCCGCCAGACCGTTGCCCATCTCCCTTGCCGGAAGCGTGGCAAGAAAACCGGTATTGATCCAGACCAGTTCCGGCTGGTGGAAAGCTCCAATCAGGTTCTTGCCCTCCGGAATATCTATGCCGGTCTTGCCGCCGACGCTGGAGTCGACCATCGCCAGAAGCGAAGTCGGTATCTGGATGAAGCGTACTCCGCGCAGATAGGTCGCGGCGGCGAATCCTGTGAGGTCGCCGGTGACGCCTCCGCCGCAGGCGGCGAAGCGGCAGTCTCTGCCCAGATGGTGCCGGGCGGCGGTGCGGCAGATGTCGAGCCAGACGGAGGCGTTTTTGGACTCCTCCCCGGCGGGGATGACCACAACGTCCACGGGATC
Organism: Victivallaceae bacterium; assembly: GCA_045630865.1. Taxonomy (GTDB): domain Bacteria; phylum Verrucomicrobiota; class Lentisphaeria; order Victivallales; family Victivallaceae; genus UBA1784. The sequence continues at coordinate 6,450 of JAZQTR010000007.1, forward strand.
GAGAACAGAGATGAGTTTTTCACGGTAGAGGGCGTTGATGTTCGAGTCGGTGACCAGCAGTGTTTTGCGCTTTTTAAGTTCAGGCATTTCATTGCTGAACACGATATCGTAGGATCTGTCTCCCAGAGAAACTTTTATGCTCTGCATGGAGGTATTTCTTTCTCTTCAAAGTTGTACGATCCACGGAACCGGTGCTGCTGCTTCGGGGTACTCGACGGTGGTCACAGGAGTGAATTTACCGTCGATCTCATAGTAGAGCTGTCCCCTTGCATCAACGGCATAGAGTCCGCGGGCGAAATCGGCGATGACCTTGGGGAAAATGACGTGGTCGCCGTGGATCTTCAATTCTTCGAGACTGGCGTCGGCGACTTCGCGCAGACGGTCGGTCGGAGTGACGCCGGGAATACGGATCTCGTAGAGCTTCTGCAGTCTGGAAAGTATCGCGCCGTCGAGTTTGGGGGCGACCAGACTTGACACTCCGAGGATGGGGCCGGAGTCCATATCGCTGTTGCCGTTGCCGGAGTAGGGCTGGGCAAGGATCACGCTGCTGCGCAGTCCGGGAACGCCGTCGAGGATGGCGAGTTCCACCGGCAGGTGGTGCAGTCCGGTATAAAGGCGTCTGCCGTTGTCATCTTCTATCGTGAGGTCGCCGGGGTGGACGTTGAGCAGTGGAAGTTTCTCAGCCAGATTGGTGAGCGGAACAAATCCCGCCAGCGCGCCGAAGTCCGGAGCAAACGGGGCGATGGCCTTTTCCAGCTGTTCGTTCCACTGTTTGCGCAGCTCCTGACGGTGCGGAGTATCGAGCCGGATACAGGTTTCTCCGTTACGGCGGTAGAAGTCGAAGATGTCGCACTCAACCAGCGGCAGATGGTAGATTCCGGCGATCTCTCTGGCACGGCAGCGTTCCGGACGGTCGGTGACCAGAGCGCAGACAGTGAAGGGACTGTTTTCCATTCTGGAAGCGCGGATAAGTACTTCGGCGTTGCTTCCTGAGCCGCTCATAAGAACGACGACACGCGCCGGGCGGTCGAGTTTCGGAAAAAGAGCTTTGGGGGTATTCATTTATATATCACCTTTCATATTTTGATTTTGCTGTATTCCATAAAATTTTCCCGCGCCGCGCAGAGCGCAGCCACATCACCGGCACTTTCGCCGAGCGATGCCGGCAGGATACTCACGATCGAACGGCTCACACCCAGAGCCTCCGCAGTGAGGGTCTGCTCCATCGCCGGACGCAGAAACTTTTCACATCTGACAAACATACTGCCGATCACGATCTTTTCAGGATTGAAGAGATCGACCGCTATAGCAAGTCCGCAGCCGAGCATTTTTCCGCAGTTTTCAAAGATTGCAAGAGCATCGGCATCTCCCTCTTCAGCAAGTTCGGAGAGCTTTCTGGCATCGAGCTGCGAGATCATCTCTTCATCGCTGCCCCACGCAACCGGATCACCGGAAGCAAGGCGGGTACGGGCAAGAGTTTTCATCTGCTGCGCAAGTCCGCTGCCGGAACAGAAACCCTCAAAAGAACCAGCCTTTCCGTAACCTGCAGGCCCATCGGGAGCGAGGCGGATGTGTCCGAGTTCGCCCGCGTTGCCGTTGCCGCCGTAAAGCAGACTGCCGCCGGCGATGACTCCGGCACCGAGTCCGGTACCGAAGGTGAGAAAGAGCATATTTTCCGCACCCCTGCCTGCGCCGTAACGCCACTCGGCGAGGGCACCGGCATTGGCATCATTTTCCAGAAACGCCGGAACTCCGGCAAGCTGTTCGACAAGATCGCACACCTCAATATCATCCCATCCGGGCAGGTTGGGAGGCGACTGGATCACACCTCTTACGTTGTCGAGCGGACCGCCGCAGGATATACCGATGGCGGATATATCCACGTCAAGCTCCTTCTTCAGCGCGGCAAGGTCGCCGCACAATCTGGCTATGCACTCGTATGGATCGCGGTATTGGGAAGTCGGAAACCTGCTTTTGCCCAGTATCTTGTATTCGTTTTCATCGAGACAGCCGATGAGCGCGGCGCACTTGGTGCCGCCGATATCGAAAGCTCCGTAGATGTTGTTTCTGCTATCCATTTAATCCCACTCCAGCATTCTGAATACGGCGACCGCCTCGGGATAATCCGGACGCATTGCCGGATCGAATTCGAGCATACTGCGCACCAGATCTGATGTCTCCTGCCCCAGCTCCGGAGCGAGAGTTATCAGATCATCGAAAGCCATCTTGCGGCGTTCCTCGTAGAGGACAGTTGATTCGCCATCCATACTGAATGGCATTTTGCCGCCGAGCAGCTCGTAGGCACTGACGCCCAGACTGAAGATATCGCCTTTGTAGTCCTCGCCGCCGCCGTAGAGACGCTCCGGACTGACGTACGCCGGACTTGCCCAGCCGTGGCAGGGAGTGACGAGGTCGCCGTCTTTTCTGGCATCGGCAAGGTCAAAATCACCGAGCAGGGCGCGGTTTTCTCCGTTGATGAAGATGTTGGAGGGCTTCACGTCGTGATGGACTATTCCCAGTTCGTGAGCCGCTTCAAGACCTTCGCCGACATCAGCGAGCCAGTTGGCGACGATCCTGCGCTCCGGAAGCTCTCCTGACCGCATACGCTGTTCAACGTCGCCGCCTGGCAGATACTGCATGGACATATAAAACACGCCGTCGATATCGCCTGCATCGTAAACAGGCATGATACCGATCTTGCCGGAAAGACGCTGGAGCAGTTCAGCCTCCTTGGCGTAACCTGACTTGAGGTCGGCGTCATCGCAGTCGGGGTCGAGGATCTTCACCGCAACGATCTTGTTGGTTCTGGTATCGAGAGCGCGGTAGATACGGGACATTCCGCCTCTGCCGCAGAGTTTTTCAAGCATGAAGCAGCCGAATATTTCCGGAACTCTCAACTGTCTGCCGCAGCGCGGACAGTGAAAGACGGAAAAGGCGTCAAGGTCGCTCACATCGTAGCGCGACATACAGCCTTTGCAGTTGATTTTGAGGACTTTTTCCATCAGATTCCGGCTCCGGTAAAGGTGAATCTGCCGCCGGAGTAGTCGAACCTGCCAAGAGGTCTGTCCTGCAGTATGACGTCGAAGAGGATATCCTCTCTGCCCATCTCTGCGAGTTTGGCAAGTCCGAGCTGCCGGACAAAATCGTAATCGTTGCATTCTCTGCTGATGTGTCCGAACAGCACTACTTTGGTGCGGTCGGTGACCAGTTTTTCAAGTGCGGATACGGCGTCACTGTTTTCGAGGTGTCCGTTGCGTCCGGCGATGCGCCGTTTGGTGCGCTCCGGACGGTCGCAGCAGCGGAGTTTTTCAGGACAGTAGTTGCACTCCAACACCAGTACATCGCTGTCGGCTATGCAGAGCGCGACATGGTTTTCGAGGATGCCGAGGTCAGTTGCGATGGCGATCTTGAAGTCATCCTGCGTGCGGATGGCAAAGCCCACCGGATCCACGGCATCGTGCGGAATGGCAAAGGGGTGGATCATCATGCCGGTCGGCAGCTCAAAGGAGTTGTCGCGCTCGAACTGCACCACGCGCTCCGGCAGCTTGTTGGCTTTCTGTAGGAATTTTACGGTTCCGGTACTGGCGTAAAGCGGCAGACAGCAGCTGTTGCAGAGAATACGGCATCCCTGCGAGTGGTCGGTGTGTTCGTGGGTGAGCAGAACGGCATCAAGCTCATCGGGAGCAAAACCTACGATACCCATGCGACGGCGCAGCTCTTTGCCGGAAAATCCGGCGTCTACGGCGATGGTTCCGTTTCCGGTGGAAATTATTATACTGTTTCCCGAGCTTCCACCGCCCAGGACTCCTATTTTAAGGCTTCTGTTCATAAATCTGCAATCAATCGTCTGTCATCTGCATAAGTATCTGCTGGGTTATTCTTCCGTCCGGCGGTGCCGGTATGCGGTCGAGCTGATCGAGCATGAGTTCGATGGATTGATCCATCGCGTTGACTCCGGAGCGTTTGACGATCTTTTTACCGAGAACTCTGCCATCGGCTGCCACATCAAGTTCGATCAGCACCGCAGGCATTTTGCCGCCGAGCAGACTTTTGGGCGGATATGTCCAGCGGCTCTTGAGGTAACGAACCAGATTTTTGCCGTATTTTTCCATCGACTGTGTGGCTCCGCCTCCGGGCGTGCGGTTGTCGAATTTTTTGCCGTAGCTCTGGGCGGCGTTGCGGCTGCCTGTGGGAATACGGGCGTTGGTCTGGCGGTTGTATCCGGTTCCGATGGCACTCTGCGGAGTATCCGGCTTGTAAACGCCGTCATCCTTGGGCTTTGCCTTCGGTTTGGTTTTCGGTTTGGTTTTCGGTTTTGCCGCGGGTTTCGCCTTTGGTTTTGTTTTGGGCTTTGGTTTCGGTTTTGCTTTCGGTTTCGCCTTGGGCTTTGTCTTCGGCTTGGGTTTGGGTTTCGGCTTCGGACGGGGAATCACAGGCTCTCTCGGAGCAGGCGCAGGTTCCGGCGTCGGCGGTTCCGGCGCAGGAGCAGGCGGCTCCGGGGTTGGCGTGTCAGGTTCATCAGGGGGCAGCGGAGGCGCGGGCGGAGCCGGAGGCTCATCGGGCAGACGCTCCGGAGGACCGACTACCGGACCTTTGTTGAGTTCCACTTCTCCGAGTTTTACTCTGAAAGCGTTCTCTTTCTTCTCTTTTTTGAATACGGTACACCCCGGCAGCAGTACGGCACAAAGGTGGCAGACGGCGATCACTGACCACAGTACCGCCCTGCTGAAAGAACCTTTGTTGTACTCCTGATAGAACACTTTTTACTTATCCTCCTGACGGGTGACCAGCACCACGTCTTCGAATCCGCAGTTGCGGATGAGTGCCATAAGTTCGATAACGTCTTTGTAAGTGCGGCTGCCGTCGGCACGGAGCAGAAGCTCCTGTTTGGCTCCGGACTCCTTGAGCTGTTTCAAGCTTTCTGCCAGTTGTTCGCGGGTGACGGCATCATTGCCGAACATGATGGTGCCTTTGGCAGTGATGGTAATGCTTTTGAAATTTTTTTCCGGCAGTTTTTCGCTGTTCATGCGCGGAGCTTTGATCGAAGTGCCGTACTCCATGAGCGGCATGGTGATCATAAAGGCGATGAGCAGCAGAAATGTGAGGTCGAGCAGCGGAGTGACGTCGATGCGGTCGAAACTCTCTGCCTGAAAGCGGCGTCGGCGTCGTTTACGCATTGTTGCTGTCACCTTTCGTGTCGAAAGCAAGCTGTTCGAGTTTGAGTCTGACCATGAATTCCTCGGTGAAGTTATCCATGGTCACGGTCAGGTTGCGGATGGTGGCGTTGAGAGCGTTGTATCCGACCAGACTCGGAATCGCCACGATCAATCCGGCAACGGTGGTGAGCAGTGCGCCCGCCACGCCGGGGGCGAGGGCGGTGAAGTCGGCTTTACCGGCGGCGGCGATGCCGCAGAA
>JAZQTR010000008.1:0-15030 GCA_045630865.1 Victivallaceae bacterium
GCCGATCTTACCATCGGAGCCGGTGCCAGCGTCGATATGGCGGGTTACATCTACGTCGGAACCGCTGCAGAGCAGAGCGAACTCAGCACCCTCACCGTTAAGGGAGCCCTCAAGAAGTTCAACTTCGCTGAAAGCCAGGGCATCTACGTCCGCGAAGACGGCAAGATGATCTTCGACGGTGTCACCACTGCTGAAGGCAACGTCAGTGCTTCTGTGATGAACGTCGGCGGTGATCTCGTTATCGAAGATACCGAGCTTCACAACCACGTCTTCAGCGCCGGTAGCGGCAGTGACGAGGCAACCGTGACGATGAACAACTCCAAGCTCATCGTTGAGGAGTCTGTCCTTGCCTCCAACGGTATCGTCCTCGGTTACAAGCTCAACCGCAACTCCAAGCTCGATATGGTCAACTCCACCATCGACTCCGTCGCCGATATCACCTTCGGTAAGGCAGCCGGTGTCGCCACCGTCACGATGGATGGTTCAAAGATCAACACTCTGGGAGCATTCACTCTCGGCGTCGGTTCAACTCTGACTGCCAGCGGCAACGCTTCTGAGCTCTACGCCTCCACGATGACCATCGAGGGCAATATGAACCTCGGCGCCTACAACACCATTGAACTCTCCGTTTGGAACGGCGGTTCAATCAGCGGAAACATCACCGGCGGTTCTCTCTGCAATGGCTGGAATGCTCTCGCTGCCAACGGCGAAGACCAGTTCAACATCAGCACCCTCGAGGTCAGCGGAAAAGTTGTTGATACTTACCTCTACAACTATCCGAACTCCGTGATGAACATCACCGGCACTGTCGATACCAGCTACTTCATCAACTGGGGTCTGGTCAATGTTTCCGGAGCCAACGCCAAGTTCGAGGTCGATGACTTCTACCTCTACGGACACGAGGCGATCTCCGCCTCCAGCTATCCGCAGGGCGACAACCTCGGCAAGCTGACTCTGACCAATGCCGCCGGAACCATCGGACGTCTTACGATGGGACGTACCAGCGCAGACGGTAACGATAAACTCGGAAATGCCGCGATCGTTCTCGATAACTCCACTCTCACCGTGACCACTCTGGTCCACGGCGGAATCGAAGGCGAAGAGAACCAGTCCATCACTCTCACCAACGCGAGCGTGATGAACGTCACCACCGCGACTATCTCCAACAAGGCAGTGATCGAACTGGATGCCGCAAGCACCATCACCATCGATACTCTCTATGTCGATGATGTCAACGCTCTCAAGGCGACCAACGAGGGTACTGTCAGCGTCGATAAGATGATCGCCGATATCAACAGCTTCACCGCCGGAGACAGCATCGTCCTCGGAACCGGTATCGACAACCTGACCGATATCGACCTGCTCTTCACCGACGGAAGCAGCAACATTGTCCTCGATATGAACAACTTCACCGGAGCTGAAGGCAGCTACGGATTCAGCTACGAGAACGCAACCACCGGTAAGACCGTCTTCGGACAGCTGGTCTACGAGAACGATGAAGTCAGACTTGACTTCTCACCCGCTACCGATGGTTACTTCAAGCGTGCTGAGAAGTACGGCAATGGTACCATCACTGCAATGGAAGATGCCAAGTACTTCGGTGGTGAAAACCACTTTGAGGAGAACTGGGAGGCTGCTCTCGGCACCCTGACCACCGAGGTCAACCTGACCACTGCAGCAACCGGTGACACCCGTATCCACGGTGGATCCATGGTCGATGGTGTCGATGTCGCCTACAACGGCAGAAGCAATCTTATCATCACCAATGGTGACGGACTTGCCTATGTCGTCGGCGGACACCGCATCGAGAACGGCGGCAGCTTCAATGCCAGCTACAAGACCTCTGTTACCATCGAAGCCGGAACTATCGGAATGGTTATCGGCGGACATCAGGTTATGGATGGTGAGCTGAATACCATTGGAAGCCACGAGATGACCATTAACGGTGGTATCTTCAACGAGCGCATTATCGGTGCTTCGCTGGTCAATGCCGGATTCTCACAGACAGTTGGAAACTCCAGCATAACCATCAACGGCGGTACCTTCAACAAGCAGGTTTATGCCGGTGCGTTCGTCCAGAACGATGGCGAGTACATCCTGAATGGTTCAACTTCGTTGACGATCACCGGCGGAACGTTCAATAACAACGTTTACGGTGGTAATGGTGAGCTTTCCGGACTGAGCGGCAATGCTGTTGTTACCGGTAACACCCACATTACCATCAGTGGTGGTACTTTCACCAAGAACATCTACGCAGGTTCACTCAACCTCGGTGTTGTTCGCGGCGATACCACTATCACCCTTACCAGCAACGTCAAGACTGGTACTGTTGCGACAATCAAAGGTATTCTTGATGGCGATTCATCCAACGCTGACTTCTATCTTACCCAGGCTGTCAAGGGTGAGCGCACCCTGTGCTTCAGCAACTATGGCAAGAATGAACTCGGCGCAAGCAAGATCACCAACTTTGATACCGTTGAGCTGCTCGGCAACAGCGATGTTAAACTGACTGGTTCAAGTGTAAATCTTGATGAGGTTTCGCTGTGGAACATTTCCGAGGGAGCATCTCTCACCGGATTTGCCAGCAATGACCTCCGCGGTGATACAATCGCTCTCTTCATGGATAAGACCAAGGGACTGTCCGAGGGAGATTCCTGGGTGCTGTTCGAGGGTAGCAACATTATAATCGATGATACTCTCAATATCATTGACGGAAATTATCCGGCATATGTTAGCTACGGTCTTAAGTGGAACAATGGTAAATACACCGGATGGCTCGTCGATGGCGGTGCAGCTGTCAGGTACACGCTCGCAGTCGAAGAAGAAGGCGACAAGCAGAAACTTGTTATGACAATTGCGTAATAGGTATTGAAATGATAAAAGAAGAAATAAAGTACGAAGCACCTTGGCTTGTCGAGGTTACGACGGATATCTTCTCCGGAGCTTTGGAGACTCAGGAGCCTGAGCTTCCTCCGCTTCCGGATATAGATGATGGTCCTGCAGCTACTTAAAAAAGATGTCGATTCCGTGATGTTATTAGGAGCATCACGGAATCAATGAAAAACTAACGGCGACGGAAGTACGAAAATTACATCCGTCGCCGTCAGGCTGTCTTGAAACTGGATTTTTAAGTGTCTGAAGTGAAAGATTTGAAAGCAAACCTGCAAATTCCGCTTGACCGTTCGCGTGTACTTCTGCTCGGTGCAGGCCAGGGTGAGGCGGAGCTTTTTTTGAATACTCTTGCTGATGTTATGAAGTTGGAGTGTGTGGCTTCTTCCGCAAACTCCTGCTGTCGTGCTGTACTTCTTTCTGACATACAGCCTGCCGGAGAAAATGGTCCGAAATACCGGGTGGCACAGCGCAGGGGGGAACATTTCAATGTCTTTCCTGTTGCCAATGACTTCGCCGAAAAGGAGTGCCAATCTGTTCAGCTGCGTTTTTTGCTTTGCGGAGCAATAACCCTTGAGAGCCTGCTTTATCCCGGGGAGTTTTTTCTGTTTCACGGCTCTCTGCTTGAAGACGGCAATGACGCTATCCTGCTCTTCGGCGAAAGCGGCATCGGCAAGTCTACGACCCGCAACCGCTGGATAGAGGAGGGCGGATCTTCTGTCGCCGATGACGCTATGCTCTGCTTCTTCGACGGAGATCAACTGTACGCCCGTCCGCTGCCCACCTGGAGCGACTGGTTCAAAAACGGCAGCTCTTCTCGCCGTTATCCCATCAACGAGCCGCGGAAAATAAAGAGCGTCCTGTGGCTCTCACGCGGCAGGGATTCCCAGTATATCGCGCCTGTTCAGCCAGCCGTCTGGCACGCGCAGATGATGTCTGCAATGGCTCTGCACAGCAACTATGCCATGCGTTACTTCACGCAGGATGAGAAGTCCGCGTACCTCGAGCATATCTGGAGTCTGATCTGCAGGATCGATAAAATATTCCAGCCGCGCGGACTCTTCGCCCATCTGGATCATCCGCTCAAGCCAACCCTTGCAGAGGAGTTCAGAAAATGAGTAAACCTGTGATTTTTTTCCACGAAGAAGCTGACCACTCCGGTTTTCTCTTCAATTCAGACAACTGCTCATCAATCCAGCTCAATCCGACAGCCGTCGCCATTTACAAGCTGTTGAAGCAGGGAGTGACTCCGGAGGATGTTCCATCACATCTTGCCGGAGTCTGCAGTTCTCCGCTGCCGGAAAACGCCGCAGAGCAGATAGCCGTATTTATATCACAGCTCAAAGAGAAAAACTGGCTCTGATTCCTGCGTGCAATTTTGCTCTTTTTTGCGGCATACTGTTTCCGAAATTCCATCTGTGGATTACTTTTGTGTATTATTTGTTAAAATAGTGTTTGTTTTGCGACTTGTTCCACATAATGAACTTGAAAAAACAGCGCCGGAGATGTAAGTTATTAAGATGTGTAAAGATTACGTCCGGTTCTCCGGAAAAAATGTCAGCCAAGGAGTCAGAATATGAACAAGAAGCTTGCCAAGGCCTTTGAAGGCAAAGACCTTGAATTCTATAATCTGCTGCTCAAAACCCGCGAACAGGTTTGCAGTCAGATGCAGCAGTACAGCGAAAATGCCCTGGATGTTTCCAATGCCGACAAACGCGGAGTCACTACCCATATGGCGGATATTTCCAGTGACAACAGCCGCCACGAGATGGAGCTTCAGCTTCTCTCCGAAGACGGTGACATTCTTCAGCTCATCGACGACGCCATCGCCCGTCTGCATGACGGTACTTACGGACGCTGCCTTGATTGCGACCAGATGATTCCCGAAGGACGCCTCAAAGTCCGTCCTTACGCCATCTACTGCATCAAGTGCAAGAGCAAACGCGAAGAGCAGATGAAGTATTGAGTCCGGAAAGTTTTCTGCCTTTATGAAAAAAATATTCCCCGACTCCTATCTGCCGGGAGCGCGCCAGGAAAAACTCTGTATAGCTTTTTCCGCCGCGCTGTCGCTGCTTATCCTTGCGGTCGATCAGATCACCAAGATCGTGGTGATGCACTGCTTCGCCCTGCACGAGAGCGTTCCGGTCATCAGGGGGATTTTAAGCTGGACATATGTCCGCAACCGCGGTGCCGCCTGGGGCATCCTCTCCGGACGCACTGTCATTCTGCTGATAATCGCCCTTGCGGTTCTCGCATTGATGGTGAAGTTTTTCCGTTATCTCACCGAGGGATACGCTGAACGCATCATCGCTCTCGGATTGGTCATATCCGGTATCTTCGGCAACTCCATCGACCGCCTGTGGCACGGAGAAGTCATTGACTTTATCGATGTTCACTACAAAAACGTCTGGCAGTATCCGGTGTTCAACGTGGCGGATATAGCTATCTGTACCGGTGTCGGACTTTTCATCCTCTCAAATCTTCTGCGTAAAAAGCCGGAAAGCGAAACAAAATGACTCCGCATGACTGTGCCGCCATCCGCCGCCTTGAGGAACGGTACACCGGGTGTGATCCGCAGCGTGGATATACTCTTATGCAGCGTGCCGGTCTGGCAGCAGCGCAGATAATAAACAACTCATCAGACGGCTTTGACCGTATCGTTCTTCTGGCAGGCAAGGGAAATAACGGCGGAGACGCCCTTGTTGCCGCCCGTTACCTGAAAAAAGAGTGCATTATTTACAGCGTGTGCGCAAAAAGCGAATTTAAAGGCGAAGCGGCATGCGCAGTGCGCGATCTTCCGGAAAACATTCCTTTTTTTGAGCGCGAAACGCTGGATAAACATGATTTCCGGCGCGGCGATTTGATAGTTGACGGACTTCTCGGTATCGGTTTCTCAGGAACGGCAGTCAGAGGACGTGCCGCAGGTTTCATTGATGCCGCCAACGCTTCCGGACAGCCGGTGATATCTCTCGATGTTCCGAGCGGAGTTGATGCTTCGACCGGTGTTCCGGCAGAACCGGCGGTCAGAGCCGCCGCCACGATCATGTTCGGAGCCGTCAAGTCCGGTGCGGTCAACAGCGATCATGCTCCGTATTGGGGAGTGTTGAGGTACTGTGACATCGGTCTTGATAGCGCAGAGGTGGAGGAACCGCAGTTTTACACCGAAAGCGAAGCGTACAGCGACGTAAAAGCTCCCGACTTTTTCTCTCACAAGAACAGCCGTTCTAAAGTTCTCATCTATGCCGGATGCCGCAATTACAGCGGCGCGGCACAGCTCAATCTCAATGCGGCTCTGCGCAGCGGAAGCGGAATAGTCCGTCTGGTCACAGGCGGAGATCTCCCGTCGACCCTCTCTGCCGGAATAGTCCGGCATGTCACAGGCAGTGATGACGGAGCGTATCCTGCCGACGCTGTCAGATTGACGCGCGATCTCTTCGATAAGAGCAATGTCCTGCTTGCCGGTTCCGGATGGGGGGCTGCAGATGCCGGACTTCTGGCTGATATTTTTGAGTTTTCCGGTCCGGTCATCCTCGATGCTGATGCGATCAATGCCCTCTGCCGTACTCCTGACGTCTGGTGCAGACGCAAGGATGTAATACTCACTCCTCACTGGGGCGAAGCCATGCGTCTTGCGGAGTCATTCAAAGTCAATACAGGCGGCGACCGTATCCGGTTTGCTTTGCGTCTGGCGCAGCAGCTCAACTGCATTGTCGTTCTCAAAGGACCGCGGACTGTGACTGCCTCACCTGACGGCGAAGTTTGGGTCAACAGCTCCGGCTGTTCCCGCCTTGCCATCGCAGGTAGCGGAGATGCTCTTGCCGGAGTGATTGCGTCTGTGACAGGTGATACAAATATAAAAGGCTCTCTCTGCCGCCGTGCCGCCTGCGGAGTCTGGATACACGGTGTTGCAGGTGAACTGCTCTCTGCCGGAGGCGTTGCCGACGACCTTGCCGTATCAGCAGGGAAAATTATAAGAATACTTCAGAACGGGCAGGTGATTCCGCTTTTCTGACGTTTTTGAAATACAGTATACATAAAGGGATATATTATGAACAACGATACCTGGGATCTTGAGGCAATGTACGCCTCGGTCGAAGATTGGGAAAAAGATTTTTCCGCCATTCCGGCTCTTGCCGACTCTTACTATGCTTACCACGGCAGACTTGCTGAAAGTGCCGAAGTGCTGAAAGCCGCGATCGAAGCCGGTGACGCCCTGTCGCGCCTCGGTGAGAAAGTCTACTGCTACGCCCATTTGAAAAGTGACGAAGATACCTCGAACAATCCCAACCGTGAGCGTGTCGACCGGGTACACTCCCTGTTCGCAGAACTTTCGGAAAAAGAGGCGTGGTTCGACCCTGAACTCATGGCGATTCCGGATGAGCGCATGCAGGAGCTGCTCAACGATCCTGTTCTCGCCTTCTACCGCCGCAGCCTTGAGGAGCTGCTCCGCGACAAACCCCATACTTTGAGCGAAAAAGAGGAAACTCTGCTGGGAAGTTTTTCCGATATCTTCGGTTCCTCCCACAAGACTTTCGGCATCCTCAATGATGCCGACCTTGACTTCGGCACGATCCGTAACAGCGAAGGCAAACGGGAAAAACTCACTCACGGCAGTTACCGCCGTTTTCTGGAGTCATCCGACCGCAAGGTGCGCAAGGCGGCTTTCGACAGACTCTACAAGGTGTACGGACAGTTCCGCAACACCTTTGCCTCCACTCTTGCCTCATCATCCAGACTGCACGCAACCAGTGCCAGAGTCCGCAACTACAGGAGCTGCCTTGCGGCTGCCCTCTCGCATGATAATGTTCCTGAAAGCGTCTACCGCAACCTGATTTCGAGTGTCCACAACAATCTTCCGGCGTTCTACGATTATATGAAGCTGCGCCGCGAGATACTCGGACTGGAAAAGCTGGATATGTACGACCTCTATAATCCGCTGGTTGCCGAGTGCCGCTGTGATTACTCCTTTGCCGAGGCGCAGAAGCTGGTCACTGAAGCACTTGCTCCGTTGGGCGAAGAGTATGTAAAGGATCTTGAGCGCGCGTTCAAAGAGCGTTGGATAGATGTTCCGGAGCGCAAAGGCAAACGTTCCGGAGCGTATTCGAGCGGATGTTACGACAGCTACCCCTATCTTCTGCTCAACTACAACGGAACTCTGAATGACGTCTTTACTCTGGCGCATGAACTCGGACACTCCATGCACAGTTTTTACAGCAACAGAAACTGTGATTTCCATTATGCGGACTACCATATCTTCGTTGCAGAAGTTGCCAGCACCACCAATGAGATCCTGCTCTTTGAGCATCTCTACGCCAATGCCGGAAGTCCTGAACTGCGCAAATATCTGCTCGGATATCTTGCCGATGAGATCCGCGGAACCATCTTCCGCCAGACGATGTTCGCCGAATTTGAACTCTGGATGCACGAATACGTCGAAGCCGGCAACCCGCTGTCTGCGGATATTTTGAGCAAAAAGTATGCTGAACTCAATCAGCTTTACTATGGCAGCGAAGTGGTTCCCTCGAAGAGCATCGCTCTTGAATGGGCGCGTATTCCGCACTTCTATTACAATTTCTACGTCTACAAATACGCTACCGGAATGTCCGCCGCGCTTCAGTTCGCCGCTAATCTGCGTTCCGGAGATGAGGAAAAACGCAAGGCTTACATCGGCTTCCTTTCCGCCGGAAGCACCAAAGATGTTCTCGACATCATGCGTGATGCCGGAGTCGATCTTGAGAGTCCGCAGCCGGTCGATGCGGCACTTGCGTACTTTGCGGATCTGGTATCCAGAATGAGAAGAGAGTTCGGCAAGTGAGTATCCGCGATATCTGCCATGAGGCACTTGAAGGTGCGTATATAGATACTGCCCGTATACAAGAGCTTCTCGAGTGTTCCGAACAGGATTATCCCCTGTTGCAGCAGGCGGCGCAGGAGACCCGCCGCCGGTATGTCGGCGATGTACTGCATCTGCGCGGACTGGTCGAGTTTTCCAACATCTGCTCCTGCGATTGCCGCTACTGCGGAATACGCAAAAGCAACCGTAACACCGGACGCTACACTATGGCGATGGATGATATTCTCTACGCCGCACAGACAGCTTATAATGAACGTTACGGTTCAGTTGTCCTGCAGAGCGGAGAGCGCAGTGATCCGCAGTTTATCAAATTCGTGACAGAGATGGTTGAAAAAGTCAAAGCCATCGGCGACGGTTCACTCGGCATAACGCTCTCGTGCGGTATTCAGGAGCCTGAAGTTTACCGCATGTGGCGCAAAGCCGGTGCCGACCGCTATCTTCTGCGTATTGAAACGACCGACAGAGAGTTGTTTGGACGCCTTCATCCGGATACGGACTACGATGTGCGTTGTCAGGCTCTGCGCGACCTGAAGAGTGCCGGTTATATTCTCGGTACAGGCGTGATGGTCGGACTTCCCGGGCAGACGGCAGAGATGTTGAGCCGTGATATAGATTTTTTCCGGAGCGTCGACGCCGATATGATCGGACTCGGGCCGTATGTCACCCATCCCGATGCTGTGCTTGAGGACTTCGGCAGCGACAGTGACCAACGCAGAAAAGAGCGTCTTTTCATGACCTGCAAAATGATCAGCGTCTGCCGTCTGGTACTCAAAGATGTCAACATCGCCTCTGCGACTGCGCTTTCGGCCCTTGATCCGGAGTCAGGCAGACTGCGCGGACTTCTTGCCGGAGCCAACGTCATTATGCCCAATACCGGAAATCCGGCGCACCGCAAAGATTATTTCCTCTACGACAACAAACCCGATACCGCTGAATCGCTTGAATCGATCAGGAGAACAGCAGCTCTCGCCGGATGCACTGTTGAGCTTGATACTCCCGGAAATCCTCCGCATTTCAAGTGAAAAAGTTGAAAAAATACGCTTTTTTTGCAATTTTTTTGAAAATTAATTGGGAAAATCCGAAAATAGAGCTAAATTATATGCTATGATGTGACAAGGCGGAAGAAATTCCGCCGGTAAATTTCAACACATTAGGTGAAAAAATGGGTAACTTGAAGAAAAAACGGCGCAAGAAGATCGCCAAGCACAAGCGCAAGAAGCAGCTGAAGCTTTTGCGTCACAAGAAGAAGTAATTTTCTTCTCTGTGATTGGGGAGTGCGGAAAATATCTGCATCCCATAGAGAACGCCGGAACGGAAATAACCATTCCGGCGTTTTGCTTTTATCCTGACAGCTGTTTTGGATTTGAAAAAACGCTCTTGCCGCAGTATAGTAAACCCGATGACAACAGTTACTTGGATCAATGGTGAAAATTTATGGATAAACTGCTTTATATACTTGATATCGCCGGTTCGCTGGTGTTTGTTTTCTTCGCTATCGGCTACTGCATATTCTGCCACGAGTTCGGACACTTCATTGCCGCCAAATGGCGCGGACTCCACGTGGATGCTTTTGCTCTGGGCTTCAAACCCTTCTGGCGCAAAAAATACAAGGGCGTCGAGTACCGCCTCGGCTGGCTGCCCTTCGGCGGATATTGCGATATTCCGCAGGTGGATGCGACAAGTTCCGCCCCCAGAGCTGCCGATGGAACTGTTCTTGAGCGTGCAAAACCCATTGACCGCATAATAACTGCGATCGCCGGACCGCTTTTCAACCTGCTTTCCGGCTTGCTCATCGCCTGTATCGTCTGGATCTGCGGCATGCCGCAGGATTCTCCCAAAATGCGTGAGATAACCGTGCTGTCGGTTCCGGAAAAATCTCCCGAATATGCCGCCGGTCTGCGCGAGCGTGACCGGATCGTAAAACTCAACGGAAAGAGTTTCTTCGATACCTGGGCGGGATTCACCAAAAAACTGCTCTTCACTGTAGGCGACATCGAGCTTGACGTCATCCATTCTGACGGCTCAAAAGCGGTGGTCAAATACACTCCGGCGGAAAACCCGGATGCTCCCGGCAATCTCAAACGCGAAAAGATAGCCTATCCGTTTTTCAAGCCGCTCATCCCCATCCAGCTCCGGATACAGAAAGGCGGCATCGCTTCTGCGGCCGGCCTGAAAGACGGAGACGTGGTGATCGCAGTCGACAAAATCGAAATCAACACTCCGCAGGAGTATCAGCTCCGGCTGGATATGGCAGGCTCCAAACCTGTTCTGCTCACCGTTAAGCGCGGCAGTGAAACTCTCGACGTCACGGTGACTCCGCGCGATGTGCCGGATGTCAACGAAAAGTACACCTACTATCTTGCCGGTATTGCAATGACTGCTGATGACTCCAGCAACAGAATCGAATCGGTTGTTCCCGGCCTTCCTGTGGCGATGGCGGGAATCAAAGCCGGAGATCAGGTGCTTGAACTCAACGGCAAGCCGTTCACTGCCGTCCAGACTTTCATTGCAGCTCTGCGCGGAATGAAAGACAAGAGCTTCAAACTCAAGATTTCAAGTGACGGAAAAATCAGCGAATATACTCTCACCAGCAAAAAAATAGTTCCCCAAACCATCGATGCCTCTCTGCTGATGGTCGATCATCCGACTCCCGTCACCCAGTTTATTGATACCTGCGATATGAGCATCAAGAGTCTGCGCGGACTTCTGGTGAGTGCCGGAAACAAACTGAAACTCACCAAAAAAAGCAGCTCTATCAAGCCGGGACATATGTCCGGAGTTCTTGGTATGGGAACTGTGCTTTTCGACAGTGTCCACCGCGGCAGTTTCATCGGCGGAATTTATTTTACGGTCGTGATATCCTTCGCGCTGATGATCTTCAATCTGCTGCCGCTCCCCGTGCTTGACGGAGGACACATCCTCTTCGGATTGATCGAGATGATCATCCGCCGTCCGCTTCCTGACAGCGTTATTAAAATTGCCACCAACATCTTTGTCGTTCTGCTGGTCGGTCTTATGCTCTACGTTACCTTCTACGACGGGAAACGGCTTTTCTACCGCTTTTTTCCCGGTTCAACAGAGGTGAAAAATGCGCCGCAAAACCCGTAATTTCATGGTCGGAAATGTCGGCGTCGGCAGTGATTATCCGGTCACTGTCCAGTCGATGACCACGGTTCCCGTAACTGACGTTGAGGGAAATATCAGACAGATAAACTCATTGTATGAGCGGGGATGCGAAATAGTCCGTCTGGCGTTTGATAAAGAGGAGTACAGTCCATGCCTCGAAAAGATCGTCCGCTCTTCTCCGATCCCCGTCATTGCCGACATCCAGTTCGATGCCCGCAGTGCGCTGGGCGCGATCAGAGGTAAGGCGGCTGCGGTCAGACTCAACCCGGGGTTGATATCCGGAGGCAATGATCTCCGTGAGATAGCCCGTGCCGCCATCGACAACAGCGTTGCCGTGAGAGTCGGAGCCAACAGCGGCAGTATCGGAAGTGCCGCCGTGAGAAAGCGCATCGACTCCGGAGCAAGTGAGTTCGATGCTATGGCCGACGCTCTGGTTGAAGGCGCATTGACGCAGTGCGGAATGCTTGAGGAGTACGGTGTCCGCAATATCAAAGTGGCTCTCAAATCCTCTGACGTGAGAGTTACCTGTGCCGCCGTGAGAAAATTTGCCGCTCTGACCGATTATCCGCTTCACCTCGGAGTCACCGAGGCCGGAACCCGGGTGCGCGGCAGCATGAAATCCGCCATCGGTATCGGCAGTCTGCTTATGGAGGGTATCGGAGATACCATCCGGGTCAGCCTGACCGCACCTCCGGAAGATGAGATACCGGTCGCCATTGGAATCCTTGAAATATGCGGCATGCGTGATGCCATGCCGGAGATCATATCCTGTCCGGGATGCGGGCGAACCGAGATAGATCTGCTCACGCTGACCGGGCAGGTCGAAGATCTTGTCAACCGCCTGAAGCATGACAAGTGCGTTATTCCGCACCGCAAGATAGCGGTGATGGGGTGTCCCGTGAACGGCCCGGGGGAGGCGCGCAATGCCGATCTCGGAGTTGCCGGAAGCCGCGGCGGAGAAAGCCTGATTATCTTCAAGCACGGCAAAGTGCTGGGAGCCTATCCGGCGGAAGATGGGTTCGCAAAATTCCGGGAGGAATTGCTCAAGGCGTGACGTTTTTTTATGCTTGAAAACTGCGGTAAATCCGTTGTAAATATCAAGTTTTGATAAAATTGCATTTTTTTCTCTGCTTTTTGTCAGAAATGACTTGAAAAAAACACTCTTCCGGGGTATCTTACCTGAAAGTTGGGTTATAGTTTTTTTATTAATATATATAAATTCCGTCGACGGTGATGCCGTCCGGAAAAAAGTAGAAAAGTTATGGAACGCAAAACTTTCAGCAAGGCACCGATTTATGCCAAGAACGCCTACAATCAGGCGGGAAAACTGGAGCAGGCTGGTGATATCAATGGAGCTATTGCCACTCTGTTGCCGATCGTGGTACTCTGTCCTGAAGTACCTCAGCTTTTTGAGCGGCTCCGCGAACTCGAGATCGCCAAGACCAGAAAAGTCAATCCGCTGGTCAAGCTCTTCTGTCAGATCGCCTCTCTTTTCATCATTCCGATCGTCTTTATCAAGGCGGCGCGCGATCCCCAGGGGGCCATGGCCATGTGTGAGCCCGGACTTGCCCGCTGTGTCGATCAGCCGCTTCTGCTCAACGCTCTCGCCTATGCCGCGAACCGCTGCGAAGCTCCGTGGGTGACCACTACCGCTCTCAATGCCCTGCGTATTTTTCATCCCAACAACGAAGCCAATCTCCGCAAGCTTGCCGGCGCGATGCAGCACAACAACCAGTCGCAGGATGCGCTGCGTATTTTTCAGATGATCGCCAAGCGTCATCCCAGCAACCTCGCCATCCAGAACGAACTGCGTGAAGCAATGGCTATGGCAAGTATCGAACACGGCAGCTGGGAAAAGGATGCCTCCACTCAGGATAAGGCCAACGATGCCAAAGACGCCGTTCTCCAGCAGCTGCTTACCGGAACCATCCATGATGGCGAGCAGGCACAGCTGCTCATCGACCGCTTCAATGAAATGCTTGCTGAAAATGACTCCGTCGACATGCGCCGCAAACTTGCCGACGCCTACATGGTCAAGGGAGATTTTGAAAATGCTTACAACGAGTACAAGGCTGTGGCCGAGAAACTCGGTGTCGAAGATCCTGTGCTCGACAAGCAGATCGAGAATGCATATGTTTCGATGCTCCGCAGTGCCATTGACGCACTCAGCAGCAATCCCGAAGCCTACGAGGATGCCGAAACTCAGATTGCACAGCTCACTCAGGAGATCGAAGACTACCGCCGCCGTCATATTTTCAACCGTGCGGAGAAGTTCCCCAACGACAAACAGCTCCAGTTCGACCTCGGAGAGTACTACTACGAACACGCCGATTACGACAATGCCATGGCGGTGTTTGAGAAAGTCGCAGACAACCCGGTCAAACGTCGTGCCAGTCTGGTCTACATCGGCCGCTGTCTGATCAAAACCGGAAGACCTGCCGAAGCAATTCCCCACCTCGAAGAGGCGGTCAGCGAAATGCTCCGGATGGATAAATATAAACGTGAAGCTCTTTACTACCTCGGCGTTGCCAGCCAGAACTCCGGTGACGCCGGCAAGGCGGTTGAGTGTTTCCGCACTGTCCGCGCGAGTATGCCCAATTACCGCGATGTTCAGGAGCGTATCGCCGCTCTGGTCAACGAGGACACTGCTCAACTTGCATAACAAATAAAATTTGAAAGGATAATTGACATGGCTGACGAAAACAACGCTCCGGAAAACCGCCTCACCGATCCTATGCACGGCGCAACCGATACCAGCAATCTTGATGTTCTGGATGATACCAAGACCCGCAAGACCATCAAAATCAAACCGCTCAATCCGGTTGCTCCGCAGGTCAATATCGCTGCGGTTCCCAAGAGCCCCGGAATGACTCCGCTTGCCGGAACCCAGACCCGCAAGACTGTCGTTCTGCATCCCAACGCTGCTCCTGCTGCCCCCGGAGCCACTCCGCTTGCCGGAACCCAGACCCGCAAGACCGTTGTTCTCCGCCCGATGGCGAAGGCTCCGATCATCAATACCGGAGCTGCACCGGCTCCTGCCGCTGCTCCTGCTGCCGCTCCTGCCGCAACTCTGGATGACACCGTCACCCAAGTCGGATCGTAGCCATGTCGTTCTGTGAGCCAAGGAGTTGTACAAAAGGATTGTCTTCCTAAGACCGCTT
>JAZQTR010000009.1:0-9467 GCA_045630865.1 Victivallaceae bacterium
CAGAGCCCGACTGGGTGATGGGCAGCACCTACGCCAAAATCGGTCCCGGACGTGCAGAAAAACGCAATCTGGTCTACTCGGTCGAAGATCTTGCCTGTGCGATGATCAAGTTCAAAAACGGAGCATCACTTCAGGTCAAGGTATCCTGGGCAGGCAACATCAAGGCAGCCGAGGAGCAGGCGACCAGACTGGTCGGAACCAAGTGCGGTCTGCTGCAGAAAAATATCAACGAGGGCTACAGCTACGAAGTGGAGTTTTTCAAAACAGAAAACGGCACCCAGCTTGACTGCAAACTGCACGAACCCGCTCCGAAGACGCCGTCGTCATACCATCTCTTTGCGAATGCCGTCCGCGACAACACCGACTTTCTGGTAAAACCTGAAGAGGGAGTAACTGTAATGCGTCTGCTCGATGCGATCTACGAGTCAGCCGCAACCGGAAATCCGGTAAAGATGTGATCTTTTTCAAATCCTCAAAAGCCGCTGCGAACATCCGGTTTGCAGCGGCCTTTTTTTTCCGGCAGCAGATTACTGCAGGTCTTTTTCTGTGTTGCCGAGCCATGGATAGTCCAGACCGTCGATTTTCCAGGAGACCCATTTGAAATCTGTGATATAAAGCTTCAGTACTTTGCCGCGGTACGCAGAGGGAATATCCAGTTTTGTGGTATAAGTCTCTCCGTTGACAGATGGGATCGTGTAAGAAGAACCGGCAACAGTTTTTCCGGCATCATCTTTCAGCATCGCGCCGAGGATGACTCCGGCGTGGACATTGTCGGAGTTCTGCCATTTCCAGTTGATTTCGAGCGATCCTGTGAGCGGAGCTTTGATGTAGAAAGCAATGGGAACGTGTATTCTGTTCCTTGCGCCGTATTTCCGGTTGGCGGAAAGACGTATGCGGTTGGGGCTCGACACGCTGCCCCAGCAGTCGTTGACGAATGCGACTTCCGCCCGGATGTTTTTACCGTCAGGTGAAAGGCTCTCTATCCGTCTGTGTTCATTGGGAAGATTGGCATAAAGTTTAACGTTTTTGAGCAGCTTGCCGGCTGAAGAATAGAGCTTGCACTCCACGAAATCATCAGTCGTTCCGGACTGCCAGTAGCGGAATTTACGGTAACGGTAGATATCCAGCACCGCTTTTCCGTCTGTGCCGGGGACGATCTCAAAACAGAATGGAGTATAGTTGTTGAAAGTCTTCTGTCTGCCGGTGAGTCTGGTAATGAAACTGTATGAATCCGGCATGGCGGGATTTTCTTTGATTCCGGCGTCACGCATTACGGAAAAGGCACTGCGTGTCCAGTTGAGGCAGCCATCCTGCGAAAGCGGATTCAATATCGCCGACATGACAGGGTCATTATTTTTTCCCGGACAGAGAAAATTTATCAGTTCCGTATTCCTGAACCGTCTTGCCGCCTGACTGCCGGAATATAACGCCATAACGCCCCTTCCCTCATCGGAAGAACCGTGATAAGTTGGCTTTTTGATCCGGTTTTCCGGCATGTCGGCAACATCAACACGGTTTTTCCGGTAGAAGAGTTTCACTTCTTCAGTCATGCGCTCAAGGTATTTCTTCTCTCCTGTCGCCGCGTAGAGTTTTTCGAGAGCTTCGTAGGCCAAAGCTCCGTAATATGTGTCCGGATCGGATGCTCCGCCGATATTGTATTGACGTTCAAAAGCCTCTTTCAGCACGTTGATTCCGGTCAGCTCGTACATCTCTGCCAGATGAAAAAGCATTCTGTGCCGCTCTCTGCCGCCCTTGTAACGCAAGTTGGATTTCTGCACCGGCACTGCCATCGCGCTTATTGCGGATTCAAAGCTCCGGCGGTCGCCGGTGATCAGATAGTGGTAAACTACTCCGGTGAGCCAAAAGTGTCCGGTATGGAAGTTGAAATTGTAATTGCTGTACGGATTATGGGTATGCACTCCGGTCGAACCGTATCTGAAATGCACCTGATCGACGTCGCGCTGGTGTATGGCGTGAGCCGAGGCAAGTTTGAATGCTTCAGCTCTGCCGGAGGCGAGAAAACTTATCCACATATTGCGGACAAGGGCGGTTTCGTGGTTGGAGTAAAAATTTCTTGAACCGCACTCTCCGTAATCTCCGAGTCCGTAGAAAGCAGACAATTCGCTGCTGTTTTCAAGAGCATCGGCAATTCCGGCAAGTATTTTTCCTGAACGCGGAAAGTATCCGGCAACAGCCTTGTCGGTGATAAAATCGCCGAAAACACCGGTCTTGGCAACATATTCAGGATCAGCGCAGATGAGAGCCGGAAAATAATCCGGAACGCTTGCCGCGGCCGGAGAATAATTGAACTGCACAGTTCCCGAAAGACCTGCCAAAACATCAAAAGAGAGCGTTCCGGCGGGCGGATAGTGGAAGATTCTGATGTTTCCGTCATGGAATCCGACCGCTCTCGGAGCAAGCTCGGCGAACTCATATATGCTCACGGCGTGATTTCTGCCGGAGGCTGTTCCGGAAAGTTTCAAATTGTTTTCAACTTTGCCTTTTCTGCCGTCGCTGATAAAGACGTCCCATTCAAATTTTCCGCTCCGTGCGTGCCGCTGGACAAAAAGAGTGTTTTCTTTTCCGGAAAAGCTGTCGATTTTGAATTCCCTGCTCCACGGCAGCTGAATAAAAATCGAACGGATGTTGCGGAAAAGCGGATCTCCGGCTGTAAAGTTGTTTTCAAAACTGTAATCGACGGCGGCAAAATTCTGATCTTTGAAAAATGTCAGGCGCAACTCCCAGGCGAGCAGGGAGCTGCCGCGCAGAAAAACGGTTGCCCGCTGCGGACCGTTTTCCTCGATACGCATGATTTCGGCACTTCCGCGGTAAAGTTTGCCGTCAGAGGTGGTGACGCCGCAGAAAGCGTCGGCGTTTTTCAGAAAAGAGGCACTTCCTGGAGTGAGAACAAGCCGGAGCTTTCCGGTATCGATATGTATTTCACTGCCTTTGACAACGGCGATGTTTCTGCCGGTTGCCGGAGTTTTTTTCTTGCCGTAAACAAGGGTGTAACGCTCTGTTTTGCCTGCAGTTAAAGCAGTATTGAAATCAACCGCAAGGGAGACGATGCTTTTGTCGCGGGTTCTCCTTGCCAGAACCGAAAACTGGGCAGGTACACTTTTGCCTGATGAGTCAACAAGCCGGACACAAGTATGGTCAAACAGCACTCCGGAAGCAAATGGAACAGCACCCCTCACCGGAACAGACTTATATCCTCTTTTGTGTAGATTTATTACCGAAAGCTGTACTTTGCCTTCATGCCTGTTTTCAGGTATATCAGCCGGTTCCGGACGCAAGTCCATCGGCAGCTCAACAGAGAGACGGGAGCGGAAAACGGTGTCGCGCTCCGGCTTGAAAGCAGTTGCCTGCTCGACGTTCTGCTCCAGCTGGACGGCGTCTATATAAAGCTCCTGTTTTCCGGTGTTGGTCACCACAACTTCAAAGAGATTCTGATCTTTGTCGTGTTTGCCTTTTCCGGGGATGACAAGTTCGTAACGGCTCCAGGCATCTGATGTCAGGAACTCTTTTTTCCGGAGCGGCATGCCGGTCGTGCCGTGCATGCTGCCCTCCTGACGCTGTATGGAACACCCGAACTTTCCTCCGCCTCTTGCGTAGAGCGAGAAGACGGCTCCGACCCCTTTCTGGTCGGCGGCGTAAAGGGTGATGAATCCTCCGGGGGAAATTTTCAGGCTGCGTTTTCCGTGGAATTTGCTTGCGGTATCAAAGCAGACTTTTGCCATCGACTTTTCAGGACGGTAATCGCCCCACATCATATATGCTCCGCCGGGAGTTTCCGACAGCTCGAAGCTGGGATCAAAGATGATATTTTTTGAGTTGCGCGCCATGTCGAGGTCAGCAATCACACATTTGCGTATGGTCTGTGTGCCGTTCACCTGGAAAGTGATTTCCTCGAAGCGCACCAGATCGTGGAACGGTGCGAAGCGTGAGAGCGGGATCTTCACCTGACGCAGTCCGGCTTTGGACGCCGGGATTTCCGGAACATCAACCTTGATATTTTTCTTGCCGAAACTGGTTATTTCTATTGAGAACGGCGTCGCTTCGGTGACTTCCAAGATCAGTTTGCCGAGATGGGTGGTTGTTCCGCCGAGTCCGCAGGGGAAACCATCCTGACAGCGCAGGGTAAGTTCGCCTTTGCCGTCGAGGTGAAATTCTCCTTTTTTGAGAGCGGCGTTCAAACCTGCGGAGCTTTTCCATTTCCAGAAGAGCGGTTTACGGTCGATGGAAAGAAAGTTTCCGGTTCCGCAGTTCCATTTTTCACTTGACGGGAATGATGTTTCAAGTTTGATATTGCTCCACAGAGTTTCTGCGGTGCGGTACCATCCGCGCGGAGCTTCGATCTGCGCTGTGAGATAAACGGCATCTGCCGGAACATTGAGAACGGTGAAAATCTTTGTTTTGGCGGATTTTTCTTTGTACGGCAATGCGGCACGTCCCGAAAGGATTCTGCCGTCTTTGAGCTTGCAGGCGAGAGACACTCCGACGGTATCGGCGTGACTTGAGTTGAGCAGTTCAACGTCGGCAGAGAGGGTGACTTGCCTGCCGTGGAATGGCTTGAGGGAAGCTCCGGAGATTTTTCTGTAACAGTAAGCGTTGTTTTCGCTCCTGACGCTTTTGGTCAGGTGGAGAACGCCGTTTTCAAAAGAGCAGGATGTGAAATTTGCGGCTTTCCATCGGGAAAAATCAAACGCCCAGAGGGTGACTGCCGCAAAAGTGAGCAGTAGAAAACAGAGCTTTTTCATCATCTTGTATCTTTTTTGGATAAGCCGGATAGGCCGTATAAGCCGGATAGGCAAGTTATTTTCTCTTGTTTCTTTCCTGCAGTCTTGCTTGCAGCATTCTTTCTTTGATGCCGCCGCTTTTTATGAAAGCGGTTTCCAGACTTGCTATTTGCCGGTCAAGCAGGTAGTTGCACTGATAAATCAGGCAAAGCAGGATATTGGCGAATGTTCCTGCGGAACGTTCCTCAAAAAAGTACCGGTAGGTTTCGTAAGATTCGTTATGCGTTTTTCCCAGCCGCCTGACAGCTTGGGCAGCTTTATCATCTTTGCTCCAAACGGGGAAACTGTTTACACGCAGAAAATCTTTGTAATCTTCCAACAACTCTTCCAAACTGGCACGGGCAACTCCGGTCAATTTCAATTCTGTTTCAGAGCTGACGCCGGAAGCCATTGCCCCCTCTACAATATTCTGTTTCCCGGAACGTGCCGCCTGTATCATCTGATCGACGGTACGATCACCTTTCTGCAAAAATCTGCGGCAGAAAAGTACGGTCGCATCATAAATTATCTGCGCCTTTTTATAGCTCAGCAAGTTCTCGTAGCTTCCCTGTTTTACAATCTGCCGATCCGTTTTATCAGGCATATTGGCTTTTATCACCCGTTCAGCTTGCTCCACGACTTTTTCCGCCAACTCCGCCGGACTGATAACTTGCACTGCGCCGTCCCCGTTCAAGACCAGATTGATGATTTGGGAGTCAGGCACTTCGTAAATCGTCACCAATAAACTGCCGTCAGATTGCTCTTCGATAAGTTCAGGTTTGTAATGTTCTCTGGCATAGGGTATGGCGCAACCGGTAAAGCGCAAAATGATTTTCGTCAGTCGTGGCATTTCAGTTGAACCTCTTTTTTTTGATAAGCCTGATAGGCAAGTTATTCGGCCTATCCGGCGTATCCGGCCTATTGAATTATTCGTCAGTCAGCATACAAAAACGTGACTATACGAATTTAATCATTCAGCTCAATATATCCGCCGCATGCTCCATCAGCAGTTACAGAGAACTTCAAATAGTAGGTTCCATTTGCCAGGTGAGAGACGTCATAATAATAATCACTCATAAAGGCATTTGACAAATCATCTATGACAGTTTCTTGGGAATTCAACAGCAGGCATGAAAAATCAGATGCATCACCATGAGACATATAAGCCTGAGTATATAACCCACTGATGTCGGAAGTTTTCACAAATTTTGCATAATCTACACTATCAGCAAAACCATAATCAACCTCAGATGCAACATTTTCACTGCACAGCCAGAAATCAATATCGTCGTGTTTACTGCTCAACGTATCGACGTGCTTACCGTTGATCGTGTTATCACCAAGTTCCTGCTCCACTCCGCGGAAACCATGAATGAAAAGAGTATTGACAACGGTAATATCGGTACCTGCCAACAAGTTTTTAAATTCATCACTGAATTCATAACTGAATTCATCACTGTCATCACAAATCAGAATATAACCTGATCCGGACAGTTTCTCCAATCCGGTAATTTTGGCATACATCGACTCATTGTATATATCCAATGTACCGTTGAGTACCAATTCATCGTAACCGTTACCGAAATCGAGATTTTCAAGTTCCAGTTTCATTCCGGCTTTGATTTCCATATAATCATTGCCGTCGCCGAAATCGAGATTGTTGGTAAAAATGTATGAGTCGCTTTCGCCGATCAATTTATCATTGCCGTCACCAAAGTCAATTCCGCCACTGTTGTCATCACCGAAATACCCCCAATATACCTCCAAGTCGCTTTCTGCTGCGGTGGTAAGGGTATCGTTGCCTTCGCCGAAGAGAAGTCGGGAACACTCCAATTCATTACAGCGTCCGAGATACAATGAGTCCTTGCCGTCGCCAAGGGAGATGGTGACTCCTTCATCATTCCACCACCGCTCGTTTACTTCACCTTCACTATTGGAATCCCGTACGACGATACGGTCATCGCCTTTCCCGAGATCAATGCCGTCAAAGTAACGGCCGAGGTCGGGGGCAAAAGTTACTGTATCATTTCCGTCGGAGCCTTTGATTGCACCTGCTTTGGCCCTCGCGGGAATACATTTGTCATAATGCTCTTCCCAGATATCATTCCCACTGCATCCGCAATCGGAATCATACCCTATCTCCTCATAATCTTCAAAGAGAGAATTGCTGATGCCGTAAATAGTGATATTCAGCGGGGCGATGATCGAATACTCCGCGTTACCGCCTTTTTTGGCATTTGTCGACTGGACTCCAAGATAATACTCTCCTCCGGAAAACAATGTCATTGCTTTGGAAGATACCGTTTCGCCGGCTTTGACCGCAATACTCTGCAGTGTTTTGACTTTACCGTTTACCACCTGATAAACAGTAAATTTAACAGCATCTTTTGCCCATATACTGAAGGAAACATCCATATTGTCAACAACTGAAAAACTGTAGTAGTCAAATTCATCATCGAAACCGACCCACGCATCATCACCGCTGATTTGCAATGGGGTGTTTGAAGAGATATAACCTGCCGTACCGAGCCGTTTATTGAAGCATTTATCTTTACTATTG
This sequence comes from Victivallaceae bacterium, assembly GCA_045630865.1. Lineage (GTDB taxonomy): Bacteria > Verrucomicrobiota > Lentisphaeria > Victivallales > Victivallaceae > UBA1784. The sequence continues at coordinate 7,339 of JAZQTR010000009.1, forward strand.
TACAGCCAGTCATTGTAACCATCATCACCTTGGGTATAGAATACTGAATCATTGAGTGAGATGGTATATTTTGCACTGCCGCCCTTTTTTGCATTGGTCGACTGCACGCCGATATAGTAAGGACCGGCATCGGCAGTCAGAAGTAAATCTTTGGTGTCGATGGAGTATCTGCCGGTTGCTTTATTCAGTTTCAGTGTGGAGCTTTGAAGCGATTTGAGCGAATAATTGCCTTTTCTATCCTGAACCAGAGAATAAATGGTGAATTTCACCGCATCATCAGCTGTGATGTTGAAAGAGAGTTTTGCACCGCTTTTCAGCGAAAACTCTGCATAATCGACTGCGTCGTTGAATCCGACCCAGTTAGCCTTATCACCGCTGCCGATGGTGATTGTCTCTGTATGCTCGTTGATTGTACCGGTACGGCAGAGTTCTGCACTTGCCCCGTTGCCGACGGTTTTGACGTTGGTCCAGTCATCGGAGTTATCACCTTGGGTATAGAATACTGAGTCATTGAGAGTGATCGTATAACTGGCATTGCCTCCCTTTTTAGCGTTGGTCGACTGTACCCCGATATAGTAAGGACCGGCATCGGCAGTCAGAAGTAAATCTTTGGTGTCGATGGAGTATCTGCCGGTTGCTTTATTCAGTTTCAGTGTGGAGCTTTGAAGTGATTTAAGCGAATAATTGCCTTTTTTATCCTGAACCAGAGAATAAATGGTGAACTTCACCGCGTCGTCAGCTGTAATGTTGAAAGAGAGTTTTGCACCGCTTTCCAGCGAAAACTCTGCATAATCGACTGCGTCGCTGAATCCGACCCAGTTAGCTTTATCACCGCTGCCGATGGTGACAGTACTTGTCATTCGGTTGATTTCTCCGAGGCGGCAGAGTTCTGCACTTGCCCCGTTGCCGACGGTTTTGACGTTGGTCCAGTCGTCGGAGTTATCAGCTCTGTCATAAAATACCGAAGATTCGTTAATGGAAACGGTATAATCGGCACTGCCTCCCTTTTTAGCGTTGGTCGACTGCACGCCGATGTAGTAGGATCCGGAACTCAGAAGCAAATCTTTGGTATCAATAGAGTATTGGCCTGTTTTTTTATTCAGTTTCAACGTAGAGCTCTGAAGCGATTTCAGGGAATAGTTGCCTTTTTTATCCTGAACCAGAGAGTAAATGGTGAACTTCACCGCGTCGTCAGCAGAGATATTGAAACTCAATTTTGCGGCATCATCAAGAGTAAATTCCTTGTAGTCCCACTCATCGCCCAGACCAACCCACTCGGAAAAAGACTCCCATTCGCCATCGATGGTTCCAATATCACCAACATTGCCGGAGCTTCCCTTTGTTTTAAGATCATCCCAATTGTCAGTCGTAACCATATTCTGATATCCTTAATTATAAGTGGCTTTGAAAAATTACTGTTTACTGTGTATACAGTAGCACAGGCAATTTCATTTTCAAGCAGTTTTTCAGGAAATTTTCAGAGTTCCGACGACATCCCGCCGCGGAGAATTTACAGAGATTACTGCGGTATTATGACTTTTTTGCCTAATTTCAAGATTATCTGCATAAAACTTGTTTGAAATTATGCAGATAACTATTATATTATGGGCAGATAAGATAAAACAGCGGGGCTGGATTTATGAGAAAATTTGATTATTCGGCATTTCCGGGAGCATTGCTTACTCCGGAGATCAGCAACCTTTTATCCGCCATTCACGAATATCGCGGGAAACAGGATTTATACATTACTGCCAAAAAGGATATTTTGAAAACGCTGCTTGAAGTTGCAATCATTCAAAGCACCGATGCTTCAAATCGCATAGAAGGTATTTTTACTTCTGATGTCCGTTTAAAAGAGCTGGTCATGCAAAAATCCCAACCGGTCAACCGCAATGAAAAAGAGATTGCCGGATATCGGGATGTTCTTGCAACGATTCACAAAAGTTATGAGTATATTCCGCTGACACCGAACTCTATTTTGCAGCTGCATCGTGATTTGTATTCATTTCAAGCTCCCGGTATTGGAGGGCATTGGAAAAACAGCGATAACTTGATTGCAGAAACTGATTCCAAAGGCAATCAGCATATCCGTTTTACTCCGGTAACTGCGTTTGAAACACCGCGGGCAA
>JAZQTR010000010.1:0-18723 GCA_045630865.1 Victivallaceae bacterium
AGCAAGCTGCTCATCGGAGAGAGTGTTGACCTCGCCGAGATGTTTTGCACCGAGAAGCATACGGGCGCAGAAGTCGAGCGTTTCAAAGCGTTTGTACGCCTGCATCATGGAAGTTCCGGCGTTGCAGGTTCCGTGGTTCTCAAGCAGAATGGTATTGTACATCTGGCTGAAGCAGCAGGAAATTTTTTCTCCGAGAGCTTCACTTCCGGGGATGGCATAGGGAGCAAATCCGGGCTCCTGACAAACTTCACTGGAAAGCGGAGTGATATTGGTATCCGGCAGACCGCCGATGATGCTGTAGGCAACAAGAGCCGGAGAGTGTGCATGAAGAATCGCGCTCACATCGGGACGGCGACGGTAAATTGCACTGTGGAAGGGATACTCACAGGAGGGCTTGTGGCGTCCCTCAATGGTTCCATCAGCCTTGACGCAGACGATATCTTCACGGCGCAGAGTGCCTTTGTCGACGCTTCCGGGACTGATCCACATGTTTCCATCGGAGTCAAGGATGGAGAGGTTTCCGCCGCTGGTGGTGGTCATCGCATTCTGATAGATGCGGTTCATAAACTCAACGATCTGGTCGCGGGGATGCTGGGAAGTGATTTTTTCCATAGGTATTCTTTCCTTTTGCAATTATTATATTAATACTGTATTTCGATCATTTGGTGACAGGTAAACTCCGGAGCCTCAAAAGAGAGCATACCATCCTCATATTTGTATTCCAGCTTCTGCTGCTGCGGAACGATCCGGACGCTTTTCACGGCGTCAGAACATTTGAGTTTGACGTTGACGCTCCGGCAGGGGTTGAGTTCCTCGATGACTTCGATTTTCTTGCCTTCTTCGGCTCCACGCAGAGCCGGAGTCGCATAGAGAAGGTGCAGTATCTCACGATTGAACTCTTTCTGGTACATCAGAGTCGCCCTGCCCTGACTCGGCAGATCACACTCGAACTTGCGGTCATTTCCCAAAAGAGAGAAGAACGCATTGGCAAAATACTTTTTGACTGCAACATTGCCGTATTTATAGTAGAGGGCAAAAATCGGGTGGGCAAAGTAGAGAACATTATCTTTGAGAACGCCGGAAGCAAATCCGGACTCTTCAGTCTTGTTCGGAGTGTGAAAATGACTGCAGAAATGGGCAAAACTGCGGTTGAAATATGAGTCATACACTTTACCGAGAACCTCTGTTCCGTCTTTCGGAGTCAGGCGGCGGGAAGCAGAGTACATAACCATCGGAGTTGAAAGATATTCCGGTGCGAATTTTTCTGCGGGGAGCAGATAATCCGGGTCACAAGCACCCATTTCACCAACTTCAGCACCGATATCAAAGATAAATTCTCCGGAATTACGGTCAAAGCCGCTGTCTCCGGAAAGTACGATTTTTCCGCCCCGGGCAATAAATGCCTTGACGATTTCCGCCTCTTTGCTGTCGAGTTTGATAACATCCGGAAGAATGATGACCTTGTACTGTGACAAATCCATATCAAGTGTCACAAAGTCGAAAAACTGGTGCAGTTCAAGCAGAAGTCTGCTTACACCGACAGAACCATCCGGATAGGACGCGTGCACAGTGTTGTCAATATTGGAGTTTTTATCATAGATATAAGGCTCCGCGGCAAGCACGGCAATATCAGCACGGCTGGTTACATTATCGCAATACTCTTCCTTGTCTCTGACATCGCGGTATGCCTCGCCGATAATGTTGTAAGTTGACTCGTCAAGTTTGCCAGAGGGATGGAGCTGGTCGCCGATACTGCATTTTGAACCGTTGGCAAGCATGGCAGCGCACTCGTAACGCAGAGCATTGGGATGCTTGAAGCCGCCAAACTCTCCCCAGGACATATGAAACTTGCCTGTCATACCGAGAAATTCCATACCCAACTTGCGGGTGTAGGCCGCCGACGCGGGGTAGTGATCATATCCCCAGCCTCCGGTAGGAAGGCTTTCAAGCTCAAGGTGAGAGAAGTAGGGGAAAATTTCAGTATCACCCATCTTGATGTGTCCGGCATTGTGGAACACATTCATTTTATCATTGTATTTCCGCGCAGACTCAAAAGTACGGCGGTAGTAATTCATCAGCACCTGACGGGCGAATTGAATACGATCTTCGGTTTTTTCCGGATCAAATCCGCCGGCAAGCATATCTCTGATACAAGCAGGACAGCAACACGGGTTCTGGCTGGTTATATCCAGAAAAACTCCGTCAGCATCAGGAAACATCTGTACACTTTCCTCAATCAGGGCGCAAAGATAGTCAAGGTAACCGTCTGCATTGAAACAGAGCTTGAAAAATCCGGCATCAAGCGGACTCTTTGTCCAGTTGCTGTATCTGCCCTCGAAGTCGATCGCTCTCCATGCGGGATGAATTTCGCTTGCATACTGGTTTATACCTGCGCTGATATAAAGAGGCACATTGATTCCGATTTCGTGACAGGCGTCGATCTGCTCTCTCAAAAGATTGTATTTGAGGTGAGGATGCATTTTACCGACTTTGGTCGGATGGTAGCTGTATCCGTGATGACAGCAGGAAAAACAGGTAATTGAGTCAACTGCAGCTTTCTGCAAAGTATCCTGCCAGTATTTTTTATCGAACTTCTCGCCTATCTCCGGAATGAGCGGGGAGGTATGAAAATCAAGATGGACCTGTCTGAATCTCATTTTTCTTTTTCTCTATTAAGATTTTTTGTATTTGCAATTTACATTCTACTTTTTATAATATACTGCCATTTTTTATATCTTGCAACAAAAAAAGCTTGACAAATCAAGATTGGCAGTGTATTATTTACCCGATTAAATATTGAACTCAACAACATTTGAAAGGATAGAGTTATGATTAAATATTTTTCCTGTTTCATGCTGCTTGTTTTTGGAGCATCTCTCTGCGCGGTTGAATTGAAAGATCCGGAGTTTTCCTCTTTCCAAAACGGTAAATCCACAGTCTGGAGAAATGGATGCAACTCTCCGGTAAAAGCAGAAAACGGCACGCTGTATCTGACCGGAACCGCCGCAAAATATAACGACAGCATATATCAGGGTATAAAAGTTGTTCCCGGCAATACAATGTATGTGTTATCTGCTGATGTCGACGCTCCGGCTGCAAGGAAAGCCCACCTGGAGATCAAATTCTATAAAGACAAAAAAGAGTTGAAGAGATGCACTTCAGCATATTCCCCTGCCGGAAAAAGCCGTCTGACCGTTTCCGGTTTCCATCCGGAGGCGAATGCAATTGAACTTGCTCTGCGTATCGGACGCGGTGCTGACGGCAAGGAATTCAAATTCTCATCTCCTGTACTACGCGAAGCCAAAGAGGGTGAGCTTTTCGGAAACTGGCTGGCTGTCGGCAAAGGATTCACTGTGACTGACATGAAAGAAAACTCCTTTACCATCAACGTCACCGGAACTTTTCCGCAGCATGCAGCTGTGCTCCTGACAACTGCCGTTGCTCCTAACAAAAAAATGATTTTCAGCGCAGATATTGAAAGCCAGATCAATGCAGGTTATCTCGAAGTAAAACTCTTCAAGGGCTCAAAACTGCTTGCAAGAAAAAACAGCTTCGGTTCCCCCAAAACTGAAGGAGCAGCAAGCATTGAGTTCGAAACAGGAAACGCCACCTCTGTCGTTCTGCACGCCCGTGTTCCGCTGGCAGAGAGATATATCGGCAAGAGCGTAAGTTTTTCCAACTTCAAATTTGTTGAAGCTGAATAATTTCAGAAGAGAAGCCTATTTAATGTTCCGAAAGGGTTATTTATAATGTGTAATCAGGATTATCCGACCGGTCCGGTCTGGGATATGTTCAAAATCTTTCTCTCAACGCCGCATCCATCAGGAAAAGAGCAGCGTCTTGCGGCTGAATTGAAGTCGATGGCCGACGCGGCTGGACTTTCCGCAAAATTTGATGATTACGGAAATTTGCGCATCGACCGCCCCGGCTCCGCCGGATTTGAACATCTGCCGGCAGTCATTATGCAGGGACACCTGGATATGGTCTGCGAAAAACTGGATGATCTTGATTTCAACTTTGATACAGATTCCATAAAAACAGAGACACGTGGAGATTATCTCTTCGCCTGCGGAACCTCTCTCGGCGGCGATGACGGCATCGGCTGCGCAATGGCTCTGGCAATACTCTTTGATCCGGAATATCGCGGCAGAGCAATTTCAGGTTTGTTTACTCTTCAGGAGGAAGTAGGTCTGTTTGGAGCCAACAACTTGAGCCGTGACATGCTTGATGGAAAATACCTGATCAATCTTGATTCCGGCGAAGAAGGCTCTTTTTACATCGGCTGCGCCGGCGGCACAAGACTGGATGTCACCCTCGATGTTCCTCTTGACAAAGCTTCTGACGGCAACTGCGTGGAAATATCGGTATCAGGACTTCCCGGAGGACACTCCGGCGGCACAATCCATCTGAAACATGGAAACGCCCTGATTTTTCTGGCTCAAATCCTCTCCGCAACAGATGTTGAAGTCTGCTCCATATCCGGCGGTACGGCAGACAATGTTATTCCGTCAAATGCAACAGCAACAGTGATTTGCAGCGGATCTCCTGAATCACTCGCCAATGATCTCGTCGAAATGGCTGCAAAATACAGAAAAAACCTCGGTGAAGGCTTCGATGTCGAAGTGACCGTCAAGGCTGCTGCGCCCCGGGAGTTCATCTGGCAGAGCCAATGGCGGAAAAATCTGGTCAAAGTTCTGGCAACTGTCCCCAACGAAGTCCTTGCATTTTCAGATGAGTTCGGCGTTCCGGAAACCAGCAGCAACTTTGCCTCCGCAAATTTCAGCGGAAATCAGCTCAATTTGCGATTCAGCCAACGCAGTCTGATAAATGCCAAACGACGCGAGGCAACACAGCGCATAATTGCGTCATTCGATGGTTTCAGCGGAAAAATCCAGACGTCAGGAGAGTATTCCGGATGGACTCCTGCTCCGGACAGCCACCTCAAACAGACATCTGAAAAAGTGTGGAAAAAACTCTTCGGCAAAAACGCAGAAATAAAAGTCGTTCACGCCGGACTTGAGACCGGAATCATCAGTGAGAAAAATCCTGATTTGGAAATCATCAGCTTGGGGCCGAACTCACACCAGATCCACAGCACCAAAGAGTCGCTTCAGATATCTTCTGTCGACAGAGTGTATAAATTCCTCAAGGAGCTGCTGAAAGCTCTTTGAAAACGTCTGTCACCGGTATTTCGGGAACTTGATGGGTGCACCGCCAAGTTCCCATCCGTTTAATTTGCCCCGGAAAGCATCGATCAATTTCCAAGAGGTATATGGCATCGGCAGCTGTCTGTGGTCAACTGTACTGTCGTTCAGACATCTGATGATATCCGCCGTTGCATGACGGTGAAAACGGTTGTGTACAGGATCTGAATCATCAAACACGGAAAAGACCATCTGACTTGCAATCACTGCGGCACAGATGACAGCAAGTACTGAAAGTGACCTCTTCCATTCAAAACACTCGGCAAAAATTGCAATCACAAAAATTGTTACTGCTGCAAACGGCATAAAATATGCAGAGTGCGTAACTCCGTCAAGGATGAGCAGACGGTGCCGGAACATCATCAGGTTTGCCATTGCAGTAAGAACAGCAAACGCATAGACTCCGGTAAGAGCAGCAGAGTAGTTTTTCTCCCGGCAGATACGCCATACGGCTACGACAAACAGGCATATAACAATAACACCTGCGCTGTCAAATCCGGTGAACCAGAAGCCGAGATTTCCTATCAGAAAATGTAACATTCCGGAAAAATCCAACACCGCTGTCACCGGCATCTTCTGATATTCAAAAGAGGGCGTATATCCATTCAAAGCATTGATTATCGCCGGAGTGACAACTGTATTCAAAACCGTTTGCAGAGCCACGCTTGCGACACAAGCGCAGGAAAGACGTTTGAAAGCAAATTTTTTACTGTCCTCCGGTTCACAGAAAGCGAAAGCCAATGCAAAAAATCCTCCCGAAGCGGCAATAAGAAACAATCCCTGCCGGTCGATCATCGGAGTAAGTAATATTGCAAGCCCGGAAAGTATCCAAGCCACTTTTCTTGTAATTTTTTCTTTACATACGCAAAGAACTTTTACGGCGAACAGCAGCGCAGTGATTCCCAATGCTGTCAACGGTTTTCCGCAACGGAAAAAGTGGTGTTCAAAATTACACGGACTCCACAGCCAGATGGCAGAAACGGCAAGTCCGGCATAGCAGTTGAGTTTGGGGAAACCTTTGGCAAATCCCCATTGTTGAATAACAAGTATAAGCACAGATGCAATTACAGCCGACAAACTGTAAAAATGTGCCATTTGATTTCTGACACACCAGCCGATAAAACGGGCATCGAGTGAGTCTACAAAATAGCTCAATTCACGGCTTTGGTACAAGTTCCAATCTGCCCGCAGCGGATCGAATACAGTCTTGAGCAAATCAGGAGTAAAATTATACAGCAGAAGAAAGCAGTTTGACTCTCCGTGACTGGTTCCACCGGGCTCAATGACCAGCTGAACTATCAGCAAAATGGCGAGAAAAAGTCCGCCGAAGGTATAAAAGCGCCAATTGCGTTCTGAGGGAAACTTCATTTTTCATACCTCTTGCGGATAAAATTATTCCAGAAAATCATGCCTGAGTAATCCAAATCATTGTCGAAAGATTTCCGCAAAACCTCTACTGCTTGCGGCTCGTACTTCCCGTATATAATTTCTGTACATTGACCGTTAAGCAGAATGGCATTGAGTGCAGTGTAGCCTGGAGATGTACCCTTTGTACCAAGTTTTGACGGCAGGATCATACACAATGCCGTTATAAGAATGACTGCCAAAACGAAACATACATCCTGCGGAGAGAGTTTTCTGAAAACTGTCATGTCAACTTTTCCTCAACCACAATGTATGCCGCTCTTGAGCCTCAAATCCGAGTGCAGCATAAAATTTTTCAGTTCCCGGAACTCCGACAAGACCTATCCAATCGATTCCCCGACCGGACAACTCAGAAGCAAGCATTGTAACAAGCTGCGCTCCGATTCCCCTGCTCCGGAATTCTTCGAGTACCGTCACATCCTGAATGTAAGCGTCAGACACTCCATCCGAAAGTGCCCGGGCAATGCCGACAAGTCTGCTGCCGGAAAACGCTCCTGCTACAGCACAGCTGCCGGGGAGTGCCTGAATTAAAAAGCCGCCCTTCTCCGGAGAGGATATCCACCCTGCTCCGGCAAAAAGAATGGCGGCTTCTTTGCAGAGTTCTTCATTGAACTCTGTAATTATTTTTACTGTAACAGTGCTGTTTTCAGGCGACTTCTTCACTGTGAGCAGCACCTTTTCCTTTAGCGATCTTACTGCGGGCAACAGCTGCAGTATCCATATCGCCAAGCATAATGCGGATCTTGCGGATATTCTCTTTGCACTCGGGAATCTTCACCTTTTCAAAGAGATTCACCCGCTGACTGGTTGTGCGCAATTCTTCAGAAAGAAGACGATGCTGTTCCTCAAGAATGCGGTAAGCTTCACGGAGCGACACTGCGCTCTGGAGAGCCTTGATTGCATCATCGACATACCATCCGGTGGAAAAAAGATCCCACGTGCTTTCTTCAAACTCAACGTGATCAAAAGTCGGTATATTGATTCCGGCGATGTTGGCATAACCGGCAACAACCTGTTTGACACGCACTTTGGATGTCACAAAGTCTGCAGTTTCCTCATTACCGAAGAACGCTATGCAGCTTGCCAGCTCTTTTTCGAGCGTTTTCTGCGCGGCGATATTGGCCTCGAGAGCCTCTATACTCTGCCGCACCTCCGCCTGCAGCTGTTGTTTTTTCAGCTGCAAGGTAGGCAGAAAACGCTGGAACTGCTTGAGAGCATCCTGCTGTTTTTTCTGTTCGGTTTTGGTAAACTTGATCTTTGCCATCATTCACCTGCGGGCCAATACTCGTCGATAAGCTCGGTCTTGATACCGACTTCAGTGCGGTCGAAGCAGTCAGCGAGGATCTTCCATCCGAGGTCGAGCGCATCTTCCAACGGAATATTGACGGTCAGAGACATCATCTCCTGCTCGAAACGGCGGCCGTATTTGAGCAGTTTGTTATCCCATCCGGACATTTTGAATCCCATCGACTGCTTTTCGAGAGTACTTTTGAATTCGCTGTAAAGGCGGATCATCGCGTCCATGATAGCACGGTGGTCGCTGCGGGTTCTGCCGTTGACGTTCTGCTTGAGTCGTGAAAGACTGCCGAAGGGCTCGATACGTCCGTTGCGCAGATAGAACTGCCCCTCGGTAATGTAGCCGGTATTATCCGGAACAGGGTGCGTCACATCATCACCCGGCATAGTGGTAACGCCGAGAATAGTGATGGAACCGGCACCGTCAAAATCGACTGCCTTTTCGTAACGGGCGGCAAGCTGACTGTAAAGATCTCCCGGATAACCGCGGTTTGCCGGGATCTGTTCCATAGTAATCGCGATCTCTTTGAGAGCGTTGGCATAGTTGGTCATATCGCTCAACAGACAGAGAACGCGTTTTCCGGCAAGAGCGTAAGCCTCGGCAACTGCAAGCGACATATCCGGAACCATCAGGCACTCGACGACCGGGTCAGCTGCAGTATGAACGAACATAACAGTACGGGAAAGCGCACCCTGCTCGTCAAGCGTACGTTTCAGGATAAGATAATCATCGTGTTTCAATCCCATTCCGCCGAGGATAATGACATCGACTTCAGCCTGAAGAGCAATTCGAGCCAGCAGCTCGTTGTACGGCTCTCCTGCGATGGAGAAGATCGGCAGTTTCTGTGATTCAACAAGCGTGTTGAACACATCGATCATGGGGATATTGGTGCGGATCATATTTTTGGGAATGACACGCTTTGCCGGATTGACAGAAGGAGTTCCGATATCAGTCATGGAATCAGTGATATCGGGCTTGTGGTCACGGGCGGCACCGCGTCCGTTAAATACGCGGCCGAGCAGTGCCGCGGATTTTGAAACCTGCATTTCGCGGCCGAGAAAACGCACCTGATCCTGAGTACTTACGCCGCGGCTTCCGGCAAACACCTGCAGAGCAACCTTGCCGCGGTCAAGGCGGATAACCTGGGCAAGAGAAGTTCCCCGGCTTCCTGTAACTTCAGCAAGCTCGTTATAAGCGACATTATCGGCTTCAACGGTGATGACGTTGCCGGCGATGTGGATGATATTGTGATAAACTTTACGCATGATTACTCTCCGATAGCACGTTCTGCAATCTTCCTGGCGATTTCTTCTTCCTGCTGCTTGAACTCTGCGCTGTCAATGGCAAGATAGTTGGCATCAACAAAAAGCTGACGCAGCTCAAGGAAGTAACGACGTGCCGCATCTTTGTCTCCATCGAACACAAATTCTGTTGTGAGAACGCGGATCACCTGGTCGAACATATATTTCTGACGATCGGCACTGGAGGCACCGTCGATCTCATCGAAGGTGTTCTGCTGCAGGAATACATAGTCAAGAAATTCACTCTTGAGGTAGACGATAAAGTCTTCGATCGCCGTACCCTCTTCACCGATAACTTTCATCATCTGATTGACTTCGTTGCCGTGGCGGAGGATTCCGCGGGCAATTTCAAGTTTATCGGCGGAGGCCAGACTGGGATACTTGCTCCAGCTGTCCAGCGGATGGATTGCAGGATAACGGCGGGCATCAGAACGCTCACGGGAAAGTCCGAGGAACGCTCCGACAACTTTAAGTGTTGCCTGGGTGACCGGCTCTTCGAAGTTTCCGCCCGCAGGAGATACCGATCCGCAGATAGTGACAGAACCGGTTTCACCGCTGCGCAGTTCAACCAGTCCGGCACGCTCGTAGAAGGAGGCGATAAGTGACTCAAGATAAGCCGGGAATGCCTCTTCGCCCGGAATCTCTTCCAGACGGCCTGACATCTCACGGAGAGCCTGTGCCCAACGTGAGGTCGAATCTGCAAGCAGAAGAGTATTCAAACCCATCTGGCGATAATACTCCGCCAGAGTCACTGCGGTATAAACAGACGCCTCACGGGCGGCAACCGGCATACTGCTGGTGTTACAGATAATGATTGAGCGGTCCATCAGGGACTTGCCAGTACGCGGATCCTGAAGTTCAGGATATTCGCGCAGAATCTCAACGACCTCACCTGCGCGCTCACCGCAGGCGGCGATCACCACCACATCAGCCTGGGCGTGACGGCTGATAGCGTGCTGCAGAACGGTTTTTCCGGCACCGAAAGGTCCGGGGGTACAGAATGTTCCGCCGACAGCAACCGGGAAAAATGTATCAATGGTACGCTGGCAGGTGACAAGAGTCTGTTCAGGCAGAATCTTCTCGCGGTAATCGGAAATCGGAATCTTCACCGGCCAGAACTGGGTCATCGTTACCTTGCGAACCTCACCCTGGGCGTTTTCGACTACCGCCATCTCATCATCAATAGTGTAGCTTCCGGCGGGAGAAACTGATTTCAAAACCCAGCTGCCATTCCAGGCAAACGGGATCATAATGTAGTGTTTGACAGTTCCTTCAGGAACAAAACCGATACGGTCACCGGCGACGACTGTATCTCCGGCTTTCGCCATCGGGGTAAAATCCCATTTAGCTTCGCGGTCGAGGGCGCGCAGATAAATTCCGCGCTGAAGGAAAAATCCGGAGTGTTCAGCCAGAAGTTTCAGCGGATTCTGAAGTCCGTCATAAACCTGGGCAAGCAAACCGGGGCCGAGTTCAATACTGAGAAGCTCACCGGTAAATTCAACTTCGTCGCCGACTTTCAGTCCATTGGTGCTTTCGAACACCTGGAGATCAGCATACTTTCCGCGCACACGGATGACTTCGCATTTGAGCTGTGCTTCTCCGACACGGGCGAAAGCCACCTCATTCTGCATAATTTTTCCGCGGTACTCAACGGTGATCATATTTCCGTTGACGCCGACGATTTTTTCTACTGTACGTCCGACATCTGCCATAAAAGTAAAACTCCTGATTATGGAATTATTTATTTGTTATCTCTGGCGGCACTGATAATAGTTTCAAGTGCCTTTTCAAAACGGGGGATTCCATTTTCCGGTGTACGCCCGGTATATGGAGCAAGTATCTGAAGTTTGAGGCGATAGATACAAAGTGCCTCAAAATCAATCATGTGCCCCATACTCATATCCTCGATAAAATCCCACCTGACACGGTCGATGATCATTTCACGCTCAACAGGATCACTGCAGGACACCGCCGAATTGAGCGTATATTCAATTTCAGAATAATACTCTTCCGGATCAGAAACCACAGAATCCCGCTCGAGACGTTCAGCACGGATTTTTGCTATACGCAGCTTCAATGTATGCTCAAAGCGGCGCACTGCTGCAAAAATGCGGTGACAATCGCTGCAGTCTGCGGGATCTGTTTCCGGAACCGGAAAAGAGAATGACCTGATGGCTGCAAATTTTTCTTTGCTCAAATTCTCTTCGGCCAGCGCATCAAACTCTTCAAGGGTTATCGGGGACGGCTTGCCGAAAGTAAGAGTTGGCAAATATGCTGCGAGGAAACACTCCATCGCTCAGTTCTCCCGGATGATCTTTTCGATAAGCTGTCCGGCATAAGCGGAGAAGAGATCGTTGACCGCATCTCCGGTAAAGTCGATGCTGAAAGCACCATCCTGAAATGCGACTTCAAGTCCGTTGCGGATCGAACCGCTGCCGAGGACAACCGGAGCCTTTTTAAGGGAATCAGCGAGAGCCGCCTTAAGGGCAGCATCAAGAGCTGCGGTATCTTTGACTGCGCAACTAACGGTAACTTCATCATCGGGTGAAGCGATGAATTTTTCAGCCGCCATTTTGATGAGCTGTGCCATAAATTCCGGAGAAAGTGCTTCGGCGGAAGCGTTTTCAACAGCCTTGTTTATACGGCTTTCCAGCTCACCCTTGAGAGAGATCTTGATATCCCGTGCAGCCTGACGCAGAGCATTTTCAGTACGCTTTGCCAGTGCCTCGGCATCAACCTCGGCGGACTTTTTGATTTCAGCGGCTTCTGCTTTGGCATCTGCCACGATTTTTTCAGCTTCGCGTTTAGCTTTTTCCACAATCGCACTGCGCTCGGCATTTGCCTTGGCAATACCATCAGCATTGATGCGGTCGAGAATTCCCTGCAATTCCTCTGCCATATTTCACCTCTTAAAATTGCAACGGTGCATCTGCCGGAAAAACACGTTTTGAAGTCCGCGCAGATCTGACCGTCAAATGTTTATACTATACTTAACTATTAATATATCATCTTGTAAGAAATTTTACAAACCACCGGAAAAACTTTTCCACTATTTACCGGAAAGTGCTCCGGAAACCACAAACGCAACAAAAAAATCCGTACGGCAGAGATGCTTTTTCCGCTATTCAAATATCCCCCGGGATCAACCTCGGAGTAAAAACCACTGTTTTTTCCAATCCCGGATCGGCATCGTTGTTTTCGATACGGTCAATGATTTTTTCAAAAGCCATTTCTGCCACCATACGGGGCATGAGGTCTATATATGCCGGACGGGGATAAATTCCGGAAATAAAATCCATTGAACTGCCGCCGCAAATCAACTTTTTATGCGGTTGTTCCGGACAACACATCGCCTTGGCTCTGCTGAAGAAAGCAGCAAGTCTTGCTTCAACAAAAAACAATCCATCAAGTTTTGAAAAATACCGGCTTTTCAAAACCTTTTTCATATTGTCCTCCAGAATGTCGCCGGGAGCATTTTCAAAACACTGTTCTCCGTCGAGTTCAAGGTTTATCTGACGATATTTCACCTTGCGGAAGAAACACTCAAAAGCAAAACCGTTGACACGATCTGTAATTCCCGGATTGATGCTTTTTCCGGATACAACCGCCACATTTGAGCAACCGTTGTCGAGCAGATAACGCGCCCCGAACCTTCCGGCAAGTTCATTGCCGGTAACGTTCTCACCGCGGATATTTCCGGTATCAGGATGGCTGTTGAGCCAGATATGCGGGATACGGTCAAGATAATGCGCAACATCATCGTCGAGCTTTCCGAAACCGGCAATAATCAGACCGTCAAATTCCTTGCGGATTATTCCGGCTATGACCTCCTGCATTCCGTTTCTTTTATTCAGAAGCACAAGTTCCCACTTTTTGGGCATTGACTTGCACAGAACATCCAGTTTACCCACCAACGCCTGGGCATCACAATCTGCCTCCAGCAGAAGCAGGCCGATTATTTTACTGCGCATACGCCTGCGGCGGGGACCCGGAGAAATGCCGAGAGATTTAAGCACCGCGGAAACACGCTGCTGTTTTTCAGGTGACACACCGCCGGAACCGTTTATCACACGGGATACAGTCGGTTCAGATACTCCTGCAAGCTTTGCTATTTCGGTATAAGTCATAGCTGTTTTCCTTTTGTAAAGTTGCGTAATAATATAAATTTAATTCTGAATAATTCAATGAAAATTTTCTAAAAAAAAGGCATAAAACATTGTTTTAGTCCGATATACTATGTATTATAACCAACAGGGAAACAGATTTATCAAACTTTTTCGGGAACAAAAGCAAATGCAAATAAACTCCTTTGAAAAATTTACGGCCCGTATAAAGTCCGGCACTCCTGCGCTTGGATGCTGCATAACTCTCAGTGATCCAGCCGTAACAGAAATTGCAGCCGCAAGCGGACTCGACTTCTGCTGGATCGACGGAGAACACGGAATCCTTGACCGGGTGGAAATGCAGATGCACATCATGGCTCTGCGCGGAACAGATTGTGCTCCTCTGGTAAGAGTTCCTTCCAACAATCACACAGAGATAAAGAAAATTATCGACCTCGCCCCGGCCGGCATCATCATTCCCATGATAAATACAGCCGAAGATGCAGCGAAAGCTGTTGCCGCCTGCCGCTATCCGATGGCTGGCGGAAACCGCGGGTGCGGTATGCGGCGCGGGCATCTCTACGGAACAGACAACATATGCGAATACTACAAACGTTCCGTGGATGAACCTATGGTTATTCTGCAAATAGAACATATAGAGGCATACCGCAACCTGGATGAGATTCTTGAGGTCCCCGGTATCGGCAGTATAATGATCGGCCCTTATGATCTCTCTGCGACAATGGGGATCCCGGGCTGTTTTGATGATCCGGAACTCAATTCGGTTTACGATGACATTTGCAGAAAAGTAAATCAAAAAGGTATTCCGCTCGGAGTCTATACCGAGTGCAATTTCGACCGGTGGCTGGCAAGAAAAGTAAACTATTTCGGTATCGCCAATGACACCGGAGCGATGTTCAACGGTATAAAGTTTATGATGGAAAAAATAAGAATCTCAATGTAAAATATTACCAAGGAGAATCAAATGTCAAAGCAAAGAACACACCGTGCCTCATTCACTCTGATCGAACTTCTGGTCGTAATTGCCATCATTGCCATCCTTGCCAGTATCCTGATGCCAGCCCTTTCACAGGCAAGAGCCAGAGCAAAAGATGCCGGATGCCGCAACAATCTCAAAGAGATCGGCATGGTATTTCTCGAATACTGCCATAACTTTGATGATTTCGGAGTCATGTCCAGTGACTCAATTGCTCCCGTAGACAAAGAAACCAAGAAGCTTGTTCCGTGGTATGCGTACAACAGTTATGTTGTCAAAATGCTCGCCCCGAACTTCAGTATGCAGAAAGAAAAATATGAGTCTGCCAGAAAAGGAGTGTTTGTCTGCCCGACCGGTGACGAGTATCATTTGCAGAGTCCCAACGGTAAAAAAGCTGTATTTCACTCGTTCCGCAGCTATATAATTTCTGAAACAGCGTGCGGAAGAATTGGCGGAGAAGGTAACTACGCCCCGATAAAAGTGAACAGATACAAATGCCCGAGTCAGGTGATCTGGCTTGTGGACAGCAATCAGTCTAAAGCCTCCATTCAGCTCCATACGCTCAAATATTCTGCTCCCGGAAATACAGAAAACCGCATTCATTACCGTCACAATGACAGAGCAAATCTCCTTCTCGGCGATGGTCATGTTGAAAATACAACCAATCACTGGTACAACAGCCCGGGAACAAAAATCAGTATCTGGGCAAAATAATATATAAGGAAAGCAAAAAATGAAATTTATAGCTGACGAAAAAATACTCTTTGAATCTCCGGCTCCGGAAAATGTGTTCTGCTACTCCCCCGGAATATGCAACGGATTTGACAACAGAATGCTGGTTTGTTTTGATCTCGGCGGTGCCGGTGTCGCCTCGCTCGGAGGTGCGCTTTCACGAGCCGGAGATTGGGGACTCGGAAATCAGTTGCGGGTAATGTACTCCGATGATGACGGCAAAACATGGACGGAATCTGCAACCACTCTGCCGATGTATCACTCAGTCATGTTTAAAAGCGGCAATGCGCTTTATATAATCGGAGTGGATGACCGTCTGCTGATTTCCCGCAGTGATGATAACGGCTGCACCTGGAGTGAGGTCTCTGTCCTCGATGATAAATACCGCTGGGCGCACATGGGCAACCGCGTCGATATTTACGAAAACACCCTGACCTGCGTTGCAGAATGTGTTCCTCCGGCAAAAGACTGGTCGCTTTCGGCTCCGGTGATGATGCGTGCAAAGGCCGACTCTGACCTGACAAAGGTTGAAAACTGGAAATTTTCCGAACCCTTCATCCTTCAGCCCCACATCTATGACGCCCCTGCCCTCGGCGTGCCCTGCTATCCCATCGGAGAGCTTGATCCGGGCAAACCAGACCCCCGCATAAACAATGGTGAAGGAGCCATCGAATCAAATGTCTGGCGCGTTTATGACCCGACCCACCGCTGGTACGATCCCAGAATGAAGAATGTCGTTATAACGATGCGTGCCAATGTCTGCCTCACCAATCTTGCCGTAGTGATCATGGGTGTCGAAAAGGATGACGGAACCCTTGAGATTCAGAACATCACCACTCCGGCGGGTACAAAACAATTCTACATTCCCTTCCCCGGCGGACAAATCAGATTTGATATGGTCTATGACAAAACAACTCAAATGTACTTTATGGTTTCCAGCCAGAGTACGGATTCCATGACCAAAATAGAATGTCTTCCCCCTGATAGATTCAATCTGCCGTTCTCTGAAAGACGCAGACTGCAGCTGCATTTTTCCAAAAACGGAGTTGACTGGTGTTTTGCCGGAATGGTCTCCATCGGACCGGGAACTGAAAAAGCATCCCGTCAGTATGCCGTTCTGGAAATCCACAAAGATGACATATTTATCTTCAGCCGCTCCGGAGATGAACGGGCTGTCGATCCGCACAACGGCAATCTGCTCACATTGCATAAAGTTGAAAACTTCCGCAACCTCATATACTGATTAAAGGTACAACATGAAAGCAAAAGCTCTGCTCGCAATAATACTGCTTCCGCTCCTGGCGGCGGCAGATTATCCACTTGATTTTTTCCCGAACCGGTCAAACGTCACCCGTCTGAAAAAAGAAAACGGACGCCTGATACTGACTCCGGGGATAAAAAAGTCGTTGGGCGGAGCTGTTGCTGAAATAAAGCCAAAAAACAGTCAGCCGCTGCTGTTTGAAGCAGATGTGGAATGTGTTCCTCTGGGTGCTTTTATCCAGATTGTCACTTTCAAAAACAACAAAGTCCTTCTGCGGACAAATTCTCATCGCAACCAAAAAACACGCGATCACCTGAAGTTTTATTTCGATCCCACCGGAGCGGATAAAGTACAGGTGCTGTTGAGATGCGTATTTGATGATCAACCGTTTGCAAAACACGCTGTTTTTTCCAACATACGCCTGACTGCAGTGGAGCAATATGTTGCCGGCAAAGAGCCTGCGCTGACAGTTTCTCCCGGATACAATGTATGCAGCCTCTACCTTGCCGATCTGCAAAGTTCTGTCAACACGGAGTTTTCCGGACATGTGCAGGTGCGGGGCAAAGGTAAAGCAACATTCAGGGATGCACCCCCTCTGATTTTCGATCATGTAAGACGCGAAGCGCGATCAATTATTCCGGGACTGAAAAGTGCTGAAGAATATGAGGTCAGAGTTTCATTTACCGACAAGGGCAGAAAATCATCCCTGACAGCCTCCTTTCAAACGAAATCAGAAGCAATACCTGTTGCAAAAACAATTCTTGTCACTGCCGGCAAACCTCTTGTCATCAAAGAATCGGGAACTCCGTCAGGATATATCCGTTACACTGCATCGCCCGGAACTGTTCTGAACTTCGGCAAGAGCTGCGACAATGCCATTTCTCTGCAGAACGCGAAATATATTCTGCTTGAAAACATGACCATCAGAGGCGGCAAAAGAAACGCCATCCACCTTTGGAACTGCGGCAATATTGCAATAATCAACTGTGATATTTCCGGCTACGGAGAAAAAGGTGTTCAGCAGGTTGACCGGAGTGACAGATTCAACGGAAAGTATTTTTCCGGCGGCAATTTCCTCAACAACGATTCCGGAATCTGTATTGAATACTCAAATTCTATCCGTGTGGAGCGGTGTTTCATTCACGATCCGACAGGAACATCCAACAGCTGGTTCTACTGTCACCCTGCCGGCCCCGATGCAGTTTTTGCCAGAGATACCAAGGCTCTCGCCCTGCGCAACAATGACTTTATAGGCAGTGATCAACACCGTTGGAACGATGCAGTTATCAGCGCACACAATTTTATAGAATGTGGAGGCAGTTATCAGGATACAGAAATTTCCGGCAACACTTTTGCATTCGGCGACGATGACAGCATGGAGCTTGACGGAGGACAGATCAATACAGCTTACTTCGGCAACTATATCACCGATTTTCTCTGCGGAGTAAGTGCTGCGCCATGCCTTGCCGGGCCCTCTTACATCTTCGACAACCTCTTTGACGACGGCGGTGAAGAGTATGGTGCGATATCAGCTGCAGTAAAAAACAACTCAAGTCTGGTCGGCCGCGGACAGGTCAACATTTTCGGAAACATTATACGCGGCAACTGGAAATTCGGCATCAATCCATTCGGAGGCAAACCTTTTGAAAAAGAGATCCTCAAAAAACAGAATATCACCAGCTGCCTTATCCGCAACAACACTTACAAACTCAACAACGGCACTCCGGTAAATCCGGCAGCCTACAGAGTAAAGACCGACAACGGAAAGAGTGCAGTTTCCGGCATCAGTGATATTGCTCCGTCCAAAGAGCATCCTGTACGAATACTGCCTTTTTCGGCTGACAAACGCAAACTCCATTTTTCAGTTTCTTCTGAAGGCAAATCCCAAAAGCAAACAATCACTCTTCATGCTCTTGACGGTTTTGCAGGTGAAGCAGTAATCAGATGCACAAATGATGCTCCATACACGGTATCACCGCAAAAGGTATCTTTTTCAAACTCGAAACGTATTGAGTTGACCATTACTCCGCAACCGGAAAAGATCGCCCTGCCCCGAATCAGCCGGACAATCTTTCTCGTTCAGTTGAAAAACGGTCTTTCCATGCCGTTTCATATATCTGTTGATGCGACTGACCGTCCGGAACAGATTGCCTCTTTACGCAAAGATTCAATTGAAGGAAAAATAGTCCGGAACGGCAAAATCACTGCAATAACATTCAATGTTGACAAAGAAGGCATTTACCATCACTTTTGCAGAATTTCCCCGAAATCCGCAGTAACGGTCAACTTGTCAGTTGATGGAAGAAAAAGTACGGAGTGCTCATTTTACATTCCCTCCGGTGTCACCAATCCCTGGTGTCATCTCGGCGGAAGAATATGGCGCGGCGGAAGTCGGAGGCCAAG
>JAZQTR010000011.1:0-3723 GCA_045630865.1 Victivallaceae bacterium
CTCTTTGCCCATGATCTCACCCATCTTCTTGGCAGCGGCGGCAACCGGCACGATTTCCGGACCGGTCACATTCAGAATCGCGCAGGGAGATTCACAAAGCTCAAGAGATCTCAAAGCGTTGCTGTTGGCATCGCCCTGCCAGATGCAGTTGAAGAAGCCGACGGAGTTATCGACCGGCTGTCCGTTCCAGATATTGAGAGCGATGTCGTGCAGCACTCCGTAGCGCAGATCAATGGCGTAATTCAGACGGAAAAGCAGAACTTTGGTTCCGTTCTTCTTGGAGTAGTACTGGAAAATACGCTCGCGGCCGAGACAGGACTGGGAGTACTCACCGACCGGTGCAGGCAGGGTTTCTTCGGTGCTTCCGCAGGATTCGATTCTTTCAAGCGGATAGACACAGCCGGTGGAGAATGCCACGATACGGCTGTCTTTGAAGTGTTCGCAGACGTATTCCGGAGCAAGGACATTCATCGCCCAGGTCTGCTCTTCGGTGCCGTTAGTACCGAATTTGCGTCCAGCCATAAAGATGATGTTCGGAACTTTCTCAAGTCTGGCAACCTGATCACGGTCGAGAAGGTTGCAGGCGACAGTTTCGACTCCGCTCTTTTCGAGCTTATCTTTCTCTTCGGCGTTGCTGAAGCGGGCAACTCCGATGACACGCTTGGAAACTCCGGCGGCTTTGATGGCATTGACGGCAAGACGTGCCATCGTGACGCCCATTTTTCCGGCGACGCCGAGGATCATGATGTCACCCTCAAGGCGGCGCATCATGTCGATAAGTCCCGCATTGGGAATACAGAGAGTCTCTTCGAGCATTTCGATGCTGCTGAAGCGTTCAGGCATTGTGTTTTCCATAGTTTTTCTCCTTTTTACCAAAAACCAACTAATCAGTTACTTTTTATATAAGATACCACAAAACAGGAGATAAATCAAGCAAAAGCAGTAAAAAATACTCTCTTTCTCTATATACCGTTAAAACCTTATTATCCGGTTGACAAAACAGCTGCGCTATGGTATATTTGACAACTGCATATAAACACCGTTTTTACGGAGATAATAACTATGAAAAACACCCATCCTCTCAAATGGAATAAGTGCAGGATCACAGACGATGTGCTTTCCCTGCGTATGAAAATGGCTCATGAAAGCACCATTCCCAGCTCCATCGCGCGCTGTTACGAAACCGGCAGAATCGAGGCATTCAAACACAACTGGCAGGAGGGTATGCCCAACCGTCCGCACATCTTCTGGGATTCCGACGTAGCAAAGGTCATCGAGGGTATCGCTTACGAAATCGCCCTCAATCCGGATGAAAAACTCGAAGAGGAAATGAATAAGATCGTAGACCTTATCGTCGCCTCACAGCTTCCCGACGGCTACCTCAACAGCTACTTCGGACACGTCGATCCTGAAAACCGCTGGAAAAACATCAACGAGTGGCACGAACTTTACTGCGCCGGACACCTTATCGAAGCCGCCGTTGCCCACTATGAAGTCACCGGCAAGCGCAATTTTCTCGACGCCATGTGCCGCTACACTGACTACATCATCACCGTATTCGGCCACGGAGAAAATCAGATCCCGGCTTATCCCGGACACGAGGAAATCGAACTTGCACTCTGCAAACTGGCTGAAGTGACCGGCGAACAGAAATATTTTGACCTTGCAAAATACTTTATCGATGAACGCGGTCAATCCCCAAATTACTTTGTGGAAGTAGAGGGCAAACATCCGGACTTGAAACATCTGCGCAGACCGTTTGTCTTCAGACCTGATGTATTTCAGGCTCATATTCCGGTACGCGAGCAGAACGAGGCTGTCGGTCACGCTGTCCGTGCCGGGTACCTCTACGCCGGAATGGCTGATGTCGCCTACAAATCAGGTGATGATGAACTTCTCAAGGTGTGTGAGACGCTCTTTGACAATATTGTTGAAAAGAAGATGTATATCACCGGCGGCATCGGTTCGACCAGAGACGGCGAAGCATTCGGCAAAGCCTATTTTCTGCCCAACGCGACCGCCTATGCTGAATCCTGCGCCGCGATCTCCCTTGCCCTCTTCGCCAACCGTATGCTGAACATCACCGGAGAAATGAAGTACGCCGAAGTCGTGGAAAAAACCATCTACAACGGTATACTCAGCGGAATCAGCCTTTCCGGAAACCACTACTTCTACAAAAACATGCTCGAAGTAACTCCGGAAACTCCTTACGAAAAGGTACGTCAGCCGTGGTTCAACACCTCGTGCTGTCCCACCAACTTCTGCCGCTTTCTGCCGCAGCTCGGCTCATTTGTCTGGTCAGAGAGCGCAGAGGGAGTACGCCTCAATATTCCGGTACAGAGCAGCATCGACTCCGACGGCAGACGCATATCTGTCAAGAGCAACTACCCCTACGATGGAAAAATCACTGTCACCTTTGACGCCCCGGGCGATTTCACCTTCGCCTGCAGAATCCCCGATTGGTGCAGAAGGGCTGAAATTAAACTCAACGGAGAGTGTCAGAGTATTTCAGGAAACTCCCCCGAGTGGAAACGCTCCTGGAAGAGCGGCGACACCATAGAGATTTGCCTTGATATGCCCGTGGAAGTACTCCGCGCCCACACCGGCGTCATCAGCGACTCCGGCAAAATCGCCCTCTGCCGCGGCCCGCTGGTTTACGCTATCGAGAGTCCCGGAGAAGACGGACAGCTCTGGCGGTATGTCATCGATGCAAATCAGAAGTTTGAACTGGTAAAAGCCGAAGGACTGCCTGAAGGAACCATCGGCATCAAAGGCAAAGCATTGTGCGAAGTTCCGAGAAGCGGATCGCTCTACTCAACCGAAAAGGCCTCATTTGAAGAAGTTTCTTTCACAGCGATACCATACGCGCTGTGGCAGAACCGCGGACCTGCGACCATGCAGGTCTGGACACGGGAACTGATCTGAACGGAAAAATAAAGTTACGCAGAACCGGATTTCATGCCCCCGAGTACCCACTCCTGCGAAGCCCCGGAACCGTCTGCACCGAATCTATAAAAACAGTAATAAAAATTGTAATAATACCATCAGTTTGATCCAATGGAGTTGAAAATGGAAAGAAAACTCAACATCGCCGTTGTCGGAATCGGAAACCGCGGTAAATACTGCTTTTCCAAAATGCTCAGCGAGCGCACCGACTGTCGCATCGCCGCTCTGTGCGATACCAACCTGCACAGAGCCAGCTCCGCCGCAAAGGAGTTCGGCAATCCCCCTGTCTACACCGATCTTGAGGAAATGCTCAAAAAGGAAGATCTCGACGGCATCATCATCACCACGCCCGACGCTTTTCACGAACAGTGCGCCGTCACGGCTCTGAAAAACAACGTCAACGTTCTCATCGACAAACCGCTTGCGACTACCGTTGCAGGATGCAAAAACATCGTCAAAGAGGTTGAAAAAAGCGGCAAAATCGCTATGATCGGATTTAATCTCCGCCACGCCCCCATTCTGGTCAAACTCAAGGAGGTCATTGACGAGGGCTACATCGGCAGAGTCATCATGATCGAAAACAGCGAATACTACAACGGCGGACGCACCTATATGGCCCGCTGGAACGGCAAGAAATCTTTCAGCGGCGGTCTCTGGATCCATAAGGGATGCCACGACTTCGACGTATTCAACTGGCTGCTCGATTTCCCGATGCCGAGAAAAGTCACTGCCTTTGCCGGAATGAGCGTATTTACTCCTGAAAACTACCAAGTCGGA
>JAZQTR010000012.1:0-37840 GCA_045630865.1 Victivallaceae bacterium
GATAAGATATTATGTAAATGTCGCAGATCAAACGGAGCATTGTGGATCACAACACAATCAGCAGAAATCAGCATTGTTTTTACGCTTTGCCAAACTTCTGAAAACTCTGGGCTTTCCCGTAAATCTTCATAAGTTATTCCGTGGATCTCTCGGCAGAATTTACTCATCCAATCGAGCGATTTATGCGGCTTTATGAGATACTCTTTCCGTTCAAGCACCTCTCCAGTTTCTACAATAGCCACTCCGACAGAACAAATGCTACCGTTGCAACTGTTGGCGGGTTCAAAATCAAGTCCACAAAGTTTCATATTATGCCTCCATGTTGGTAAAAATTGTGTCCACCAACATACAAGCAAAAATCGTGCCAATTATGCCAAGCTATGTCAACATAGAATATTTACAATATTCTTCCTTGACATAATATCAACTCTATGATATATTACAATCGTGAAGGTGTTTATTTGAAAGGACTGATTATGCCAACTAGCGTTATTGATCGTCCTCTGAACGGGGACAATGAAAAAGATTTATTTGATATAGATGGTTATCAACGCGCTCTTGTTGAATTTATAAAAGGCGCAGAAGCTCCTCTTACCATTGCATTGCAGGGAGAATGGGGAAGCGGAAAAACATCCCTGATGAATGTCCTTAAAGCAGAATTGACGCATGGTAATGTTCCTTACTATGCCATAGAGGTTAACACATGGCATTACTCGATGCTTTGTACTCCTGACCAAGCAATCGTTGGAATTTTACGTGCCATTCTTGAGCAGATGGGAAAAAAAGAACAAAGCAAGGGAAGTGTATTTAAGGCAATTTCTGGGAAATTAGCTACTTTTGCTGCAACAGCTTCTGTTAATATTTTAGGACAATTAGTGGCAGTGCCAGAAGTTGGTTCTAGCATTTTAGAAGCATATAAAAGTTGCAAGAATGGCGGTAATGGTCTTACCATAAACGACATCCTTCCAGCATCTTCAATTGTAGAAGAACTCAAGACAGATATAAAAAAGGCTATTGATGAGATTTTTCCAACCGTAGGTAATGATGCCAACGGATCGCGTGGATTTTTGTTTTTCATAGATGACCTCGACCGGATTGATCCTCCTATAGCTGTAAAAATCTTGGAGTTGTTAAAGAATATTTTTGATCTGCCAAGATGCATTTTTGTCCTAGCAATTGACTACGATGTTGTGGTAAAAGGCTTGAAACCTAAATTTGGAGAGCTTACGGCCAAGAATGAACGAGAATTTCGCTCATTCTTTGATAAGATAATTCAATTGCCTTTTTCTATGCCAATGTCCTCTTATAAAATTGACAATTTTTTAACCCAAAAATTAACGGATATTGGTTTTTTGGATGCCTCTGACAATAATAATAGCAAATTAAAAACAGACCTTACCGAATTTGCCCAGTGGTCAGTAGGGAGTAATCCGCGTTCGTTAAAAAGACTAATGAACACTTTGTCTTTGATTCGTTTGATAACAGAAAAAACTGTTTTTAAACAGGATGATGATGATTTTAAGAGCTATAAAGTATTGAATTTTGCCTTGGTATGTATTCAGAATACCTATCCTGCAATTTATAATGCCTTACTTATAGAACCGGATTTTCGGGAATGGGACAATGAAATTGTTCAGAAATTTGCGCTCCCTGAATTGCCAAATGATATTGAAAAGCGCTTAAAAGACAATGAAGAATTCAATGAGGAATGGGAGTTAATTCTGTTTCGTATATGCAATAATGATTATTTCTTGTCGCAGAGAGCATTGGAAATATCCAATATGCTTAATAAGATAATCAAAATTATTCCGGAAGGAAAAAACCTGGGGGATTGCTTAAGCCAAGTTATGCGTTTATCTTCTGTTACCAATGTTCAAGCAACAGAACAACAGAAAGATACCCCCAATACTGATTTTCATAAATCTACATGGCTGAAAGCATACAGAGACCGTTTGCTTCCCAAAGCCAACCAAATATTGCCGGAAATAGAAAAAGTTGTCAGCTTAAATGATAGGGTAAAAACTAAACTTAATTTCCGCTATCAAAAAGACAATGACAATCTCGTTGACAACGTATCTTTCAGCCTGACATATGATGATACAAAAAAACAGTATGTCGCAAATTGGAGTTGTGGCTTTATGGTGTTCAAAGGTTCTACAACTACAAATTGGGATGAAGCAGAGCGGGAAATTGGACAAACTGGAACATGGGACAAAATCAAAAGCAATTTTAAGATTTTACAGAATGAATATAAAGCCGATCATGATATGAGCAAATCTTTGAATATCGGTTCTGGTGGATCATTTGTTTGGTTTAAGCTTTATTGTGATTCTTTGGAAGATATGATTTCTTCGACTGTCATAGAACAACATGCAAACTTTTTTGTGAAATTCTTACAAACCGCCGCTGAATTCAAAAAGTTGGAAAACACCCCATTGTTTGAAAAATATTTTCTCGGGCTGAAAAATCACTACACCGAAAAGGGATATGCTCCCTTCACCAATTTATGGGTGTGGAGTTGGAATAATTTGGTTATAGACAGGTTTTTGTACAAAGGCAATGTATTGTCATTGGATATGAATTATGAACTCAATGGTTTTGCTGCGCAATTCTGGGTTCGGGAAGGAGATCCCCAAATAAAGGACGAGATTTTAGATAAAACAGATCTTCGCAAGGAGTTTCTAGATATTGTTAATGACAGATGCGTAAAACGTTTGTCTCATGAGGAAGCCATACCTTTTGTCGCCAAGGTAATAAATGCATTGAAATCATTGTCTTGTTAAAGCGATGTTTTTGCGCAGTCCCGTTTAGAGCTTAAAATGGGATTTTGGCAATCGGAGTTTCGGTAAAGGTTATGTTTGAGTATGCAACTTGACCAGTTGATGTAGGTACTGCGGTAAAAGTTGCAGTTACGAAATTCAAGAGATTTCTTTCCTCGGTGGGCTGCTTCACGGCTATCGCCGGGTAAAGCAAGCAGCGTAATTCCGCTCAATCCCCTTTATAACGCACCAGGTGGCGAAGGTCAGCCGCAGGGCAACGCGTGTCCCGATTTCAGCAAAACTCGGCACAGAAAGCCATTTCTGGGCGTTTGTCGGCGTTCAACAGAAAACGGAGAACTGCGGATTGCTTTTTTCGGCATTTATGCTATATTTATCAAAGGCACTTTCCGGTGCTTTTTGAGGGTGAAAGGAATTTTTGCACCCTCCTGTGGAGGACATTCTCGCTATTCCCGTTTTTCCTCATAAAATCCGACTATTTTGCCCCTTTTTCTCCATTCAGAAAAATCTCTGTTTGTAAATCATTGATGATAAAACACCTGCGTTTTGCTCAAAAACAGAGAGCGAGTTAGCATTATTTTTAATTCCCCTACCAATTAAATTTCAGCCAGTCACTCGACTGGCTTTTTTTGTGCCGTAAAAGTGCCTGACACAAAAGGATTTGCAAAAAATACGACATTTCAGAAATCCTCCTTGGACGCCGTAGCCTTGGCGAAGGTGTCTCTGTTTCTCTGTTTTTTAGGGACTACAGAGAGTATATCTCACACGCTGAAATGATGTAATTTATTGCAGTTAAGCAATTTACACCTTTTTTTGCCAATAATGGTTGCAGTTTTGCGCCATCTTGTAAGTCCAATCAATACAAGAAAACGGCAGTCATTCTGTAATACAATAATAATCAATATATTACAACCAATAGAGAAAGTGACATCCTCTGGGAAATTTAACAAAAAAATACGCAGAAGGACAAGTCATTCTGCTGTAAATAATTGAATATCAATAAAAACTCATTTTCCGGTTTCTTCAATTATCAACCGTCGCGGTTATCCTCAACCAAATAGCCCGCACCTCCCGGTCATTAAAGAACCGTATGGATATTTTAGTCATAGCGTGTTATGAATTACTATAATAGTATTGTTTAATAGAACTCAATACAAAAAATAAACTAAATGTATCCCACTTCTTGGCAATAGTCAGCTATAGCATTCTTAAAGTTTTTAAGTTTTGTCTGATACCCTCTATGTTCGGTAATCAGACGACGGACACTCATTTCATTGCAAACGAGGAGCTCGTTTACAGAAAGCTTAAATGACTGAATCATTTGTTCAGAAATAACATCTTGAGGTTGATCATAGCCGTCATATTCTCCCCGGCAAAAACTTAATAGTACCTGAGCATACCATTTACGAATCAAATTGTCCATGCATTTATGAATACACGATATTGATGTTAGAATACTGTTTGCCTTTGCGTCGAAACCATCTTCCGTCAGTATTTCAAACTTACCCGATGCATGAGCCATTTCGTTTCTTATATAAACCAGATCACCAACGACAGAAATTTGAGAGCGATCCAATTCAATGATTTTGAACAGTCTCGCAATATCCTTTTCGGGAATCAGACTATACGCAAATATTGAATCTGCATCTTCAATTTTCAAATCTTTTTCCCGTCCATTGTATGAACGTGCAAATACGATGGCATCTTTGTAACGTTCAGGTTCAATTTGCCCAATTTTCCACGCCGTACAATAGATATAGGTCATATAAAGAAGGTGGAGACCAAAATAGGCAAACTGGTATTGCCCATATTTGTAGTTTACCGCAATGAGATTGGTGATATTCTGGATGTAATTGATTACGTCCTCTTCGTCAGCGGGGTCAATAGGAAGATAGTTCAATATTTCTTGCAGATATGGTACCTCAGTATAATCAACTACATCAGACACTTTACTCACCCCAGACTTCCTTTATACGGGTTTCAATTTTTTCGGTAAAAACCTTTATGAGCTGCTTAGATGGCTCAATTAGCGATTGTTCATAACTAATCTGGTCAAGAATTTTCTTCTGTTCCTCAAGAGATGGAACCGGAATACGATACTGTTTGACATAGTTAATGTCAATTCGCTGCTGACCAGCAGTACCAGTCATAAACGATTTCCCACCATCAATAAACTCGGGGGTATTGATGTGATAGAAAATCCATTCCGGATATACGAGCGAGGTGTTTGCTCGTATTACGATATACTCAGTAGACCCGAAGCCGATACCATTTGTCAGATTTCGAGCAATGGCAGCTTTCCCGTTTTCAAAGCAAGGAGTAATCTTCGCAAGAAGAATATCATTATCTCTGAAATAGGTAAAGCCAGAAAGCACTTCGGAGAGCTTTCGCTTCTCTTTTGGTGCAAATGTAACATCGAAAGTATTGATATCAGCCATGGGAACAAACGAAACCTCGGTATCCTCCGGCAACGCCTTGGCCTCATCTTTAGAAGGCTTGAACATCGCTATTTCTGCTAATGTTTTGTAAGTATCAGCCTGGCAAATAATCTGAGGAGTATAGTTTGACACAACAGTCCTGGCACCTGTGATTATGTGCTGGTATCCCTCAAGCTCTTCAACCATCTTCTGTTGAATTGCTACAGGAATTTGGTGTATCGGGAGATCTAACAAATATTTGGCATCTACACGAGGGAGCTGGCCACCACTAACTCCATTTAGAACCATCTCGTTAAAACAAGCGCTTCTAAAAATACGGCTATACAATTCTGGCAGTATGCTGTCTTTATCTTTGGCTCTGAGAACAATAATGTCTGTTGAACAAATGCCGTCTGTGTTCGGATAAGCGACCTTGTTTAATGCAGGTCTCAACCTACCATATAGAATATCAGACTTCTTAAATACTCGTTTAGCACTTCTGATAGAATCAATCTCACATTCAAGTTCACCTAAGAGTCTTCCGGTTGACGGCTCTATGTTCTCTAAACCAATGTATACCGTCCGGCCAGTTTCCTCAACAGGGTTTATTGTGTCCGAAACAAGTTCAAATAGATCTCCAACCTTGACTAACGACCAATTATTTTTAGATGCAATTGTTTCATTAGAACGATACCGGCTACCGACAAGGATATAAGAATTCCTTCGCACTTTATCAAGCGAGATAACCTCAAAACCCACCTTCAGCATATCTGCAGCCTGATCCTTATCTAACTTTCGATACTCTTCATACTTTGTCAAATCGCTTGGAGTATCAAGCTTGCGGCGATGATTGTCCAAGGTATAACCATCGCTTTTTACGTCAAAATACCAAAAATTCTTTTTCTTTTGAGAACTTTTGGCTTTCTGATTGACTTTCGTTGCATAAATAATATCTGTTTTAACACCAGTATACGGCAAGAAAACACCTTGTGGCAGAGAAATAATGCTCTGGAGCTGGCAATGATCTAGCAAATATTCACGTGTTTTCGCAAGATCCTTACGGAACAGGAAGCCTTCCGGAACAACGAGAGCCATTCTACCATTTTCGGCTGTATTTTTTATTGCTTTCATACAGTGCTGAACGCAAATACTATCACCATTAGTACTTGGAAGATCATAAAGATTACCATATTTAGTTTTTTGTGAATATGGCATATTGGCAAGGACAATATCAAATCCGTCATAATGAATATCACCTTTATCGTCTCGCCAAGAGTGTGTACCATCGACAGGATTCGCAAGACTGTCCTTCATTGCAATATTACTATGCCCATCCCCAGCTAAAATCATATTCATTTTGGTGATACGTGCAGTATTGGTAATTTCATTACCATAAACAGTACTTTCTCGCAATGTTTTCAGGTTTGAGTCAGTTCTCGCCATGTTGTTATAAATATGACGGAAACTCTCAATTAAAAAACCGCCAGTACCGCAGAACGGATCATACACTTTTTCCCCGATTTGAGGATTAACTAGACGCACCACTGTTTTTACAATATGGCGAGGAGTAAAATATTCTCCTAAATCATTTTTTGTAGCTGTTGAAGCCTTCAAAAAATACTCAAATGCATCTCCTTTGACATCGCTATCCACATCCGTAAGCATAAGAGGATCCAACTTATCCATAATGTCTTTCAATATGCTTTCATCTCTAATTTGCAAAGGAGTGAATATATCAGTATTATACAAAGTGTTGAGTCTTTCGTAAACGGTATGATTGATATATCCAATTCTTGCAGTTGGGGCGATTTGTTTTATGCTATCCCAACTACAGGAAATATCAAAATTAGTTTTAATGCCGCTTTCACGTTTAATCTGTTCACTTTCACTAATGAGTTTCAGAAACAAAATATTAGCGAATTCTCCGAAACGCTCAATACCTGCTCTCAAACCTTCTCCTCGAAGCATATTATTGGCTTCATCAAAAATTCGTATGAGCTCTTTTCTGTCATATTGAACTTTGGGACTTACCGTATTTACTTCATGTGTTTTTAAAAAACGCAAGGCTAAAGCTTCGCGGATGAATTCATCAATTTCTTCTCCATTCAAAATCGGAGTACGGTTGGCTCCTGTATGAAAAGCCTTGCAGAAAACACCGTCAGTCGCAAATACCAGAGGCGCCCCCAATGTTCGAGCATATTCAATTCCTTGGTTGAGAGCAGAATCAATACGTGAACCTTTCTTCTTCGCTTCAATGACAATAAGCGGCTTATCACTTTCTTTTGAGTATAGAACGTAATCTGGACGCTGACCACCTAATTTTTCACGTTCTTTTTCGGTGCGAGGTTGTTCGACAAATACATTTTTATTCTTGCCATTAAAATTCCAACCAAGATTTTCAAGGCTTCTGTCAATAAGAAATCTCGTGTCAGCTTCTAAAGGCGTTGTATAAGTATTCATACTGTCGGTTCCTTACTCTACACTGCTTTATGGCATTGAACGCAAATTAAATAGATTACGTCGTTTGATGCTGCCATAATAATTCCTGCCATTGTGGCGTTAAAATTCAAAGGTTACAACTCACATAGATAATGTACCACAAGTCACGTTCATTTGCAAGCAAACTGTCTCTGTTTCTTCAATATTTGTCAACCTTATGGTTGACATCGGGGAAGCTTGATTATTCCTGCAGACCAATGGCAGCATATTCAGATTATAGACTGCTCTATTTTGTCTCCTCGGAGAGACAGATCAAAACGGGAAATCAGGTATTTTTTGTACAATTTTAAAGGTGACTTTTTTATTTCAAAATGCGGCTTTAAAATAAAGGCTGACAGAGAACGATTCTACTTGATTTGAGGCAAATTTTGTAGAAAATATAGCAGGGTCTTTCTGTTTATTACGTATTCGCTACGATTTTGGTATGTGTGCTCCCTAACTCCAAAGAGTTGGCAGACGACCACCCGTTTTTCGTTTACGTTTTCCTCGTGGCCCCTTTGGTCAGCATGGTATGGATTTACTTTCTGGGCGGTCTCAAGGAATAAAATTTTGTGCAACTACCCCAAAACAGTCCAACCGTGCTGTTATTTACTCATAATGTGTTTGACAAATCCGGAACCCGGTTGTATATTCCTCAAATACTAGTATCATGGTCAGCAAATATTAATTTTATGAGGTATAATACTATGCAAAACAAAATTGGTGTCGAGAGCGGTAATTCTGGAGTTTCCGGCAGAAAACGAATGAAGTGCTGCCTGCGCAGCGTGGTCAGTTTCTTTACGCTGCTGCTTTCCGGAGTTGGTGTTGCCGGATGCGCAAATTGCGGAAATGTAAACAAAGTGGAAAATAATGATGCTTATTTGCAACTTTTGTGCGAACTTATCAGTATGCGTCCTGTTAGCAGCGATATCGCAGCAGTAAACAGAGTTCAGGCGCGAATGATGCAGTTTTTGTCCGATAGAGGACTCTATTGCACCATGGAGCGCGACGGAGAACGCAATGTCCTTTTTGCCTCAACTGCCCCCGGAAAAGTTCAGGATCACATTCTTTGTGTTCACCTTGACGTGGTTCCTGCAATGAACGAATCGCAGTACAGCGCGGTCATTAAAGACGGTATTCTGTATGGACGCGGCAGCAAGGATTGCCTTGGACACGCCGTCGCCGCTGCCAAAATATTGTGTAATGTTCCTGCCGGCAAAAAAGTCGGCTGTATTTTCACCGCCAATGAGGAAATCGGCGGCTCAACCACCGCTTTCATGGTCAAAAACGGCTACCGTGCGGAAAAATGCGGATATGTCCTCGATGGCGGAAACGGTGTCATTTACAGCCAGAAAGGAATCGTCAATTACACTGTTACCGCTACCGGAACAGGAGGACACTCTTCAACCCCCTGGCTGTTCGACAATCCCAACGTCAAGCTTATCAACGGATTGCAGAAAGTGCTCTCCTCGTGGGAAAATCCTTCAGGTATCGAAGATTGGCGTTCCTCTCTTGCATTGACTGTGCTGAAAAGCGGCAATGTATCCAACCGTATTCCAGACAAGGCGTCAGCACATATAAATGTACGGATAACCCGTCTGGAGGATGCTGAAAAAATCTACAAGTTCATCTGTGAGAAGTCCGGACTTGAGGTAAAAATGAAAATCGGCTGTGATCCGTATGAAACTGATCCGGAATCAGAAGTCGTAAAACGCGCAGTCGCAGCTTACAACCGGGCATTCGGCAGAAACGTCAAGCCGGAACGTTTGTGCGGAGCAACTGACGCACGTCATCTTTACAAAATGGGCTGTCCGGTCTTCATAACCGGTCTGGACGGACAAGAGAGCCATGGAGCAAACGAAAGAATAGAAATAGCTTCCATAGACAAACTGGTATCCATGATACTTGAATTGCTCTGACGGCTTTAAAGATTAATGATTCCTCTTCCCGGTTCCAAACCAGAAAAACGGGCAGGAGCATCTCTGTGCAGAGAAGAAATCCCCCGTATTTCAATCTGCACAAAAAGCTCCGGAGTATATTTAAGCGTGCAGAAACAGAAGCTGCAATAGAGTTTTGTATGTCTGGTTCACAAAATCTAGAACATTAACTTAAAACAACATCAGGTCACTTATGAGCGTTACAAAAAAATATTTACTTTCAACTCTGTGGACGCAGATGGGTAAAGTTATTTCCTGCGGCAGCAATGAAAATTTGGAAAATGGCATCAATTACAATCAGTATACACCGCTTGCGAGATATTTTTCTGCAGATACCCACTCCTACACCGGTTGTGCCACAACCGCTTCGTCTCAAATCATTTACTATTATTTGCTGAATGATTTTCTGAATGATAACATTGACTATGAGCTGAAAACAGATGTACTCACAGAGCAGGATGCTTATGTCATTTATGCCAATATTCCTGCGCTGACAGTGTATATTTCTGCAGACGGCAGCGAGACAGACGGAACATTGTCTTTTGAGGCCATCAACGACAAACTTTCAGTTTTTGTTCCTGCTCCGACTGATCCTGAGGTCGGTGATTACGCGTTGAATTCTCTTAAGGCCGCGGATTATATTGCCGCATTGAATTTCTCTGTCGGAGTCATGTTCAAATCCATCTACTCACCTGTCTGGGGAACTGGTGCTGTTTATTCTGCCGAGCCGTTCCTGCGCTGCGGATTTAAAAGTGCCTGTAATATAGACTTCGACCAAATGGATGAAGCAGAATTTTCTTTGTGGCTGACTGAAAACAAGGAATCGAACCACTACCAGTTGACCGATGAAGCCATTGAGATTTTGATTGAAAATGTGAACAATGGCGCACCTGTTGCATTTGGAATCCCCGGTCACGCAATCGTGATTGATGGATATGACCAGGAAAAAGATTTGTTTCACCTGAATTACGGTTGGGGTCCGGAAAGCTCCTCAACGGAAAAAAATACCAGATGGTACACACGGGAAGAGTTCAGACAACTGGGCACAATAGGGTTTGTCTGTGATATTTCTCCGGTACATCAGGAAATATTCACCGTTACAGACAACCGCGCCCTGGGCCGCGGAACTTTGTTGCGGGTCGCAAGGCAGGCGGCGGCGATGCAGGGCGAAAACACAATTGATTTTGATAAAAGCCTTGCTGATGCTGATGCATTGGAGCTGCCGGTTGCAATCTCATTGGAGGATAAAATCACTCTCTCCGGATTTAATATGACTCTTTTTTCCGCCACAAAAGATTCCGGAGAAGAAGAAGCGGAAGCTGCCGATGAAGACGGCAGCGACAGCGAAGATGATGAAGAAGGCAAAACGGCTGTCGCCGTCTTTTACGGTGAACAGGGCAGCCGGACGAATTTTACAGATTTCCGCGGCAATATCATTGTGAATTGTCAGCAGCAGACGTCCGGCGGTGCTTTTGTTTTTGCTGATGCGGTTCAGCTGAAGCTTGCGACTGTGAATGCCAATATTTTTACAGGAATCTCTCAATTTGAAAATTCTGACATTCTTGAATATATGACTTCCGGCACCTTGGATGAGCTGCTGGAAAACGTTGAGCAGCAAACTGCCGTCACCGGTTCAGATGGTGATGATCAAGTTATACTCGATCAAGAAACCCTTGTCATCGGAAATATTGGACTCGCAGCCGGACATGACAATTTGACCGTTGACGGCGGTTCCGGCATTTACGGTGATATTGATATGGGCAGCGGCGATAACATGATAACCATATCCGCCGGATCTGCGATCCACGGCAATTTGCTGTCCGCAACGGAACTTTGCATAACGTTGACCGGTTTAGATACCTCAGCATTATTTGATATTACCGGTGATGCTGCTGAAACATTTGAAAATATCACTTTTATCACCATTGATGCCACCAACGCGGAAGCCGGAGGATATATTCTTTTCAACAAGGGAAATATGGAAACTCTGCTGGAAAAACTGCAGATCAAAGGCGATGGCGGAATCATTACTGCCAAGGATGGCTCAATCAGATGGAATGCAAATGACGGCTATACAACCGGAGCAGAAGATGATGACGATACTCCGGAAAAAACTGTTGCCGCCGGAGAATGTGTTGCCGCCGGAGAATGTGTTACCAATGCTGTAATCGGCAAGGGAGAACAGTTGATTTTTCCGGATGGCAGCATTGCCACCGGCTCTCTGTCGATTGCTGAAGGCGGCGAAGTCAAAGTTATGACCGGAGCTGAATTTATTTTTGACATCAGCTCATTTAAACAAGGGAACCCGTCCGGAATCATCAATAATTTTTCCGGAATCAATGGGACATTCCAGTTTTCCATAACTGTATCAGCAGATCAGGCAGAAGGCAGTTACCTTCTGGCGGAAAACGTGACAGAATGCAGTTTCAGTACCCCGATACGCGTTACATCTGAAACAGGCGAACTGGGGTCTTTGGAAACCGGTGAAAATGAAAATGCTTTCACCTATGGCGATGCCCGTTACGAATTGGTCTATGACGAAGATAAAAAATCTTTGAGTTTAGTTATTGAATCAGCCTTCCAGACTGTCTTCGGCGAAGATGGCTCCATTGAACTTGACTGGCACAACCCAACAGGAGCGGGGGGATATTTTGTGAATATTTCCCGGAAAGATGAAAATGGATCCATACAGATATTTTCTCAAAAAAATGCTTTGAATATCGTCACGGCTGCCGGTGGCGAATACGAATGGCAGGTCTTTGCTCCCGGCTTGGAAACTGAATATCGGGAAGGCGGAGACTTCTCTGCCGGAAAAAATCAGTCAAAAAATGACAGTTCCATTTTGTTCGATGCCGGAGAAAGCGATGAAGTCCTTGATGTCTTCTTTGCAGAAAGTTCCGGCATCTGGGGCAGAGGGTACTTTGCCACGCATGCGGAATTACCGGAAACATGGTCTGCCGGAAGTGAAGTTTGCGTAGAAATGGAGTTGTACGGCAAAAACCGCTATGCCGATATCTTCCAGGGAGCAGAAAATGACTCTGCACTGCTGTATCTTTCTGATTCTGATAATGGAGATGCCCTGTTCCTTGATGATGTTTATTCTGCCTTCCCGGACTCAGATAAATGTGAGCGGCTTTCCGGCATCACGACCATTTATGCAGGTAACGGTGATGACATTATTGACTTGACCACTGATAAATTCGAATTTTCAGGAGAGACTGTTGCCATTTACGGCGGAAACGGCAATGATGTCATCTGGAGTGGAGCAAATACCGCATACTCTCTCTATGGTGATAAAGGCAATGATTGTCTTATCGGTTCAGGCAATAATGATTGTTTCATCGGCGGAGCCGGTGATGATGTGATGCATGGCGGCGGCGGCAACGATTGGTTTGCCTACGGCGATCCGTCAACCTGGGGAAATGATATCATCTACCAACTGCCGGGAGAGGGAAATATCGTTCAGCTGTTTTTTGAACAGCAAGAACTTGAGGATAAACTTGTAAAGGAAAATATTGACGGCGGTGTACGTATATCTGTCGCCGGAAATGAAAACAGTTCCATTACAATTTACTGCAGCAGTTATTCATCGGAATTTGGTGCTGAGTGCGATCTGTTTGAAAATATCCTTGCCGGCGGCGGCTGCGGAGAATATGCCAGCGGATATATCTTTGAGGATAACGCCAAAGGCATACTGGCATAACAAAGTCACGCCTGACTGAAAAGTCAGGCGTTTGTCATTGTCCAACTGATGATCAGAAAAGTAACCGGTTTTATCTCTGAAACCGGTAAGCCCCCTGTATTTCAATAAAAAACTCCGGATAATTCACTGCAGTTGTTATCAAACAGCCCAAAGACGCAGGAGTCCGGAGTTTTTGCTTTATTTGCCGAAAGATATTCCTTCGACGGAGGTTTTGGCGTTGCGGTATTTTTCGTAATTATCCCAGACGCTCTTGGGAAGATCAGCACCGCAGCGGCGTTTCTCTCCACTGGCTCCCGGGAGACGGATATACTTCTTTATTTCCGCATTGCATCTGCCCGAGGGATTATCTTTGCTCCACAAGGTATTGGTCTCAAAACTGCCCGCCTTCTCTCCGGGATTCAGAACTTTTGTGCCGACGCGGATGCCTTTGCTGCCGCAGAAAACGTTTCCGGCGAGGCGGAAATGGCTCTCCTTGCCCTGAGGAACAGACATAAGGTGGGAATTCATGTTGCCGACAACGCAGTTCTCGAGCAGGAATGAGCCGCGGTTATCCCTGGGACCATTGAAGTTTATCATGCTTGCATTGACAAGGGTGCACTGCAGAAAGCCCAGAGATCCGTGGCGGAGTGTGACCAGCGGATTTTTATCTCCGCATCCTGATATCACGCAGTTGTCAAAAAACATCCGTGAACTCTGGTGCTGCCAGACCTGCTCAAACGGACGGTTCCCGGCAATCAGACAGTCTGAATAGGTGTGCGCGCTGTAATTGGCGGCAAAAACACCTGCCTCGAATACGTTGTCAATAAACACACAGCGGTTGTAATTGCTGTTGGAGTAATGAACATCGCAGGCCCCTGAACTTGCGCAGCGCACAGCAACGCAATCTTCGTAATAGACTACTCCTGTAAAGTGACAGCTGAACGCCTGTCCGCAGTTATCAACTGCCACGCAGTTTCTGAACATAACGTTTCTCGGACGGTCGTTGGTATCAAATCCATCGTTGAAAGAGAGTATCATCGTGAAGTTTTCCACTCTGACATGGTCGGCAACGACGTAAAATCCGTTGTTGGACGGCAGCTCGATGCGGACATCTGCAAGGCTTTTTCCGGCAGGAGAATTGTAATAGAGGCTCTTTTCACTTCTGCTCCACCAGAAGGCGTTGGGAGTCTTTTTCAACTCGTCTTTTGACAGACAATTCGCCGCACGTTCACCATCGACAAAGAATATTTTTGCTTCCGGAAGCCAATAATCCTGCTTCTTGTAATTGCGGTACATGTTGCTCATCGGCCAGAAAAACATCTTGTAAAGCCCGTCAGCCTCTTTTTTCCAAACTTTCTGCGGAATTACAGAAAGACCGGATATCACAGCACCATTACCGTTGATGACCATCGGATTACCGGCAGTTCCACCGTGCTTTACGCTGTATGATTTACCGTAAGTTCCCGGATAAGGACGGCGGTAAGGTTTACCGTTATTGGGAGCAACTTCAAGGCGGTCGCACTTTTTGAGCAGAGAGAGTCCCTTCTCGATAGAAGCGACAGGACGCTCTTTTGAACCGTCGTTATTGTCATTTCCCTTTACGTTATCTACATAGTATGTAGCTGCGCCGAGGGAAAATGCGGCAAAGAATGCAGCAAAGAGAACTCTTTTCATTTAATCACCTTGTTATTTTCGATTACGGCATTTTTTGAGTACAATGTACCGATAGGTTCCTTGACGTATTTAATACCGAAAAGGGCTCCGAACTCCGAGGTATCCGCCCAGTTGACGTTGGAAATGGTATTGTTGCGGACAATAGCTCCGTCAGAAGCTATAAGGTGGATTCCGGCAATTGCGCAGTTGTTGATACGGTTGTTCTCGATAACTATACCCTTGTTTCCGGCAAAATACGGATAGTGACCGCCGAAATCATTGTGGACGAAGGTGCAGATGGCTCCCGGAGAATAAGAGATTCTGCGATAAGCCGAGCTGCCGATGCAGACCGAGTCAATAACGTTGTTGCGGATGATGATATTTTCTGTCCAGCCGGCTTCAGTCCAGAAACCGTAGCTTGCTCCGACCGAGATGCCCTGATGTTCGAGATTTTCGATGCGGTTGTTTTCAATGACACCGTTGTTCGCCATGATGCGGGTTCCGCGGGCACGGTGATCATGGAAATAGTTGTTGCGGATAATGAAATTCGGCATGCAGATTTCAGGCACATCGATACGGGTTCCCTCTCCGGGGAGCTTGGTTCCTTCGACATAGACACGGAACAGGGTAAAGCTCTTGGGTACATTCGGCGGATACAAAACTTTCATATCTTTGATTTCCACCTTGTCGTCGGCAGCTTCGATTTTTTTGATCCTGGTTTCATGGAATATCGCATAATTCTTTTTGGCGAGATAACGGACTCTGTCACCCGGCTTGATGAGTTCGAGATACTCGTTGCGGTCTTTGCCGCCTGTGGCACAGAGGAAATATCCCTTTTCAGGAACAGGTTTCACCACATAGAGCGATCTGCCGTGCAGGTTGACGGAGTCGTCTCCGATAAAAGAGAACTCATTTCCTTCAATGATGGGGCCCTGACGTCCGGTAGCGTAATTGACGGCGTCGGCAGAAAGAGAGAAGAGACGCGGTTCGGTGGCTCCTGCCGGAGTCTCACCTCTGATGGCGCGGCAGTTTCTTACAATATGAGTGCCTTTGACGTTACGGGCGATAATTCCGCCGGGACCGGAGTACATGGTAATATTGATAAATTTAAGGTTCTCTGCCCCGCCGCGCACCTTGAGGGCGCAATCCTGACGGAAATTCAGAACGACATAATCACCCTCATTATGCGAAAATTTGTTGTTCTGATACTGCAGGTATCCTTCGGAATCAGTGACTTTAACGTTTGCTGTACAGCTGTTGCCGTACAAGTTATATTTGAGTTTCCGGCTCACCTTATCGAGAAACAGGGCATGTCTTACCATATAGGGTTTGGAGAGCCGGGGGTATCCGTCATGGATGCGATAGTATATTCTTTTGTTTTCGCGGTCAATTTTCGTAATAGTTCCCTGCGTGTAAGCCAGAGGATCATAGTCGATGGCAAAATCTCTCAACGTAACGTTTTTGCAGCCGTTGAGGAAAAATACGCAAGTGAGCCTTGTGCTTATAAGCACGGTGTTTTTGCCTCCGCGGATGGTCAGATCTTTGAACTCACTGCCGAGAGTCATGACGTGGCACTTCACCTTGCCGTCAGGAAGAACGATATCCCGCTGTCCCGCTTTGTAGCGGCTGCGGATATATTGGGACAAATTGATGCTTTTTATTTCCTCCGCCCCCATCAGAAAGGCAGCAGCGGAACAGATGACCAGCAGTAATTTTTTCATTTTATTTACCTGAAGTTATTATTTTATTGTTTTCTACAACAGCTTTTTCAGAATAATCAGTTCCGATCGCTCCTTTGCGGTATTTGATACCGAAGCGTTTTCCGAACAGGGGAGCCTCCTCACGGTCAAAGTTTGAAATGACATTGTTGCGGACGACAGCTCCGTATGATGATATCAGATGGATTCCGGCAAGGGCGCAGTTGTTGATACGGTTGTTCTCAATGACAACGCCTTTGTTGCAGGCGGGGAAAGGATAGTATTTTCCGCCTCCGAAATCATTGTGGCTGAAGGTACAGATGGCCCCGGGGGAATAGGAGTTCTGATTGAACGAGGCTCCTCCGAGACAGACTGTATCAATTGTGTTGTTGCGGATGATAATGTTTTCCACCCACCCGGCTTCGGTCCAGAGCCCGTAACTTGCGCCTGCGGATATACCCTGCTGCTCGAGCTGTTCGATCCGGTTGTTTTCAATGACTCCGTTGAGAGCCATGATGCGCATTCCGCGCGCACGGTGATGGTGAAAATAGTTGTTGCGGATGACAAAGCCCGGCATATTTATCGCCGGAACATCAATTCTCATTCCGGACTCGGGAAGATTATTTTTATCCACATAAAAACGCACTACTTTGTAATCTTTGGGCGGTTTGGTCGGATAGAGCAGCTTCAAATTGAGGTTGTCAATTTTCACATCGGTCATTTCCATCTTGCGGAAGGTATTTTCCCCTGTGATCGCGTAGTTGTTTTTTGCGAGCAGACGGATGCGGTCACCCGGCAGTATGAGCTCTTTGTAGGAATCAAAGTCAAAAGTTCCTCCGACGACGCAGAGGAAGGAGTTAGTCTCTTTTTCCGGCTTGTGAACAAGAAAACTTGTTCCATGGAGATTCACTGAATCATCTCCGAGATAAGAGAGTTCATTATTGATGATGACAGCTCCGACTCTGCCGTGTGCGTAATTTATGCCGTCGCCGCAGAGAACGAGCAGACGTTCTTCGGTGGCTCCTTCGGGCTTTTTGCCTCCGCGGATGGCACGCATTCCGTCAATGGTATGCAGACCCTTGACGCGGCGGGCGAAGACACCTGCCATTCCGGAATAGAGGGTAATGTTGCGGTAGGTGAGAGTATCGGTCATGCCGCGCACCTTGAAGACGCCATCCATGCGGACGTTGAGAACGATGAAGTCTCCCGGAACGATCTCAAAACGGTTGTTATTGTAGCAGACAACTCCCTCGTCGTCGGATATGCGTTCAACTTTGATCAGACCGACCGCATTTTTTCCAAACTTGAACTCACGGGTGCTTGCGTTGAAGTAAAGAGGATGGTGCTTGATGATATAAGGCTTCTTCAAACGCGGATATCCGGCGTGAAGCTTAAAGTAAACCATATTTTTCTGCCGGTCGATCTTCGTAACTGTTCCCTGGGTGAAGGGAAGCGGATCGTAATCGACGGAAAAATCTCTCAATGTGACATTTTTGCAGCCGTTGAGAAAGAAAATCTGTCCGAGACGGGTGCAGATGAGCATGGTGTTTTTGCCACCGCGAATGGTAAGATTTTCTACGTTTTTTCCGAGCGTGACTCCACGGCAGCGGACTTTGCCGTCAGGAAGGACAATATCCCTTATTCCTTTATTATAGCGACTGAATATGTAGTTGTGAAGATCTATTGTTGTCTCCCCTGCCCAGGCTGCCAGCACCGCAAACAGAGAAATAAGACACAATACCGCCTTTGAGTTCATCAGGAACCCCCTTTACATTGTATATCACTTACAAGTTATTTTTGAAACGTCAATGAGATAAACTCCACGCCTGCCTTCGTGCACTGAATCAAAGCATATCGTGCGGTTGTCAGCCGAAAGACGCGGATGCAGATCACAGCGGCAGGGGCCCGGAAGCGTTGAGTCGGATTTAAAAACTCCCACCAGATACACTTGGGATGTTTCGTTATTCCTCAAGTATATGCGGCGGCTGTAATCCGCGGGCCACGGATAACTGTCGGTGAGCATCCATTTCTTATCTGCGCTGAAGGTGCAATGGCCGTCGCCCCATAAGCTGCCGGTTGTAAGCGGCTGCTCGACCGGGGAGCGATCAGTCATAAGATAGTGCTGCCAACCGTATGCGTGGCGGCTGATAAAGCAGACAATATGGTTGTCATCAGCCCAGCTGTAGTGGCTGCTCATACCTTCGTTATTGAGACAATAGAGGTCTTCGCCATCGGCTCCGCAGGTGTAAAACACGGTCTGCCAATTCAAAAAAGTGTTGACTCCGATGGCACGCCAGCGGAAGAGGAAACCGAACCGCTTGTCATCAGGACTGCACAACAGATGATTTACCCAGCAGACGTTATCGCAGACTCCGGGCATAGCGGTTTGGTCGCGGAGCTGACGGTAGGTGAGCAGCAGTTTGCTCTCACCTGTCTTGAGATCAATTTTCCAGATGCCGTCATCGGCAGGAGCGGCGTAATTGAGCCCCTTGTGCCACACTCCGGTATATCCATACCCCGGACGCTCGCGGTCGAGGCGGGCAAAATCCAGACTCAACGCATAGCTGCGGTCGTTTGAAAGACAATAGATGGGCCGATCGTAGGTGCGCAGTATTCTGCCCGTTCTGAAGTTGCAGAGGCGGGATACGAACCGGTCTTCCTCAAAGTCGTTGAATATCACAGTATCTTCATCGAAGAACTGCAGCATACATCCCTGCTGCCAGCACCACGCAAGCGTGGAGGCGAAAGCGGTGAACCTGCCGTTGCGGAGAACTCCGAGCTCGGCGCGGTCTCCGAATCTGGGCTGGCGGTGAGAAAAAGTCACACGCTGGCTGAGCAGGTCGCCGGATTTGTTCCACGGAGACTTGTCAAAGTAACCGAAAAAATACTGCGCATCATCCGGGCAGGCTCTGACCGCCTTGCAATCACACCTGACAAGGCTATCCTCGAATGGAGGAACCGGTGCATTCCAATCCATGATTTAAACTTTCTTCTCTTATCTGTTGACGTACATTCCCTGATTGATTTCATCAGCTGTCAGTGCTTGATAGTGTCCGTCAAGCATGACCGAATTGAGACGTCCGTTGTGACGCAAGGCATTCGTGTATGTTGAGGTGGGGGATTCGCTTTTCAAATAGTTTCCGCGTTGTATGAACACAGGTGCTACTTTATCGCTGCGAAGATAACCGACATCAGACATGAAGATAACTTCAGAATTGGGATGATCTTTGATTTTAGACGACGGTCTGATTGCAAGACACCACTCCGAATTCCAGTAGTGCGCCTGAATCGACTGCGACACCCAGTTTTCTGTTTTTGCAGAATTCTGGTAGGTACGGGGATGACTGAAGGAGTTAGGTTTATAACTGCGGATATTCGGCAGTTTTGCCCGGTCAACAAAGCTCGGACAGTTCATAACAGGGGATTTGAGGTACTGTCGATAATCGGCGTTGGCAAGATTTGCTGCTCTTCCGACAAACGGCATCAACAATGTTTCCAT
This sequence comes from Victivallaceae bacterium, assembly GCA_045630865.1. GTDB lineage: Bacteria > Verrucomicrobiota > Lentisphaeria > Victivallales > Victivallaceae > UBA1784. Next base: position 20,141 of record JAZQTR010000012.1, read on the forward strand.
GACGAGCGGCATATAAGCCTCACCGTAAGTCGAATTCTTTCCAAAAAGTCCGGGACAATAGAATGTATAATTGTCCGCGTACATAGCCTGGGCAAGAAAGAGGGTTTTCAGGTTATTGGCGCAGGTTGCCTGACGTCCGCGCTCTCTTGCTGATGACAGAGCGGGCATAAGTATTGCTGCAAGAATCGCGATGATAGCGATAACTACCAGAAGTTCGATCAGGGTAAATTCTTTTTTTCTCATTTTTTCACCTTATTGTCAGATTATCTTAAATGAAAATTGCCACTATTTTTTGCTGATTTCCCCATACACCAATTTTTGAGTTATATTTTCGTGGAAGAAAACAAGCGTATCGTGTGCTATATCCGGCACAGTAATAAAACGCGTTGCCTTTTTCCATGACGGAAATCTTGCCACATATTTCTGATATATCTCAAAACGATCCAAGCGGTCTTTGCCCTGCATCGGGAAGGGATATTTTCCGTGATCAGCCGTGCCGCAAAAATAGTAGGTCTGCCGGGTGGAAAGATTTTTCATTATCTCTTCTTTGGATAAATCTTTGCAGTAGTCATTTCTGTTATCCAATCCCAGATACCAATTATTGAAGCCGTTATCAGCTTTCACTTTCTGGAACTTGCCGTCAACAAAGCGCAGATCATCCACGTAAAGGTAGCTTGAACCTGCACCTGAAATGAAAACTGTATCGATTTTGGGATTGACAGGCAGCTTTCCGACTGCAACGTAGCGGTTGACAAACTGTCCGCCGGCGGAAAATCCGCACAGCACAATGCGTTTCATCGCGGGGAAAAGCTGCGGATTGGAAAATGTGGTATAAATACGGTCAATCACATCGAAACTGCCGGCCTTGCTGCAGTTTTCTGCAGGATCACCCCAACGCCATCCTCTCGCCCACATCAAAGCATCTTTGCGTATTACTGCAGGACAGTTTTTCTGCGTCAGAAATGACGGAGCTATACAGTAAACCCTGCTGTCCGGCTTGTACTGCTTTAACTTTGCCCGGGTTCTTCTTGCTGCATCTTTTGCACCTCCGCCTGCGCCGTGGATAAAGATGACAGCGTATTCCAATGTGCTGTCACCCTTCATAATATCGTGTTCTGCAAAATAATATGCGACTTTTTCCTGTCCCATATCAAGAGCAAAACGTTCCGCAGCTGCGGCATCAAAAAAGACAAACAGGGAAATGACGCAAAGAAAACCCCGGAAAACGGAGTTTTTTGCAGCCGTCCGCAGCAAGCACTTTGAAAGACAGTTTTTCATAAAAATTTGTCCCTTTTATTCAAACCACTTTTCGTCGAGGTGTTCGCGTTCAGCCTCAAGCAGCTCGTCGATTATCATGCGGATATCTTCGAGATTGGTGGTAAGCGGATCGCTTGCCAAAGCCTGCAGAAGCACGTGCCGGTCACACTCAACAGCCGCCTGTGCGGTAAGTTCGTGAGTATCGAGAACACGGCAGGTGAGACTCCAGAGGCCGCGGGGCATATCACACGCCGGAAGCGGCTGCGGACCGTTTTCTATATCCAACTCGCAAAGCAGCTCAAGGAACGCATCATCCGGAAGGTTGGGAACAGCTCCGCGGTTGGCGCAGTTGATGTAGAACTTCTTGCCGAGATTGCCCCACATTGACTCGATGATATCGGTAGCATGGTCTCCGTGTCCCTGCTTGAAAAACTCCTCGATGGGAGTCTCGCCGGTGGCAAACTTCTCGGTGGCGGCCCAGGCTTTATCCATTTCCTCCTGGCGGTTGTAACCGTCAAAGGTGATTAGCGGCTCAGGGTCATTGGGCATGACTCCGGTTCCCTGAAAGAAGGGAACATACTCTTTGGTATGGCTGACAGCAGTTGGAAAAGCATCGTAAAGTTCGGTAAGAACACGGCGGTAATTCTCGTTGAGACGCGGTTTGGCTTTGGGACTCGGAGCTTTCTCGTACTCTTTAAGAGAAGCACGCTTGGTAAACTCTTTAAGTCCCGGCATAAGGTCTTTGCCATCATAGAAGCAGCGCAGAATCCAGGTACAATGGTTGACTCCGGCGATGGTCATATCGAGCTTGTCGATCATCTCCTGTGTCGGCTCTTCATCCGGACGGATGATACCGACGTGCTCGAGCGGCCAGCGGCGGCAGTAGGGCATATGGTTTCCGTCGCAGAGGGCGAAGCTTTTGATATCCGGAGCATAGCGCATAAGTCCGATACCGAGTGCGGCAGTCGGATTGACGAAGTTTATCACCCACGCTTTCGGACAGAGTTTGCGGACATCATCGGCAATACGCAGGATCTCCGGCAATTCGCGGAGAGTTCTGAATGCACCACCCGGTCCGATGGTATCGCTGGAGCACATGGTGATACCGTACTTTTTGGTAATGCGGGTATCAACTCCGCGGTAGTACGAGTTGCGGAACGAAAAAGACAAAACCACAAAATCTGCATCCTTCATGACTTCCTTGCGATCAGTTGAACCAATCACAGTCAGCGGAACTTTTTTGTAATCAACTGCACGGTTTGCGATACTCATCATAGTATCCAGAACCTTCTGGTCAGTATCGACGAGTGCCAGAGTTCCGTTCTGCAGTATCGGACTTGTAACAGCATTGTATATCACTGGTTTTCCGAAGAAGTAGCTTCCGGCTCCGATCACCACGATTTTTGGGCCTTTTGTCGCAGACATTAAAAAAATCCTTTCAGCATTTATGATTTGCGTAAAATTTGCGTATTTCTGTACATTGTTTTATATATTATACACAAAAAAGCTTGACTTTGCAAGGGTAATAATGTAGTTTATAGAGTAATTTTGTTGCAAACACAAATTCATAACAGGAGCTTGACACATCATGTTTGAAAAAGTTTACCGACTGCCGAAAACAGGAATCGTCAACCAGCTTATAATGGTTCGTTCGACAGGTTTTTACCGGGTTTGGAGCGGTTGGAAAGATCTTGCGATCCGCAAATATTTCCTCGAACTGTTCTGGTGCATATCAGGTTCCGGGGAGTTTACACTTGAGGACGGAAGCTCTTTTACACTCCGTCCCGGCGAGTGCTGCTGTTACTATCCGGGAGACTGCCACCGCATACAGGCAACAAGTTATTTTGAATTCTGCTGGGTCACATTCGACGGTCCGGATTGCCAGAGCCTTATTGACCGTTTTGAGCTGACCAGAACACCGTGGCAGGCAGGAAAATGTCCGCAAAAACTATTTATGAAACTGCGTTCAGAGATCAGCCGTCCGGGAGCCGAAGGGGAAATCAGATCCGGTGCGATCGGCTATGAGCTGCTGGTCCGGGCCAAAACTCCTGATACCGGACAGGATACTCTGCTTGCAGAGCGTTTCATATCTATTGTAGAAAAAGAGTTCGACAATCCGGAGCTCACTATCGACGGAATCGCTTCAACGCTGGATGTCCACCGTTCAACGCTGGTGCGGAACATAGGAAACATTTGCGGAATCTCTCCGCAGAAATATCTGACCGACTACAGAATGAGACAGGCTTTCGACCTGCTCCATGAAACGCACTTCTCAATCAAGGAAATCGCAGAACGCACAGGTTTTGCCTCACCGAATTATTTCGGCAAAGTATTCCTGAAAACCTTCGGAAGAACTCCCTGCGAGCTGCGTGAACTGCACGAAAAAAGCAGCCGCATACCGTAAAAACAGCCCCAACATTTGATTTTGCAAAAATGCGTGCTATATTTATACAATTCATTGTATAAATTGTGTATTATTGGATCATTGCATGAACATCTGTCTTTTCACCTCATCTTTTCTGCCTAATGTAGGAGGCATGGAAAATGTTGTCCATATTCTTGCCCTGGAATACAGCAAGATGGGCCATCAGGTGGTTGTTCTTGCCAAAACTCCCAAAAAGATGAAAAAAGCACCGGAGTTTCCATACCCGGTCTATTACTATAAGAGATCCCGCAGCGAAGTGTTTTTTTTACATTCCCCGAAAAAAATGCTGCAGGAGCTGCATCTGAAGTACAAATTTGACATCATTCACGCTCATCAGATGTATCCCACCGGATATCTGGCTGTAAAACTCGCAGAAAAGTATAATATCCCGGTTGTTTTAACATCTCATGCCGGAGATGTTGCCCCCGGTTCCAAATACCGCAAAAGTAAAATCAAGTGCAGCCGTATGATCAGGGCAATGCAGGATGCTGATTTTGTCACCGGTGTCGGAACCGGAACTTGTGAGGAAATCGACCGGCTGACCGGCTGCAACAAAGCATATTATCTTGCCAACGGCTGTTTTCCTCCGGACAATCCTGAGTTGTCTCTTTCTCTCAAAGAAAAACTGCAAGCCATCGGCAATCCGGAAACATTCGATTTGAGTGTTGGACGTCTGCATCCGGCAAAAGGATTGGATAATCTGATCCGGGCATACAGCATCCTGCAGCAGAAAGGTATCTCCACTCCGCCATTGCTCATGGCTGGCGATGGTCAGATGAGCGGACAGTTGGAAGACCTGATTGTTCAATTGAAACTTGAAAAACAGATTTATATGCTGGGCAGAGTCACTCCGGATGAACGTGATTGGCTCTTGCGTCATTGCCGTTGTTTTATGCAGCCATCGCTGCGCGAGGGCATGCCGCTGACCGTTCTGGAAAGTCTTGCTGCGGGAGTCCCGGTAATCGGCACCGCCATTCCCGGCATACGGGAACTGCTGAAAGACGATTTTAACGGAAAAGTCGTTCCGCCGGGCAATCCGGAAGCACTGTCAGAAACTCTGGAGCATTTGACAGCAGACGACTACCGGCGTTTTCATCAAAATGCATCCCTGATTCTGGAAACTCACGCCTGGCCCAGAATCGCAGAGCAATATGTGGCAATCTTTGAAAAATTGATACAAAAAACAATACATTGAAATCTGAATATGTCCATTAGAAAACACATCAAAAATCACGCTCTCAATAAATTCTTTTATCAGGAGTGCATCGAAAACTATATCGTTCATTTGTGCCCTGCAATTGCCTCTGACAATGTAGGCGATGCAATTATTGCCGATGCAGTTTCCCGGACTCTGGAAGAGATGTTTCCGCAATCACAGATAGGCATACTGCCCTGTAAAACCCCCCTGCATTCTCCGGCACTTTTCCGCTACAACTGTGCAAAGTACCGTTTCCTTGGGGGAACAAATATTTTGCGTGGCAAAAAACCGCAACGCACCTGGGTGGTAAATTTCAGAGATATCTGGAAATATCGATCTGCCATTTTGCTGGGAGCCGGTTGGGGAAAATATCAAAACGGCATCAGCCCCGTTTCACGTTTTTTTTATAAACATTTGCTGGATCCCGGATATCTGCATTCTGTGCGCGATAATTACACACGGGAACAGTTGTTGAATTGCGGATTCACCAATGTTGTTTGCACAGGCTGCCCAACAACCTGGAAATTAACGGAAGATTTCTGCCGGAAAATTCCGACGGAAAAGAAATCCTCGGTTGCAGTTACGCTTACTGCTTACGCAAAAAATCCGGAACGGGATCGGCTGCTGCTGAAATGTTGCGCGGAACACTATGAAAAATTATTTTTCTTTCCGCAGTCGTATGATGATGTTCCTTATTTCAATTCCATTGTACCGGAAACAATTGCCGGCAAATTCCAATTGATCGCACCGAGTCTTGCTGCATATGATCGGCTGCTTGATGAAGAGCAACCGGATTTTGTCGGAACGAGACTGCACGGCGGAATACGTGCTATGCAACATCGCTGCAAGTCAATGATCATTGGAATTGACAATAGAGCAAAGGAAATGGGAAAAGATATTGCTCTGCCATTTATTCCGGAAGAAAAAATAGGTTCTGATTTGCCTGAAATCCTGAAAAACGGATGGGAAGTTCAGTTAAAAATCCCGCAAAAAGAAATTGATTTGTGGAAAAATCAGTTTGCAGGAATAAAATAAATCATTTATTTTTTATAGTTTCAATTTGCGCTGTCACAACAGTTTTCCGCACCTATTTTTTAAATCTTCACCGTCTGACTGAATGAGTACATAAAAAAAGAGAACGCTCTTTACGGAACGTTCTCTTTTTTGTACTGTATTCACAAAACACGCTGCGGTGTTTTTCTGAATCAGATGTATTACTCGGCGTCGCTCTCCGCTTCAGCAGGAACTTCAGCAGACTGCTCGTCGGCGAACTCATAGCTGAGCAGTCCTTCGGCGATCTCGAGCAGCGCGATATCCAGCAGGTTGGGGCTGTCGCATTTGACCATCGGACGGGCATTGCCGACGGCAAGCTGGCGGGCGCGCTTGGAGGCGACCACAGCGAGAACCTGCGGATCAGTGATAACTTTTTTGGCTCTGGCGAAGTAATCGTTGTTCATTATTTTTGCTCCTATATCAGTAGTCAATGATGTCACGGCAGTTGGAGATAAGTTTGTCATCTCCGGAAGTGACATACTCTTTGTTGCGGTTGAAGTCACGGATCGCATCAAGCACATAACGCTCGGCTAGCGGTGCACGTTTGGCATCGACGGCGGCATCGCGGATCAGCAGGAGTCCGACGAAAACATTGGTCGCCATCTCAACCAGACTGCGAGCCACAAGATCATGGTACTCGCTGTCGTGCTTGTCAGCAACGAACTGAATAGCCTCGTCAAGCTCGGCCTTCTTCACCAGCAGCTTGTTGCGCAATGCGGCAAGCTCTTCACTCACCGGAACTGCGGCAAGCTCTTCGATACGCTGGTCAAGAACACGCTGGGTGACACCTCCGATTGCGGCAACGATCTGCAGCTGGGTGGTTCCCTCATAGATGTTGGTGATGCGGGCATCGCGGTAGAAACGCTCGGCGTTGAAGTCGCGCATATAACCGGTTCCGCCGTGGATCTGGATGCAGTCGTAGGTAATGCTGTTGCTGACCTCGGTGGCAAGAGCTTTACACATCGGAGTCAACGCCGCAGCAAGACGCTCGTAATACTTCTGTGCGGCACGCTGCTCGGCAGTGGCATTTCCGGCATCGACCAGACGGCTGTAGCTGTTGCGCAGATCGACAACTCTTGTGGTCTCGTACAGCAGAGCGCGGGCAGCGGTCAGACGGGTTTTCATTGAGCTGAGCATTGAGTAGATGGCCGGGAACTTGTCGATGGACTTCTTGAACTGCTCACGCTCGGAAGCATACTTGCGGGCCTCGCGGTAAGCGGCTTCAGCGATACCGACAGCCTGGGCACTGATAGCGACACGGGCACCGTTCATAAGACTCATGACGTAACGGATAAGACCAAACTTGCGCTTTCCGCAGAGCTGTGCCGGAACATCATTGTACTGAAGTTCGCAGGTGGGAACTCCGTGGATACCCATTTTGTTTTCAATGCGGCGCACGACCAGCTGGGGACAGGCTTCGCAGATGAACATTGAAAGTCCGCGGGCGTCAGTTGTTCCCTCTTCGGAGCGGGCCAGCACCAGGTGAACCTGGGCGCAGCCGTTGGTGATAAAACGTTTCATTCCGTTGAGATACCACTGTCCGTTCTCATCCTGCCAGGCGCGCAGACGCACGCCGGGAAGATCACTGCCGTAGTCCGGCTCGGTAAGATCCATCGCACCGTCGAATTCGCCGGTGGCAAATCCGGGCAGGTAGGCCTGCTTCTGCTCTTCGTTTCCGAAGAAGCTGATGGTCTCGGCGATATCCTGAAGTCCGAAGATATTCTGCAGACTGGCATCGGCGCGGGAGACGATCTCGGTCATCATCGTGTAGACTGTGCACGGGAAATTGAGTCCACCGAAACGGTGCTCAAGCATAACACCCATCAGACCGGCGTCAGCAAGATCCTTGAGGTTCTGAGTGGTCAGCGGATGGTAAGTCACCTTGCCGTTCTCGAATTTCGGACCCTCGGCATCCACGGTGCGGCTGCGGGGCTCGATACGGTCGGCGGCGATCTCTCCGATCACCTTGAGGGCTTCGCGGTAGTTGTCGATGGCGTCCTCGAAGTTCTCGGGAGCGTTATCGAACTCCTGAGCATACTTGTAACCGTCTTCGACCAGTTCTGCGATCGGACCAAGATCGGTGTTTTGAAGAGTGAACACCAGATCGGGATTATCTTTGAAAAAGTTACCCATTGTACGGACTCCTTTTCTTACTGCTTGGCTTTGAATGCTTTGATCATCATCGGGATGACCGTGTTGAGATCACCGACGATCGCGTAGTGGGCGCAGCTGAAAATGGGAGCGTCCGGATCGGTATTGATGGCGATGATCTTTTTGGAGTCGTCCATTCCGGCACGGTGCTGGATTGCACCGGAAATTCCGCAGGCGATGTAGAGGCGCGGACGCACAGTAACACCGGTCTGACCGATCTGATGATCGTGGTCGATCCATCCGGCATCGACGGCGGCGCGGCTGGCACCGACTTCTCCGCCGAGAGCCTCGGCAAGATCCTCGATGAGCTTGAAGTTGGCTTTGGAACCGACACCGTAACCTCCGGCGACGATGATCTGTGCGCCCTGAAGGTCGATCTCCTTATCGGCACGGATGCGCTCGACGACTTTGACCACGGTTTCAGCTTCGGTAAGCTCAACGGAAACCCGCTCGACCTCTCCCTTGCGGGAAGTATCGGGAGTTCCCAGCTTCATCACGCCCTCACGGACAGTAACCATCTGGGGATCATCCCAGCTGTTGACGATGGTTGCGATGATGTTTCCGCCGAAAGCAGGACGGATCTGCATGAGTTTGTCTTTGTAGCTGACTTTGGTGCGGACATCGGTGAAATCATCGATCTGAAGATCGGTGCAGTCAGCGGTAAGTCCGGCTTTCTTCTCGGAAGCAACGCGCGGAGCAAGCTCTCTGCCCTTGAGCGTCGCACCGAACATCAGGATGTTCGGTTTCTTCTCGAGAATCTGCTGCATGATCACTCTGGAGTAGGGCAGCACAGTAAAGGGCTCAAGACGCGGATCCTCGGCAAGGATAACTTTGTCGCAGCCGTAGGAAAAGAGCGTATCGCTCAATCCGGCAACATTATCGCCGAGGAGCAGAGCTTCAAGTTTGACACCGAGACGGTCGGCAAGTTCTCTGCCTTTGCAGACCAGTTCAAGGCTGACGTTGGCAATTTTTCCGGCCTCCTGTTCGATGAAGACCCAGACGTTTCCAATTTGTTCTGACATATTTCTCACCCCAGGGTATGATCGCTGATGAGTTCGTGCATAAGTTGGGTGATGCCTTCGGCGGTGGGCTCAACGCTCTTGGCATCTCCGGCGGTCAGGATGACGCTCTGCACCTGCTTGACTTTGGTGGGGCTTCCGGCGAAACCGATGCGCTCGGGATCGGCTTCGATATCTTTGGCACTCCACTCTTCGATAAGAAGACCCTTGGCGGCAAGACGGGCAATCTCTGCCTCGGCGGCGGCCGGATCATCTTTGAAAGCTCCGCGGATCTCGCTGGAGGTTTTGGCGCGTTTGTTTTTCATCAGACGCTTCACATTGACAGGACGCGGCATATTGCAGTCAATCACAGTCAGAAGCGCAGGCATGGGAGAAGTAAGGATCTCATATCCGCCTTCGATGGCGCGGCGCAGAGTGATGCTGTTTCCGGAGATTTCTTTGACCTCTTCGACATAGCAGAGCTGCGGGATATTGAGTTTTTCCGCGATCTGGGGACCGGTCTGGGCAGTATCGCCGTCGATGGCCTGACGTCCGCAGAGGATAAGATCAACTGCTCCGATCTTGCGGGCGCAGCATGAAAGAGTGTAGCTGGTGGCAAGCGTGTCGGCACCGGCGAGAGCACGGTCAGTGACCAGCACTGCGCGGTCTGCTCCGCGGTAGAGGCTCTGGCGGAGAACCTCGGCAGCGGCAGGCATACCCATCGTGGCCACGATAACTTCAGCATCATAGCGGTCTTTGAGCTGCAGAGCAAGCTCGAGGGCATTGAGATCTTCAGGATTGAAGATGGCAGGAAGAGCCGCACGGTTGACGGTTCCCTCTGGTGTCATGGCACTTCCGGAAATATTCTGGGTGTCCGGAACCTGTTTGACGAAAACGAGAATCTTGAGGTCCACGATTCGTCCCTCCTTTCGGATATGGTTATCACATTTGCAAATGTTGTATATATGCAGAACAGGCGGCAAGACAACACTCCGCCGTCACTATACAATACTATTAAAGATAATATAGCACCGAACACACTTTTTTTCAAGCGCACAGAGCCGCTGCAGACAGCACATATTCGCCGGAAATCCGCATAAAAAAGAGTGCCGCTCCATTTGCGGGAACAGCACTCCGGGAATTGTGTAATTTCTGTAAATTACATCACACGCTCAATGGTGATCTCGGGATCGATCTCCTCGCGGAGGATGCGCTCAAGACCGCCCTTGATGGTGGCGGTAGCGTGGGGACAGCAGCCGCAGGCTCCGCGCAGCTTGAGTTCCACGAGTTTGTCTTTGATGCTGACGATTTCAAGATCTCCGCCGTCGGCCTGAAGGTGGACACGGAGTTCCTCAAGACGGGAAATAATCTTCTGTTCAAGTTCGTTCATTTTATCTGCTCCTTGTTTTGGTTGATTGGTCACTGTCTGACATTCGGCTGCATGCGGTAATACTGGCTTTTGAAGCATCTCATGGCAAGCTCGGCGGCAGCGTGAGGATCGAAGAATCCCTCTGTACGGATATCAATACAGGCAATGCTTCCATCAAGCTTTATGTTGCCGGAGACGGCTCCCTTTTTATACCGCTGGAAGAAATCGATACTTCCATTTTCAACTTCAGCATCGAAAGCTCCGGTCACCGGACTTGCGATGATGTTTGCAAGCTCCGCGCAGAACTTTTCTGCCGTTTTGCACATCACTTCAAGTGTACCGGTTTCGCAGTCGTAAAGGTCTATTGAATTGGAAAACGCTCTCGCGTTGGTGTCATTGAACCGCGTGCGCCACGAGAGCTGGAACGCATGGCAGTCATCATCTTCACGGATGGGACGTATACGCTCCACCCCTGCCCCGTTGAGAATGCCGCGGCTGACCAGACTGGAAACGATCCAGTTCTTGCTGTCCATGCCCCTTCTGATCTCTTCAACGGCGGTGTCGAAATCAATATTCTCTCCGCAGGTAAAGAGGTCAACGGCGGCGTAACCGTACTCCGGCCAGGCGTGGACGGCGAAGTGGGATTCGGAAATCACCACAACTCCGCTCACTCCCTGCGGATCGAACCGGTGAAAATCGGATGATATCACAGTGGCTCCTGCGGCCTTGGCGGCGTTGACGAAGATCTTTTCCATCTCCGGCGCATTGGTGATGGTCGCAGAGTTGCACTCGTAATACTCGACCGTCATCTGACGGCCGAGGGCAAAATCCGGTTCCCGATTGCGGTTGACGTCACTTGACATTACTCTGACTCCGGGAAATAATTACTGCTGCTCCTGCACGGCAGTGAAGCTGCAGTTGCGGCTGATATCCTCCTGGAGAGCGAGGATGGCAAGCTGAATCTTCTGATTGCGGCAGATGGAGGAGAACTGCTCTTTTTCTTTGGCGAAGTTCTTCATATCAGCAGGTGTACGCTTGACCAGCATGGCGATAATGGAGCCATTCTCGACCGGGAAAGCAGGAGTGATCTCTCCGACCTTGATGTTGGCGGTGATCTGCGCCGCACCGAAATCAGCGGGATTCTGGGGCAGGCTGTTGAGAGAGTAGGTGACGGAACGGAGTTTTCCGTTGGCAGCCTTGGCAAGAGCCGCCTCACGCTTGGCAGGATCGGTGATTTTGACCAGATCGGTGAAGACCTTGAGAGCGTTTTCCTGGGCGATCTTGCGTCCCTTGTCGGCGGCGCAGTCGGCTTTGACTTTGGCTTCGACCTCTTTCAGCTCCGCCGGACGGGGATTGACACGGTTGCAGGCGATCGCAACATAGACGGCTTTATCACCGTTGACAGCGTTGGTGACCAGACTTCCGGAAGTGGAGTGGGTGAGCTGACGGACAAGCTCGGCGTTCTTGATTCCGCCTATGGTGTCGCTGCCGAAATTGACTGCTTTGGCAGTGATAACTTTGTATTTCTTGTCAGCGGCAAGCTTGGCAAAAGTGTCGCGCTGGAACTTCTCGTCTTTTCCGTTACCCGCCTCAAAAACGGCAGAGGCAAACTCATAACCGGCTTTGCGGGCAAGATAGCTGGCCTGCTCTTCGACAAAGCGTTTGGCGACCTGGGCTTTCACATCAGCAAACTTGGGAGCAGGGTTCTTTTCAGTTCCGAACTCGGCGATGCGGCTGCTGAAGAATTTCTCAAGAGCCTTGGTATCTTTTGCAGCTGCGGCGGCCTCTTTGGCGTAAGCGGCAAAGGGGAACTCAACAATGAGAGCGGCAACTTTTCCGGGAATGGTGTACTTTGCACGGTTGGCATCGAAAAAGCTCTTGAGCTCTTCGGCTTTCAGAGTATTGACCGCCGGAGCGACAGCCTTGAAATCAGCAATTTTGATCTGGTTCTTCGCGTTGACCATGCGGTACATGGTCTCGACTTCATTGTCGGAAACAGTGATTCCGGTGGAAAGCTCACGCTGAAGTTTGGAAACCAGAATCTGATCGCGGAAAGCCTCGTTCACAACATCCTCGGAAACTCCGCTTGAACGGAGATTCTTCATGATGGTAAGACGTTTGGCAGCATCAAACTTGCCGTCGGTCATAAAAGCCGGGGTCTTGCGGATGAGATCAGCGATTTCCTTGTCAGTGGCAACCAGTCCCATCTGCAGAGCCTTTTCGATGATGCAGTGCTGGTTGAAGATCTCGGCGTTATCAAGATTGCGCATCTGACCGCCGTAAACCAGTTCCACAAAAATGGACATCTTCTGGCTGGTGCGGCGCAGATCGTTGAAGGTGACTTTTTCTCCGAAGGCAGTACCTGCGGTGTCACTTCCGATGCCGGACTCGAAGCCGATGTTTCCCGGAGTGAGGAAGTCCATAAACGCCACGATAATGATGAGCGTAAATGCACCGAAGAGCCAGCGGCTGTGACGGTGGAAAATGGAGTTGAGTTTTTTGATGATCATTTTTCTGCCTTTCTTTTTTATATTGTATATTTGTAGTATATCACTTTTTTCTTATGCTCACTTTAACCGCAACTTCACCGGGCGAAGTCGCCTTGACAGACACTCCGTCAACTCCGGAAGTACACTCCACAGGAAGCAGAACCGTAGCCGGATTTTTGACTCTTGAAGCATCGACAAATGGTTTCAGATGACCGTTTTTTATGCCTGCCAGCGCGGACGGCGGTCCGCTGACAATAATATCCACCACAGTATCCGGTTTGGCGAAAGAGACATCAAATCCGGATTGTTCCGAACCCGCCAGCAGCAGAACCGGAACGTTCTTGATCTTTTTATGTTCCAGACGCTTGGATATCGAGGTCTGAACCAGCACATTGGATGGCTCAATCTTTATATTATCGACCGGAGCAACAGGTGTGTTGAACTCAAAGGAGTCGAATATCGTGCGCGAAAGCGGCACTTCAGAAGTGGTCACACTCTGCCGGGAGTTGACCACATTTTCAGCTCCGGTAATGGTGACCGACGACGGAATCACCAGAGATTCAGTTATATCAAAGTCTTTGGAGAGAGCTCCGGAATATTTCACTTCAACCGGCACTTTGCGGCTTATCACCTTCTGCAGATTGTGCAGCACCAGTTTGTCACTGCGGGTAACAGTAACTCCGCTTCTCGCGCTGAACATCGCCGGAGTGAGTTTGACACTGTACGTGTTTCCGGAATCAAGATGGTTCGGAGTCACGACAACGTGCGCGACAAGCTCATCGGGAGTGACATTGTTTATAATCTCTTCACTGCCCTTGATGGTCACGTTGGTATAATAGTTTTCCGCCGGACCGGCAAGCTCACTTGAAAGCGTTACTTTGACCGGAACATGGTTGATTATCCGCTCTTTGGTGATACGCGAAGATACAGCGAAGTAAAGCATGACAGCAGTCACCAGCGCAATAAGTTTGCGTGAGCCGTCGCGCAGGAAAAGTCTTTTCAAACGGTTCATTCGCTCTTCTCCGTATTTTCGCCGGCCTCATCAATGATCTTGACCGCCTCTGACAGTTCGAAATCATCCTTGAGAACAAGCAGTTTTTCAAGCAGATTTTCCAGATCGCGGGCAGCAAGATCACGGTACAGAGTTCCGCGATAGGATATACTGATAGCTCCGGTCTCTTCGGAAACAACTACTGTCACAGCATCGCTGTCTTCAGATATTCCGAGTGCTGCACGGTGGCGGGTTCCGAGATGGGGAGCGATATTTTCGCTGTAGCTCAACGGCAGGATCGCACGGGCGGCAACGATTTTGTCGTTGCGGATAATGACAGCTCCATCATGCAGAGGAGCTTTGGTGTAAAATATCGACTCCAGCATAAGGTAGTGGACTTTTGCATCCAGAACGACCGCATCATCAATATAGTTCTGGAGTTTGATATTCCGTTCAATTACGATCAATGCGCCGCACTTTTTGCGTGCCATATTTTTGCAGGCGGTGACGATTTCAACAATAAGTTCACGCTTACGTTTCCCCTGCCACACCGTCAAACTGCCCAGCTGGGCGAGAGCGCGGCGCACTTCCGGCTGAAAAATGATGAGCAACGCAATAAAAAGCGAATTTGCTATCATCTCGATCAGGCTGTTCAGCACGTCAAAATGGAGTGATTCCACACGCAGGATCAGCGCGAGTGCCACCGCGGCGACCAGTATTCCGGCAAAGACCTGCGAAACTCTGGTCGTACGGAGGAAATACAGCACCCAGTAGATGGCAAAATACAGTATTGCTATCTGTATTACTGCCGTCAGGAGCGGCATCCATTGTACATTTATCAATCCATCCATAATCAATTATCCGACAAGTTGTCTTACAGCAAGAGCATCCTTGAGCTGCTTCACATCGTGAGTTCGGATGATTTTCACACCGCACTCTGCGAGATGAAGTTCAGCCGCAAGTGTCGCTCCGCCGCGTCTGGCGGGAATATCTTCACCGCAAGCCGCTCCGAGAAACGACTTGCGTGACACGCCTGCCAGCACGGTGCCGAGAGAGGTGAATTTGTCTGCTTCTCTCAACATTGTGATCTGCTGTTCAAAATTTTTGGCAAAGCCGAAACCGGGATCATAAATTATCTTTTCCGGTTTGACTCCGGCTCCAACTGCATATCCGGCAGCTTGAGCAAGCTCTTTTTTGACCTCATCGACCACCCCTGCAGGGTAGAAACACAACGCAGGATCTCTCATCGTTTCCGGCGTTCCCCGCGAGTGGCAGATGATGAGGTACGCATCAAATTTTGCGGCAACTTCCGCCATTTGACTGCTGTGCCGGAGCATTGATACATCGTTGATGTACGCTGCTCCGAGTTCAAGAGCCGCCTGTGCGGTTTCCGCATTTCTGGTATCTACTGACACCGGAATATCCGGACGCAGAACACGCAGCTCTTTCAACAATTTACTTATTCTTCCGATCTCTGCGGCACTTGCCACAGCGTCAGCCCCGGGACGGGTCGACTCCCCGCCGATGTCGATAATTCCGGCACCGTCATCGATCAGCTTCAGCGCACGGTCAAGTGCGCTTGCCGGATCGCTTTGCGCTCCTTCGCTGAACGAATCCCCGGTGGCATTGACGATCCCCATGATGAGGGGAAGATCACTCATTATTTTCCTCCGGAGTCACGGCGTTCTCTCCGGCTTCCGGAACAGCAGGTGTTTCCGGAGCGACAGCAGTTTCCGCCGCAGGCTCTTCTGTATTTTTGGTTCCTGCAACCTCGATGAGCTTGGCGACACCGGTGATGCGGTCACCCTCGTTGAGGTTCATGATTTTGACACCGCGTCCGACGCGGCCTATGCGGCGGATCTCGCCGGCAGGGATACGGGACAGCTGTCCGCGCTCGGTGCTGAGCAGGACTTCGTCGCTGTCAGTGATCTGAAGCACGCTGATAACGCTCTCGTTTTCGCGCATACGGATACTGACCACACCCTTGGCTCCGCGGTTGGTTTTGCGGTAGTTGGCGACAAATGAACGTTTACCCATACCGCCGTCAGTGACGACGAGGACTTCCGGACCGACGCCGTAAATCTCCTCAACACCCTCTTCATCGGTATCGGGGATATCAGCTTCCTCAACATCATCCGGCTCTGCCTCATCGTAGAGAGATTCGCGGATAACTTCAAGGCTGACCACCTCGTCGCCCTCGATTTTGAAGCGCATACCGGTCACGCCGCGAGCGGTACGTCCCATCGGACGGATCTGCTCGTCAGAGAGATCAAAGCGGCATGCCATACCGAGTTTGGTGCTGAGCAGCACTTCATTTCCATTGGCTCCGACAGCGGCTCCGATAAGGTCGTCATCCTCTTCGATGACCAGAGCGCGCAGTCCGATACGGCGCAGATTCTTGAAGAGAGCAAGTTCGCTCTTCTTGATGTAGCCGCGTTTGGAAGCCATGATAATAAATTTGTCAGGATCCTCAAGATCCTCACGGGAAACAGTCAGCATGGCGCAGATCTTTTCGCCCGGTTCGATCTTGATGAGGTTGACGATCGCCTTGCCGTTTCCGGTACGGGATCCCTCGGGAATCTCATAAACATTGAGCCAGTGCATGAAGCCGCGGTCGGTGAAGAAGAAGATAAGATCGTGGCTGTTGGCGTTGAAGAGGTGTTCGACGTAGTCTTCCTCTTTGGTCTTCATTCCGATGATTCCCTTGCCGCCGCGATGCTGGGTCTGATAGGTATCCGCCGGAACACGCTTGATGTATCCGGTGTTGGAGACAGTGATGACGCAGCTGTGGCGCGGAATCATATCAGCAATGTTGAGATCGGAATCATCGACGGTGATCTCGGTGAGACGCGGAGTGGCATAACGTTCGCGTATCTCGGTGAGTTCCTCTTTGATGATCTCAATGCGCTTTTCGCGGCTGGCGAGAATGGCATTGAAATATTCGATTTTGCTGTTGAGTTCAGCCATCTCATTTTCAAGCTCGACGCCGGAAAGGTGAGTCAGCTGATGCAGACGCATATTGAGGATCTCGTTGGTCTGGATCTGGCTGAATCCCCAGCGGGCGATCAGCTGATCGTTGGCATCCTGACGGTTTTCTGCGCCGCGGATGACCTTGACGATCTCATCAATACTGGCGAGAGCCTTGAGCAGTCCGGAAACGATATGCGCTCTGGCGTGCGCCTTTTTGAGATCGAAATTGGTGCGTCTGACGATAACTTCAAGACGGTGGTCGATGTACGCCTGAAGCACCTCGACCAGGTTCATTATTCTCGGACGGTTGTGATCGACGACCAGCATGGTGCAACCGATGGTGGTTTCGAGCATGGTGTGGCTGAAAATCTGGTTGAGAACCACTTGACCCATCGAACCGCGTTTGACGTCGATCACGATACGGGTTCCGTTGCGGGAGCTGGATTCGTCGCGCAGTCCGGAAATACCGGTGATGACTTTATCTCTGACCAGCTCACCGATACGGGCGACCTGCTGTGCCTTGTTGATGGCGTAGGGAATCTCACTGATAACGATCTGTTCGCCGCCGTTCTTTTCGATGATGTCGGCCTTGGCGCGGACTTTAACGCTGCCGCGTCCGGTCTGATAGAACTGACGCATATTCCAGCGGCCGCGGATGATCGCTCCGGTCGGGAAGTCGGGGCCGGGGAGAACTTCCATAAGTTCATCGACTGTCGCTTCGGGATTATCGAGCAGACGGATGGTTGCGTCGATGACTTCACCGAGGTTGTGGGTCGGGATATTGGTCGCCATACCGACA
>JAZQTR010000013.1:0-4060 GCA_045630865.1 Victivallaceae bacterium
TGTACAGTCGTACACTCCCTTGCGTACTCACCAAAAAACACGACCTTGCTCCACACTGCATCCACCGATGCAAACAAGCCGGTCTGCATGGCTGACAAAATACTGCCTGAATGGTATATTTAGATGTGCAGTAACATGTGCTCAAATAGACTTCTGTATGTCGGTTTCACAAAATTTGGGACATTAACAAAAAATTACTCGGCTTTCTTGAGAGAGATGACGACTTTCTTCATCGCGCCCTCTCCCTCGCTCTCGGTGGTGACTTCGGGATCATCCTGAAGAGTGACGTGGATGATGCGGCGGTCGTGGGCGTTCATTTCCGGAAGTTTGACCGGTTCGCCCCAGCGTTTTACCTCTTTGGCAGCATCCTTCGCCTGCTGTTCAAGCTGCTCGTTGCTGGCGCGGCTGGCTCCGGATCTGGGGGAGCGGCGGCGGTCACCGCGTCCGGGACGGGCTTCGGCATTTTCGGATTCATCTTCAGCGGAACGGCGGTTCTTACGCTCGCCATAGCCGTCGATGCTCAACATGACGTGGGGGAACTCTTCATCGTTCTTGAAAAGAATACGGTTGGCAAGAAGCTGAAGGCTCTCAAGGATCTGACCTTTTCTGCCGATGATGCGTCCGGCATCGTCGCTGGTGATCTTGACCACGAGCTTGTTGTTTTTCTCTTCGATTCTCAAGTCGCCTTTGAGGCCGAGATAGTCGAACATGGTGAGCAAAGTACGGTTGAGCTGCTCTTTCTGCTGGTTGATTTTGGTGTTGGTTTCTTCGGACATTTTAGATTTTGATTCCTCTGTTGTTGCGTCAGCTTTACTTTGCGGCCACAGACACTTTACCGGCGCGCTGCTGAAGCTTTAACTGAATAATACTGAAAAGATTGCTGACCGTCCAGTACAAGGTGAGTCCGGAGGGCAGATCGTACAAAAAGATCAACATGAAAGCCGGCATCATCATCATCATTTTCTTCTGCATGGGGTCGCCGGACATAGGAGTCATCCGCTGCTGAAGAGCCATAAGGAAAGTCATGGCAAGCACCAGCGGATTGATGGGAAGATCAAAGAAGTAGAGCGGGATTTTCGCCACAGTATCGGCGGCTGCAAGGTCTTTGCACCACCAGAACGGAACCTGACGCAGCTCAACTGCTCCGTCAAGAGTGGCATACAGCGCAAAAAACACCGGAATCTGGAGCAGAATGGGGAGACATCCGCCGAAAGGATTGACTCCCTCTTTGCGGTAAAGCTCCATCATTTTGGTGTTGAGCAGCTGGGGATTGTCTTTGTATTTGTCGCGCAACTCTTTGAGTTGGGGCTGAACCTGCTGCATTTTCTTCATCGAGGAGTTTGCTTTCGCAGTGACAGGATAGAAGATCAGGCGGACAACAACAGTCAGGCAGATAATGCTCCAACCGTAGGAGTGAAGCACATCGTGGAATTTGACCAGCACCCAGAGCAGCAGGCGGGCAAGATAATCCAGCGGACCCCACGCAAGGTGCATCACCCGGCTGGTGGAGGGGTTGAAAGCATTGAGCTGTGATATGATTTTGGGACCGTTGTAAAGTTTGAAATCAAAACTTTTGACCTCTCCCGGTGAAAGTTCAAATGCCGGAAGTTTAGCTCCGACAGCAATCGCCGGCAGGGAGTCATCGCCGCTCTTGACATAGCTTCTTGCCTGCCAGAGGGTGAATGGATTGTTGGAGTCGATAATCGAGCAGAAATATTTGTTTCCGACCGCTGCCCAGTCAACCTGCGGCGCAGGATCGCGGAAAAACTTGCTCTCTTTGGCATCAGCTTTAATGTCTTCGAAATCGCCGTCAATTGTCTGGTAGTCAAGACGGTGCGTCGGAATACGGACTTTGTCGCCGGATGCGTACTGCCAGGGGGCAAGGTCGCCGCCGGAAACAACTGCATCCAGAGTTGCATACTCTTTGCTGTTGTTGATGAATTTTACGTTGTAATCGGCTGCGTAGCCCTTGCCGATTTTCCAGTTCTGCTCAAGAATGATGCCCTGCGGGAAAGACTTTGAAGTAATTTTGCGGACAAGTTTGACCGCATTGCCGTTCTTTTCGGCACTGATCACGGCAACCGTTTTCCACTCTTCACGGCTGGAGAACACGCCGAATGCGCCGGGAACAGTTCCGGCATTACGCAATCTGGTATCGAGAACAACATCGCCGTCGCGTTTGCTGTTTTTGTAGTCTTTGAGGGTAATTTTTGCCGCATCGCCGCTGAACTGGTCGATGGCAAAGATGAGTTTATCGTTGGCAACGGTTATTGCCGGAAGTTTCTTGAGGGTTTCCGCAGCCTTTTCTTCAATGGCCGCTGGAGCGGACTCCTTTTTGACGCCAGCTGCCTTTTTGGGAGCAGGGGAGGCATCGGCAGTTTTTGCAGGAGCAACACTCTGCTGTGCGGCAGGGGGGGCGTCGCTCACCCAACCCATATAACGGCATAAGGGATCCCATCCGAACAGCACGAGTGCGCAGATGAAGACCCCCAATAAAATATCTTTATCTAATTTCATTATCTCACATCCAAAGAGTTATCGGCGGTGTTTGTGCCACAGCCTGAATTCGTCAGGGACGGGATCATACCCGCCCTTGCACCACGGATGACAGCGGGCGATCCGCCACACTGTCAGGATGCTTCCCTTGAGGAAGCTGTGTTTTTTCAACGCTTCCACCGCATATCGTGAACAAGTCGGCTGGAATCTGCAGCAAGCCGGAAACAGCGGGGAAACAGCTTTCTGGTATATCCTGATGAAAAAAATCAGGATTTCTGCTGAAAAGACTCCGCATTTTCGAGCAAAACACCGTGCCGTGCGAACAATCCGGCAAGTTCCTGCACTGTCTGGTGAACGGAGTAATCCAGAATTTTCCGTCTGGGGATCAGAACGATCCTGCAAGGTGCGAGGTGTGGTTTGAGCATTCTGAAACTTTCCCAGAGCAATCTTCTCGCCCGGTTCCGCTTGACTGCCAGCAGACTGAATTTCCTTCCGCATACCACACCGCACTGTAATTGCTCAAACGGGGCGACCGCAGCGACCATTGCCGGTCCGGCCTGCTTGACGCCCCGTTGACGAACATCGTCGAATTGCGCTTTGAGTGTGAGCTTGTCGCTTTTGTTTAAAGTAAGCCGCAAGGTCATTTCTCCTGCGCAAAAAATTGTTACCGTTATTATGCGGTGAGTCTTGCGCGGCCTTTCTGGCGGCGGCGTTTCAGGACGAGGCGGCCGGCGCGGGTGGCCATGCGGGCGAAGAAACCGATGCGACGTTTACGACGTCTGTTTGAGGGCTGGAAAGTTCTTTTCATTTTTGTACCTTCTCTTTTATTTTTAGCGTTATACTGCTTTGTTTCTTTTTCATAAACCGGACACAATTACTCCGGCGATTAGATAAAATAACCCCTGATCCCTGATTTTTCAAGTTGAATCTGCTCTTTTTTTCAGAATAACTTGCCAAAAATGGTCTCTTTGAGATTTTTTATCCAGTTGTCGGATTTTCTTTGTGCAGTGTTGGCACTGATGGTGCGTTCTGAAAACGAGAGTATTTCCTGCTTCAATTCTTCCGGATGCAGGACTGTTGCGTTGCCGCCTGAAAGCAGCACGAAGTTCCTTATCCTGTACTCTTCGATATCATGGAGTTCGAGGATCATCTCGTTGTTTTGCATTGTAAATTCACCCGGCGGCAGGTATTCGAGGCCGTATTGGATGGCTGAATTCCGGAGTGCAAGTTTTACATCCGGATATATCGGCAGATCGAAGAGTTCTATGTCGTCGTCGCCCTTTGTGTTTTCGTATGCCGGGTTGCGCTCAAATATTCTGCCGGAAGAGTAGACTTCTGTTATCCTGTGGAGCGCAAGCGTTCTGATGACCGGGGTCTTGTTTGATGAAACCAGCCGGGATTTGATATACCACACTCCGTCGCGCATTTTTATGTAGTGCGGTTCGACGAAGAGATCCATCGCCGCCCCGTCATCTGCACGGTAGTAATGGATTTTTATGGTTCTGCACTCATTCCATGCTTGAAATACTTCGGCAAAGATTTCCGGATCGACCTTTGCTCTACC
>JAZQTR010000014.1:0-13916 GCA_045630865.1 Victivallaceae bacterium
AAGGATGTGTTGAATTTATAAAATAAAAGTACCCCGCTTTTCTTGAAAAAGGAGGGGGTTTGGGGGAGGGAAAAACTTCTTTTCCCGTGAAAAGATGTTTTTCCCTTCCCCCACGCCCTATCCCTTTTCAAGAAAAGCGGAATATTTAATCCGGGACTTTTTGGTCAGCTTACCTGTGCTTTACACTCGTTGAAGAGCTTCTCAAAGCGTCTGCCGTATTCAACGTAGCTTGCGTATCTTATTTCCTCTTTATCGCGGTCGGGATTGGCTCTGATTATGGCACTTGCGATGTGCGGCTCGATGGAGAATCCTCCGTCATAGCCGTTTTTCAGCAGGTCGATGATGATTGCCCGGATGTCACCGGTTCCGTCGCCCGGATAGCAGAAATCGCAGGCCGGCGGTGTGCCGTCGGCGTTGGGCAGGGCAGCTCCGTCTTTGATGTGGACATAAGAGATAAACTCTCTGATGTTGCGGTAGAACTCCCATGATGACTGGATGGGGTAGGGCGGAACACCGATTCTGCGGTAGCTTCCTGTCGGATTGCCGGTATCGTAGATCAGAGTGAAATTTTTACTTTTGACGTTATCCAGCAGCTTCAGAGTATGGAGATAGGATAATCCGCCATAGTTTTTGCAGTTCTCGTGTCCGTAGATGATTCCTGCGTCTTCGCAGATTTTCACCAGTTCGTTGACTTTTTTGAAGATTATTTTTTCCAGCTCCGGAGAGTCCGGCTGCTCATCTTTGGCGTAGGCGAAACTCATTCCGCGGATCAGTTTGATGCCCAGCTTGTGCATGCGCGGTATTGCCGCCAGAAGTTCTGCTTTGCTGGATTCAAAGTCCTCATCACTGCGCGGAGCTTTTGACCAGTTTGCCACAGCACTGCCGTAGCAGTTGATGGCAATGCCGTTGTCGGCAAGCTGTCCGCAGACGGTTTCAAACTCCTCATCATCCAGTGTGGCGAGAGTTTTGCCATTGATATTGCGGGTTTCGATGAACTTCCATCCAAGCTCTTCAGTTGCTGCGATCTGGCGGGAGAAATCCGCGCCTGCCTCATCTGCAAATCCGGTAAAAAACATTTTTCTTATCCCTGAAATGATTTTCCAAAGTCTTCAGCAGTATCTGCGGAGACGTTTTTTTTCTGATAGCGGCTGATGGCAATCAGGCCGGAGAGCATGTCAGCGTACTCGTCGGCGTCAACAGGAAGGGAAACTGTCTTGTCTTTGAGTCCTGAAAGCAGCATGGCATTTCCCAGCTCCAGACCGTTGAGACCATCCTCGAGCGGAGCGATCAGTTTCTCTCCGCGGAGCAGAGCGTCGGCAACGTTCTGGAAGATCTTCTGGTGGATACTGCCGGTATTTTCTTTGGCAGTGACTTCGCATTTCCAGGTGTCGCTTTTGGTGAATGAACCCTTGCAGGTCTTGATATGGACATCGGTCGGTATCTCGTTGCGGATAAACTCGATTTTTCCGTGTTCAAAGACGACTCTGCCGCGGGTGGCAGTGATCTCAAGACGGTTGGTTCCGGGCATTTCTCCGGTGGAAGCAATGAAGTTTCCGACTTTGCCGTCGGCATATTCCAGATAGGCGTTGACCTCATCTTCGACTTCGATATCGTGGTATTTGCCGAGCTTTGCCGTGGCACGGACTTTTTCCGGCATACCGAAGAACCACTGCATAAGATCGAGCTGGTGGGGACACTGGTTGAGCAGCACGCCGCCGCCTTCACCTCTCCAGCTTGCCCGCCAGTCGCCGGAGTCATAATAGCTCTGGGTGCGGAACCAGTCGGTGATGATCCAGTTGATACGTGTGATTTTGCCGAGTTCGCCGGAGTCGATCAAATCTTTCAGCTTCCGGTGCGCCGGAATAGTTCTCTGACAGAGCATGATCGCCTGGGTGAGGTGAGGATATTTTTTGCTCTCTTCA
Source organism: Victivallaceae bacterium (assembly GCA_045630865.1). Taxonomy (GTDB): domain Bacteria; phylum Verrucomicrobiota; class Lentisphaeria; order Victivallales; family Victivallaceae; genus UBA1784. Next base: position 1,923 of record JAZQTR010000014.1, read on the forward strand.
AGCAGTTCCAACGCCATCTTCTTGTGGACGGTGATCGGCTTTTCAACGATGATATGTTTACCCTTTTTCAACGCCTCAATGGCGATGTACGGGTGGTCATAGTGGGGAACGGCAACCACGACAACATCGAGGGCTTCCACGTCGAGAAACTCTTTGAGGTCTGTGGTGCAGACGATCTTTTTGCGGATATTTTCAGGAATACGGTCAAAAGCTTTGGGATTGATGTCGCAGACAGCGGTCAACTCTCCGTCCTTCATCTCTTCGATAAGTTTGACGTGCGTACTGCCCATATTGCCGATACCGACAATTCCGAAACGAACCGTTTTCATACTTTTTCTCCTCCTGGATCAAAAAACCATTTTGCCATAATATATATCTGTTCTGCCGGAGTGTCAATTGTTGTTTCAACCAAAAAAATATATCTGTGTTGAAAAAACATATAGTTTTGTAACGTGCGTCATTTGCGCCGGTCAGAAGCGTAAACTCCTGTAAACATATATCCGGAAACGTGTAAATTCAATCTGTGTTGATGGGATTATCTGCTGTATTTGTGGCATTTTCAGCCGTTGCGGCATAAAAAAGCTCCGCCATCATAATAGAGGATGGCGGAGCCGGATCTTCAGCAGGATCAGAACAGATCTTTATTGTCTGCAGAAATCTTCCAGGGTTCGTGGTTGTATCCGCAGAGCACCTTGATCATCTGGTTGAGGAAATCGGTGTCAGGCTCGGGCATGACGATAACGGCTGCAAATTCGGCAACTCCGATGTCGATACCCTGTGTTCTGAATTTGAGAGTGTCGGTTTCAGCCAGTTCCACGCTTACCGGACGCAGATAGGGATAGCGGTACTGCAGCGGATAGTCCCACTTGAACTGGGCGCGTTCACCCGGTTTGTTGTACTGGGCTTTGTAGAATTCGCTGCCGCAATTTATGGCTCCTGCGGCACTTATCCAGCCGCCTTTGTGCCCGAGTTTGAGCTGGCGCGGACCGCTTGCCGGACGCTGATGGCTGTCGAAGCGTCCGAGAGTCCAGACCATGTATTTTCCGGATGGAATTTTACCGATCTTAACACTTACATCGGCTTCAGTTCCGGTAAGTTCGACGACGTCCTGAATCAGATTGCTGTCAGCTTTGACCAGTTTGGCGTTCTTTCCGGGAACAGCCTGTGCGGCCCCGGCAATTTTCGTGTTGGCTGCAACCAGCAGTGTCAGCTGTTTTTTTGCGCCGTTGTCATTGATTTCCACGGCGTCAAAGCGGGGAAGTCTGCCCTCTTTGGCGGTGATGAGGAGTTTGCCGCCGTCGAGTTTGGCTTCGACTCCGCACGAGGCTTTGACTTTGGCGTTTTTGCTTGCGCCGTTGACTTTCAGCTCAAGCGGTTTGGCCGGATCGAGCAGGGCGGTCTGACGCTCGAAACCGGGGATGACTCCGTTGTAGAAACCTCCGTCGATAGTGATCTCTTTGCCGGCTTTGCGGTACTGGAGCAGCAGATCGGCTCTGCTGCCCTCTGTCGCTTTAAAGAGCAGCTCGTTGTCACCTTTGGCAAGGCGCGCGGTGAGGATGCGCGGATTGACCTGCATTTCGGTGGCAGCGGTGAATTTTGCGACTTTGCTGATGGGGGCGTTGATGCGGATGAGGTACGCCTGACGGGCGCGGACGATATAGTCCGGTCTGGCAACGCCGTCCTTTCCGGCGGCAAGCGGACGGAAAGTTCTGCCGCGGTCGGTGGATATTTCAAGTTTGGCGTTGGTTCCATCAACGAGTTTTGCGCTGTATTCTCCATAAACGATGGGATAGCAGGAGTTGACCTGATAGATGAAGCTCTCACCCCTTCCGGCTTTGAACGCCGGATTGTTCAGCGAAGGTTTGCCGTTGAACACCAGAAATGCGTTGGCGTAGTGCGGGAAAAAGCGGTCGATACGGAAAATCTTGCGGCTGGGACTTTTGACCTTTGCGCCGGTTTCCTTTTCGTAATTGATGGCAAACGGGGCGGCATTTTCCAGTTTGAGGTGGTGGGCGCACTGCAGGTTGTTGACCATTCCGTCGTTGCTGAAGTAGACGCGGAATTTTTCACCCGGATTGAGCGTCATTCCGACCTTTGCCTGATATGAGGGCATCTGTACGGCGTGGCTTCTGTTGCCGAGGCGGACAAAGTGGTCTCCGCTGCCGACAAAGTATTCGTTGGGGCCGCGCATACGCAGGAAGACTCCCGGTTCGAGTTCCGCCTCTTCAAGACTGGCGGCGGATTCGTTATCGAAACTTGAGAAGAACTTCTGTGCCGAGAGGTCGTAGACATGGCTCTTGCGGTCGTAGAAGACCTGCTCGAAGCTGTGTCCGTAACCGGAGGTCTGGCTGGCGGGACAGAGTCCGGCGGTGGTAAACAAATTGGCGGAAAGGTTGTTGAGCGGACCGCACTCGAATCCGCAGTATCCGTTGAGCATCATCAGAGCCTTGTATTCGACGTTTTCCGGCTCATCCGAACCGGGACGGAACATCGCCTGATGGTTCATGAAGTAGTCGCTGGCAGAGAGCAGGAACTGGAAGATTTTGTTGACTTTGCCTTTGGGGGTGAGTCCGCCGATACCGAGGCTGTCGGCAAGGTCGCCGAAGCTGCGCGGATCGATTTCACCCTGCTTCATCAGGAAGGGATGGACAAGAGGTTTGTCTGTCGGGTTGCTGATTTCGACAAAATCCATAACGACGTCCTGATCGAGTTTCAGGTTATGGATCTTTCCCGGAGTCATCTGAAGAGCGGTACGCTCTGTGACTCTGGCATTTCTGTATTCTGCCGCCGAAGGGGTGCGGGGATAGTTGAGGGCGTTGAGGACTACGCGCGGATCGCTGTCGGGCATGATCTGCGCGGGAATGTACTGAACGGTTTTGTTTCCGATCTCAAGTTTCGGGGAGATCCGGCTTTCCAGAGCACGGAGTGTTCCCGGGATCCTGCCTGTTCCGAAAAGAGTTGTTCCGTCAAAACTGCGGTCGAAGTTGAAGAGCGCGTTGGTGTTTTTGTCAGGGGAAACCTGTTTTTGAGGAGTAAAATCACCATTGTAACGGGCAATATTGGATACGCGCAGAACGTCGATGAGTCCGACGTAGTTGGGTGTGCGCCAGGGAACAATGGTTTTGCTGCGTGCTGACGGAGCGTCGTTGCCGATGGTGAACTGGCTGGCGTGGCAGTCGTTGGGGTACTGCTCTTTACTGATGTCGAGGGCTTTTACCAGACACTTTTTGTCGAGCATTTTTTTGCCGTTGAGATAGAACTGGATTCCTCCGGCTTCGCTCCACTGAATGGCGACATGGCTCCACTGACCTTTGGGAATGGTAACTTTGCCTTCAAGCTGGTGTTTGGTTCCGTCAGCATCCTGAACCAGTATCTGGGCGATTTTTCTTTTGGGGTTGTAAGAGAATGAGAAGAGGTCGCGTCTGCCTTCAGAGCTGCTGAATCTGCCTTTTTTGACCAGGCGGCTGCGGGCGTTGAAAAGAATGGTGTACTTGGAGGCGTTTTCGTTCCAGCGGGGCAGCACAAATGCCTCAACGGTTCCGTCTCCGGTCGGGAAATAGAATTCGGACTCGTTTCTGATCTCTCTTGCCTGTCCTCCCCACATCGCCATTGAACGGGTGGGCATAAAGAGGTTGCTGTTGTTTTTGAGGACAAGGGCGGTGTCGCCGGCAGTTCCGGTGACGCCTTTATCAAAGAATAAGTCATTGTATTTGGGGAACGGCAGCTTTTCCGCACTGCGCAGAACCAGACGGCTCACTTCGAGGTGGGGAATGACATCATCCTGATTTTTCAGTGGCAGACCGTGGTTGTTGAAGCTGCTTCCGGATGAGCTGAGGGTGAATTCAATGCGGATCTTCTTGGCGTCAGGACGGATGACGCCGTCTTCACGGTATTCGGTGAGAATACCGGTCGGACGCATCTGCGAGATCCAGCGGAAGTCATTGACGTACTCCGGCAGCTCTTTGCCGTCCGCACCCAGCTGCTGCAGTTTGATGGTGTTGGGCCACGCCATTTTAGATACGCTTTTTACGTCAAGCTCAAGTTTGACCGGACGTCCGGCAGATCCGGCAGGAACGTCTACGGTGTAGGCCGCTTTGTAAGAGCCGATTTTTTTGTTGTCGAAACGGATTCCGCCGGGAATGGCAGTCGCGCTGATATCCTGCTGAAAAAGCCATTTGCCGAGGTTTTCGCGGTCGAGGGCTCCGGCGAAGATGTTTTCGCTTTTCTTTGCATCCAGCAGGGTGATTTTGCCGTCAGCCGGTTCGCAGAAAAGTGCGGATGTTCCGGCAGGAACGGTGAAACGCAAAGCTATGCTGTCAGGCTGTTTGCCCGGATAGGCTTTGACATCGAGCTTCTGCTCTTTGCCGTTGACAGAAGCGGTCACTTTGTAGGCGGAGTGTTTGTCTATGGCTCCGAGTTTTTCCAGTTTCGCGCGGTTGAGTTCAACCTCATAGGCAGTATCTGCCGGATAGTTTGCTCCCCATTCAAGCTGCATTCTTTTGGATTCTGTTCCGTAAGCGGAAGTCAGTGCGGCTGCCGCTGCCAGCATAACATAAAACTTTTTCATAAATTCCCCGGTAGTTTGTTGCTGAAAAAACAGTGTTTGACATACAATACATTACAGGTTCTTCAATGTCAAACAAAAAAAGGCGGCACAGGCCGCCTTTTAAGAGAAAACGCTCACTTCGCGTTGTTTTTGTTCACCAGGAACGGATTGCAGTTGTATCCGTTCAGGATCTTGATGGTATCGTTCAGCAGATCGTTGTCGCCTGCCGGAATGAGCATCATTGCCGCAACTTCGGTAATGACTTGGGCTTTTCCTGTTATCCGCAGATCTATGCTTTTTGCCGGTTTGGTAAAGACAACTTCATCAGCCTTGTGGTAGGGATAACGGTATTTGACCGGATAATCCCACTTGAAGTTGGCTCTTCCGTCGCCGATGGCGGTGTCATAGAAGTCGAATGCAGTAGTGCCTGACTGTCCGGCTCTGCACCACTTGCCGTCGGGCAGGAGCATTTCGTAGCGGCATCCGGCGGGAGCGGTGTCCATCCGGCGCAGAGTATAGACGTAGTATTTTCCGGCAGGTATCTCTTCATCGAAGCTCACGCGGCAGGATGAGTGGAAGTCCTGAAGAACTGCGCAGCTCTGGATGAGATCTTTGCCCGGAGCGGCATTTTTTGCATTGTTGAGAGCGGCGACTTTTCCGGAGATGCGGACTCCGGGAGTTGTGAGAACGGTGATGAAACGTTGAGCCTTTCCGTCAGTGATTGTGACCTGACGGTAGCCGGATTTGGTTTCTGCCGGAGCGGAGATGGTGAGTTTTCCGTTTTCAAGTTTGACGGAGAGCGGAGAATCAGCTGTCACGGCAGCCTTGTCTGAAAGATTGGCGGTTTCTATGACAGTGCTTCTGCCGGGTTCAATGGCGCAGAAAGTAACTTCACTTCCGGGGATGACTCCGCTGTAGTAGACGTTGTTGAGTTTCACCTCTTTGACATCGCTGCGGTACTGGAGTGTGAACTCCGCCTTGCCGCCTTTTACCGCCTTGAAGAGCAGCTGATTGCCGCCCTTCTGCAGTTTTGAGGTAAGCAGACGGGGATTCATCATAACTTCGGTCGAAGCGTTGAAAGCGGCAACTTTGGCGATGGGGGCATTGACTCTGACAAGGTACTCTCTTCTGGCACGGACGGCATAGACCGGTCTGGCTGTTCCGTCGTTATCCATTGCAAGCGGACGGAAACTTTTGCCGCGGTCAGTTGATATCTCAAGTTTGGCAAATGAGCCGTCGGCAAGTTTTGCGCTGTACTCACCGTAGACGATGGGGTAGCTGGTGACCACACTGTAGCAGAAACTGTCTGGTTTGACCATCTGGAACGCCGGATTTTTCTCTTCCGGCTTGCCCTTGAAGGTCAGGAATCCGTTGGCGTAGTGCGGGAAGAAGCGGTCAACACGGTAGATAGGCTGTCTGGTTCCCTGGGCGTGGGTCTCTTTTGCGTAGTTGACTGCCATCGGAACATTCTCAAAGTTGACGTGTGACGGAGTTGTACTCTGAAGATCGTTGACCATTCCGTTATTGTAGAAGTAGTAGCGGAATTTTTCCCCGGGATTGAGGTTGTAGCCGACTTTGGGCTGGTATGCCGGAACCTGCACGCTGTGTCCGCGGGTGCCGAGGCGGATGAAGTGGTCGCTGCGTCGTCCGATACGCTTGTAGATGCCGACATCGTATTCGCTCTCTTCGAGGCTCGCCACCTGATCGTTCTTGAAGGAGGGGAAGAACGTTTCGTTGGAAAGGTCGTAGAGGCGGTTGCTTCCATCGTAAAACACCTGCTGGAAGCTGTGTCCGTAACCTGAAGTCTGGGTGGCAGGGCAATATCCTGCAGTAGAAAAGAGCGTAGCCGAGAGGTTGTTCATCGGGCCGCACTCGAATCCGCAGTATCCGTTGAGCATCATCAGTGCCTGATATTCGACGTTGTGCTGGGTGTCGGTTCCGGGGATGAATGTTGCCTGATGGTTCATGAAGTAGTTGCTGGAAGAGAGCAGGAACTGGAAGATTTTGTTGATGCGCTCTTTTTCCGGCAGCTGATCGAGTTTCAGGCTCTCACGGATATCTCCGAAACTTCTGGCGTCGATTTCACCGTCGCGGATGAGCAGCGGAAGCTCCAGAACGGTATCGCTGTTATTGGCGATTTCAACGTAGTCCATGTGGACTTGGGTGTCGATGGTAATATCCTTCGTTTTTCCCGGAGTAAGTGAGAAATTCAGGCGTTCAGTTTTGCGTGCCGCATTGAAGTCCGCCGGTTTGGGCATGACGGGATAGTTGTTGGCACGGAGAACTTTGGCGGGGTCGACATCATCCTGCATTTTTGCCGGATAGTAGTCGTATTTTTTGCCGTCGAGCCTGATGAAGTTATTGAAGCGTCCGATATCGGCGTGACAGCTTCCGGGAATGAATTTAAGTCCGGCACTGGTGGTTCCGTCAAAGGTGCGGTCGAACTTGAAGAGGGCGCGGGTCTCGCTGTCGACGGTGAAATCCTTTGCCGGAGTAAAGTTGCCGTCATAGCGTTTGACCGATGAGAGGCGCAGAAGATCGAGAGATGCTTTGAGCATCGGGTAGCGTTTGCCGCGTCTTTCGATATCGATGAGGTTGTTGCGTGCTTCAAGACCTTTCTGACCGACAGTGAACTGCATGGGACTGCGGTGGTTGGGGTAGCTGTCCTTTGCCACATCGACGGCAGTGAATTTGAATTCCGGATCATCGAAAACCTTTTTGCCGTCAATGAATATCTGCATTCCGGCTGCCTTGCTCCACTGAACAGCGATGTGGACAAATCTGCGGCGGGGGATTTCCGCTTTGAACGCCTTGATATATTTTTTGCCCGTCCAGTCGATGTAGCTTACGCCCATCATTTTGCTTTTGGGAACATAGGTCATGTCAAAGACGTTGTTTCTGTCGCGTGACATGGTTTTTCTGTCATAATTTCTTGAGAGGTGGTGACAGGCGTTGAAGATAGTATATATACCGGAGCTGGCGGCGCGCCATTTGGGTTTGATCCAGGCTTCGATGGTCGCGTCACCGGCAGGGTAGAGGATCTCTGCCGGATCGGTGATCTCCTTGCCGGTTCCGCCCCATGCGGCGGTGGAACGGGTTTGATAGAAAAAGGTGCGTCCATCCTTGAGTTCGAGAGCGAGGTCGTTTTTGTTTCCGGAAACACCATCAGTAAAGAAATCATCGTTGTAACCGGGGAAGGGTATCATTTCCGCTGCACGCATTACCAGACGGCTGATTTCCAGACGCGGCAGAAGAGCCGAGGCATCTTTGCAGGGCAGGCCATGGTTGTCGAGCTTGTAGCTGTTGGAGTTGAGAGAAAGTACGATCTCGACAGTTTTGGCGTCAGGACGCAGACGTCCCTCTGTTCTGTACTGCGACAGCACCTGCGGCGGACGCATGTGGCTGATGCTGCGGGGATCAACAACGTTTTCGCTCAACTCTCTGCCGTTTGCTCCGCGCTGGATGATGTTGATTTTGTTTGACCAGGTCATCCCGGCAAGACTTTTGACGTCAAGCTCAAATTTGACCGGCATACCGGCAAACTCAACCGGGACGGCGGCGGAGTAACGCACGATCTGGAGGTTGTGTGTTGTTGACTCCAACAGAATACCGTTGGAAGTTGCAGACAGTTTAACTCCCTTTGGTCTGCGCCATTTTTTTAAGTTATCTTTGTCAAAAGCTCCGGCAAAAAAGTTGTTTTCGGTGAGTGCGTTGGCGATTTTGACGTTTTTTTCACCCGTGGTGCAGAGCAGGCCGCCGATTCCTTCCGGAACATCGAACCTCAAAGAGATGCTGTCCTTGCTTTTGCCGGCATAGTGCGTGACAGCGAGCGGAATCTTTTTACCCTCTTTTTCGGCAAATACTTTGAAGCCGTAATTGGGGTTGATGCCGGCGGATTTATGCAGCCTTCCGCGATCTATTTCAACTTCGTAGACGGTTCCGGATTTCCACGTTGGACTCCACTCAAGACGCATCTCTTTCGGTGTTCCGGCAAGCAGAGCTGCACCGGAAGCAAGTGAGAGAAGAACAGCAGTTGTTTTTTTCATACCATACCTCTTTGCAAAAATAAAAATTCAGCGTTCAGAGATAAAATAGCCTGTTTCCGGTTAATTGTCAAGCAAAAAAAAGGCGGAAGAGAATTTGCAACTCTCTTCCGCCTCTGGAAAAGGAAAGATTATTTGTTCTTTTCAGTAACGTACAGCTGATTGTTGTTGACGCTGCGCAGTGCTCTGGCAAGCTCGTTGCTGAAGTCTCTTCCGGGATCGGGCATGATCATCACTGCCGCGACTTCAGTCAGCTCCTTCGACGGATTGTCGTAGCGGAAGTTGACCGAAGAGAAGGGTTTGGTGATGTCCAGCACATGGATCTGCTGGAAGGGATAACGGATCGCCGGATCACAGGGGTAATCCCAGGTGTATCTGCCGCGTCCATCCTTGCCGTAGTAACGGGATTTGTAGAACTCGTTGCTGCAGCTCCAGTGACGGAAGATCTCGGTTGAGCCTCCCTGGGGCAGATCGATGTGGACTCTGGTCCAGGCCGGATCGATCGACATACGGCGGCAGATCCAGATGGTGTATTTGCCGGCGGCTTTCTGTTTGGCAAAGTTGATCTTGATTTTGGAGTTGTGTCCGGCGAAATCGACAGTTTTCTGATAGCTGCCTCCGAGTTTGGCACCATTGAGAGGAGTGATCTTATCTGCCATCACCAGCTCGATTCCCGGGGCAACGACGACGATCATCTGCTTTTCGGCATCTCCGTCGATGATGGTGACACCTTCGACGCTCTTGTAATTGCCCTTTGCGGAAGTGATGGTGAGTTTTCCATTCTTCAGTGCGGCTTTCAGCTTGCCGGTGGTCTCGACTCTGGCGGAAGCGGAAGCTCCGCTGATTTCAAAAGTCTTGGTTTCACCCGGAGTGAGGACGGTGTTGATGCGCTCCCAGCCCTTGGCAGCTCCGGAGAGGATCGCTCCTTTGATCTCGATATCCTTTGCGTACTTGCGGTACTGCATGGTGATTTCGACAGGAGTATCGTTTTCGGCAGTGTAGATGAGCTTGTTCTCACCCTTGGCAAGTTTGCAGGTCATCACGCGGACGTTGGTCATCATCTGGGTCATCGCCGAGAAGTTCGTGATGCTGTTCATCGGAGCCTTGACCCGGATGAGGTACTCACGTCTGGCACAGACCGGATAGAACGGACGGGTGACACCATCTTTATCCAGCTTCAGATCACGGAAAGTTTTGCCGCGATCAGTGGAAATTTCCAGCTTGGCGAAAGTGCCGTCAGCTTTCTTTGCGCTGTATTCGGCGCAGACGATCGGATAGCAGGTGAATACCTTGTAGCAGAAGCTGTCAGGCTTGACCATGGTGAAGTTTTTGGCGTAAGCGGAGGGTTTGGCGTTGAATTTGAGGTAGGCACTTCCGAATTCGGGGAAGAAGCTGTCGACCTCGGAAACCGGGAAACGGTTCGGTTTGGCGTTGACCAGCTTGGTGACATCCCGGGCGTAGGGCTTTTGGAAATTGTTCAGTCTGCCTGGAGTGATCCACTGCAGAGTGTTGCTTCTGCCGTCGTTCATGTACCACATGCGCAATGATTCTCCCGGACGGATGGTCATCGCCACGCGCTCGATAAAAGCGGGCTCGTTGGCGACGTATCTGCGGGTTCCGATACGGATGAAGTGATCGCTGTTGCCATCGACGCGGTTCTGGATTCCCGGCTCAAGCTCGACATCTCCGAGGCTGGCGGGTTCAGTGTTGTTGAACGCAGTGAAGAACTTCTGGGCGGAAAGGTCGTAGAGGTTGCTCTTTCCATCGACCCAAGCCTGCTGGAAGCTGTGTCCGTAGCCGCCGGTCTGGCTGGCAGGAATGTCTCCGGCGCAGGCGAACATATTGGCGGTCATGCTGTTGAGCGGGCCGCACTCAAATCCGCAGTAGGCGTTGAGCATGAGAAGCGCGTCATAGCAGGCGTAGTGTGGTTTGTCGCTGCCGGGAGTGAAGCGCGCCTGATAGCTCATATAGTAGTCGCTTGAAGAGAGCATGAACTGGAAGATCCGGTCAGTGCGGGTTCTTGCAGAGTTGCTCTCCGTGTTCATTGATCTTCTGACATCACCGAAGCTGCGGGGGTCGATTTCGCAGTCGCGGCGGATGAAGGGGTGGATCACATCTTTTTTGCCGACGTTTTTGTATTCGAGGTAGTCCATGTAGACAGTCTCATCAACATTGATCGTCTTTTTGGTGTTTCCGCTGAATTTGAATTTGAGCTGTTCAGTCTTGCGGGCAGCTGCGAAATCCTCTTTTTCGGGCAGATTGGTGTAGTTGCGTTTATCCAGAACCTTGAAGGGGTGCGCGCTGTCGATGATGGCTGGCGGATTGTAGTCGATGACCTTGCCGTTGACGTCAAGTTTATCCTCGATACGGGAAACTTCAGCCATTACGGAGCCGGAGATGACCTGAAGTCCATCAGAAGTCTTTCCGTCGAAGCTGCGGTTGAAGTCAAAGAGGGCGCGGGTATCTTTGTCGACCTCGAATTTCTTTGCGGGGGTGAAGTCACCGTCATAGCGGGTGACAGAGGATATGCGGAGCAAATCGATTTTGCCATTGAAGTGGGGAACTCCGTGGCCGACCTTGTTGCTGCGGACAGTGTAACGGGTGTTGCCCAGTGAGAACTGTGAGGCGATGTACTCGTTACCGGTTTTCTGGTATCCCTCTTTGGCGTTGCGGATCATATCAGAAGTTACATCAACAGGAGTGAACTTGAAGTTGCTGTCTTCAAAAGTGATCTTTCCGTTGATGAAAACCTGCATGCCTTTTTCATTGCTCCACTGAACGGCGATGTGGCTCCAACTGTTATAAGCAATGGTGCAGCTGAACTCTTTTTTGTAGACTTTTCTGGTGTAGTCCTGAAATTCGAGCAGAGCCTTTTGTTTTTGGGGATAATATTTGATCGAGAGGCAGGGATTTGTGTTGCCGCCTCTGGCACTCATGATTCCGACGAAGGGAGCGGGGTCGGCGGAAAAGAGAACATAGAAGTTCTTGTTTGACTTACGCTCGTTTTTGACCGGATAGAAGTAGGCTTCAACAGTTCCGTTTCCGGCGGGGTAGAAGAGTTCTTGGGGATCGGTGATGGTCTTTCCCTCTGCCCAGCAGGCCTGTGAGTGGGTGGCGAAGAAGAATGCCTTGCCGGTCTTGCCTTTGGTGGTGTCAAAAGCGTAGTCGCCTTTTTCACCGGAGACACCATCGCAGAAGAATTCATCACGGTATTTCGGGAACGGCAGCTGTTCAGCGGCTCTCGCCGAGAGATGGCTGATCTCAAACCGGGGCAGAAATGCATTCGGATCTTTTGCCGGCAGACCATCGGCACCGATGGGGTGTTTGACGCCTCTGGCGTTGATGACCAGACGCAGTTTTTTTGCCTGCGGATGGATACGTCCGGTTTCGCGGTGAGGAGTGAGT
>JAZQTR010000015.1:0-2795 GCA_045630865.1 Victivallaceae bacterium
CATTGTTTGTTATCCCCCTGTGTTGTGTCCGTCAAGATAAAATAGCCCGGTATGCTTTGAAATTCAAGTTTTTTTTGAGGTTTGCAAAAGTAAGATATGATGCTATATTATACGTTGTTGTACTTTATACTATAATATTAATGTTTTTTGTACAAGGGAAATAGAATGAAAAGTGTACCCCGTCTGCAGTCGGTGAAAGCTTCCGGCTTCACCCTTATTGAACTGTTGGTTGTAATCGCTATTATTGCAATTCTTGCTGCCATTTTGATGCCTGCTCTTTCATCCGCACGCGAGCGTGGACGCTCCGGTGCCTGTCTTAATAACGTCAAGCAGATCGCTCTCGGATGTCAGGGGTATGCTGACGACTTCAACGGATGGCTGCCGAGAACAGCCTATGCGTGGCGCAGCGAAGCCAATGGAAAGGGTTCTGATGTAATGGGACGCTTCCCCGGCTGCATTGCAGGAGGGGAGTGGGGACTCAAAGGAAGCTGGATGGCGTATCTCTCCAGCGGCAAAGGCAAATGCGGCGGTACAAGCAATAAAATTCCTTTTCTCAAATATTTGTCTACTACGGTGGATTCTTCTAATGGCGTGTATATCTGTCCTTCTGATTCAGATACCAGAATGTCTGCTGCAAACAATACGTCATTCAAGGCGCGCGGCTCTTATGTTATGAGTTCAGGCGTCGGCGGCGGAAACTATAACTGCGCAGCTCAAACCAACTGGCTTCATATCAATGATTTTGGCAAACTCCCATCTTATAAAGGTCATCCGCCGCGCAGATCTCCCTCTCAGCACCCTTGGATACTTGACGGAACCAGCAGGCGTGACAGTTATAGTCAGAAACCCTATATCGCCAAAGCTGCGCAGTATGTCACGGATGCTGATATGCTTTCTGACATAAACAGTTGGGGTGAGGATGTCGGCGTCGGCTATATATCTGCCCGTCATAATTTCCGTATCAACACCTCCTTTGTTGACGGACATGCAAAGTCGATTGCTGCTCCTGTCATCAATACTCACAGCAATGATGCCCAGGTCAACTGGCTGAGTCCCCGTTATCCTGATTGTCCCAACGTCAACTGATATCAGGCTGGCGGCAATAAAATTTCCGTCCATTGTGGAAAAAACAGCATCCCGGATGTATATTCTATAATATATAGTGTCCGGGATGTTTTATTATATACAATATATATAGATATGGAGCAGATAAATGAAGCGCAGTGAAAAGCTTCAGTATATACACGATAAACTGTATGGCGTTTTTGGCGAGTGCGGCTGTCCGCTGGTGCATCGGGATGCCTATCAGTTGCTGATAGCGGTTATGCTTTCGGCGCAGTGCCGCGACGACCGAGTGAATCAGGTGACAGAAAAGCTGTTCGCTGTTGCGCCGGATGCGGAATCGATGATAAAACTTCCGCAGGAAAAGATAGAGGAAATAATCCACCCCTGCGGATTGTCGCAGGCAAAGAGCAAAAACATTCTGCTTGCCAGCCGGATGATTGTTGACTCATTCGGCGGAGTTGTTCCGCAAACGATGGAAGAGTTGACGATGCTTGCCGGAATCGGAAGAAAAAGTGCCAATGTTGTTCTCGGCAATGCATTCGGGATTCCTGGGTTTCCTGTTGATACGCACGTCAGGCGGGTGTTGAACCGTTTGGGTGCAACAAAATCGCAAAATCCGGAAGTAATTGAGCGGGAAGTCTGCGAGGTTGTACCGGATTCATTGTGGACAAATTTTTCGCATTTGATAATCCAGCACGGCAGAAGGGTTTGTTCTGCTGCAAGTCCAAAATGTACTGAATGTGTGCTGGCCGGTGTTTGTGCCAAAAGAGGAGTGAAGAAAAAGTGAGTTACCTGAAGAAAAAATTCCGCAATATAAAGAAGTTTCCCCGCTGGATATACTGGCTTCCGGCGCAGATCATACGTTTCTTTTATTATTGTACCATGCGCCGGAAACTGGATGATCCCAATGATATATTCAATGCGCAGTACCAGATGATCGGTCTTGCGTGGCATAACCGCCTGTTTTATTTTCCCTGCGCATTCGAAAAGGGATTGGGCAGAAATACAATGGCGGTGATAAGTGCGTCCCGTGACGGACAGTATATTTCTGATCTGGTTTCGTTTTTCGGTCTCGGCTGTCTGCGCGGTTCAAGTTCACGCGGCGGAGCCAATGCGCAGCGCGAAGCAATCCGGGCTATCCGCAATGGAAAACATGTCGCGTTTACTCCGGATGGCCCTCGCGGACCCAGGTATACTATGAAGCGTGGACCGGTTCAGCTTGCAAGTATTACCGGCAAGCCGCTGGTTCTTGTGTCGATAAATGCATCGAAGTACTGGCAGTTCAAGAGCTGGGATGGTTTTCAGGTTCCCAAGCCCGGTGCGAAACTCACCGTCGTAATGCGCGGCCCATTTAATATTCCTGCAGACCTTGACAGTGATGGATTGGAGCGTTATACCCGCGAAATCGAGGCGAAGCTCCGCGAAATAACAGTCGACTGAGGGGTATTTTGAGGGGGTGTTTGTAGTAAGTATTCGGTTTTTTGTGGCAGGGCAGGGGGGCTTTTTGAGGTTGTTTTCTTGAAAACACGCAGAAAAGCGCAAAAAAAGTTCAGAAAATATCAAAAAACTGCTTGACAAGTTTTGGTTGGGTGCTATATTATGTCCCTGTTCGCCTCTCACGGGATGAGAGTTTGAACCGGGCTGAATAAAAAATTGAAAGAAAATTAAAAATTCTGCTTGACAGAAGCAAAACCGGATGCTATATTATATCTCGTTTTGCGCCTCCCGGT
>JAZQTR010000016.1:0-5781 GCA_045630865.1 Victivallaceae bacterium
TACGATCCGACTTCATACACCCCCGGCACAAACATCATACGCCTGACGGAAAATTCTGCCATACCGTTCATTCCACACTCCGTTGCATATCCGACTGAAAATCTGCGTATCCATCCGAAAAAAAATGCCAACGCCATCAGAAACGCGGTTAACGGCGGCTTTCTTCTCTTCAACAACGAGAATTTTTTTGCCCTCAATCAGGTCGAAGTAACCTACACCACAACCGAAAACGATTTCAATCCGGAACTCGACAGGCAGAGTGACCGGCTGCCGGAAGTCAAAAGCAAACTTGCCAACAGATGTTCTCTCAAAATAACTCTGCACGGAGACAGCATAAGCGAGGGTTACAATTCGACAAAATTCACCGGCACTCCGCCGTTTGCTCCTCTCTACATGGAGCAGGTCTGCGCCGCACTGCCGGGAGAACACCAGTTCATCAATCACTCTCTGGGCGGCAAAGGAATCAACTACAGCCGCTCAATAAGAGAGAAGTGGATCGACGACAAACCTGACCTTATGGTCATCGCCTATGGGATGAACAACTACGCCAATACTCCCGTCGCGGACTTCTTTGAAGAGATGGACTGGATAATCAGCGAAAACACCAAAGTATCTCCGGAAACAGAGTACATCATCGTAGCCCCCATGACCGGAAATCCGGAGTGGAAATTCACCGTTCCCGGCAATGACCTTGTGTATGGGAAAGCTTTCAGGGAGTACGTCGCAAAAAAAGCGGAAAATATCGCCCTTGCCGACGTCCAGAAAGTCTGGCTCAAACTGCTGGAACGCAAAGGGTTCTTTGACCTCACAGGCAACGGAGTTAACCATCCGAATGACTACGGTCACAGGGTATATGCCTCTGTTGTCCTCGAACTTCTCGGTTTCTGACCTCAAAAGACGGTTGACAAAACATCTCTTTTGTGGTATTGTATAGCAAAAATACCTGTATGGAGATATTATGTTTCTTGAAGCTGAAGATTATCTTGAACCTGCGTGCCCGTTGAGACGTCCGGGAACGCCGGGAAATATCAAAAAAAACTCCGGAAAGATTCCAGTCAAAGATGTTATTGCCGAATGCGACCGGCTGTTCAATTCCGAAGATTTGCCTGCCGCAGGCGAACACCTGCGCAAGTGGCTCGACAAGGCTGCTGAACTCGGCGACTCAGAGGCGGAACTTACCATTTTGAGCGAGCTTATGGGACACTACCGGATGTCCAACGACCCCGCACGCGGTCTCGAAGCTGTAAAACGGGGCTATCTGCTCATCGCCAAACTGGGTATTGAGGGAACTGTCAGCGCAGGAACTATCCTCATCAACGGTGCTACCGCGCTTCAGGCATTCGGTTTTCCGGAAGAATCCCTCAAGAGCTACATCGAAGCCTGCCGCTGTTACAGCGAAAATCTCGATCCATCCGACAACCGCTTTGCCGGTTTGTACAACAATATGGCGTCAGCTTATGCCGACACAGGCGCGGCAGACAAAGCTGAAAAATACTACCTTATGGCACTGGATATCCTGCAGGCGAACCTCAACTGGATGGATCTTGCCGTCACTTACGTCAACCTTGCACAGCTCTATCACAGGAATGGCCCGGATGACGACTCAATTGCCGTTTGCCTTGATTGTGCAATGGAGTGTTTCGACTCTCCCGAAGCCGTCAGAGACGGATACTACGCCCACACCTGCAGAAAATGTGCCTCTGCGTTCACTGTTCTCGGCAGACCGGAAGCTGCCGGCGAACTCAATTTCCGTGCGGATCAGTTCTATGCAGGCAATAACTGAATCTTACAACTGGTATCTCGAAAAACTGCTGCCGGTGTTGGAAAGAGATTTTCCGGAGCTGCTGCCGCGCCTTGCCATCGGTATCGCCGGAAGAGGTTCGGAGTGCTTCGGTTTCGATGATGAGATTTCCCGTGACCACGACAGCTCATGCGGCTGTACCATCTGGATAACTGCGGATGATGAAGAAAAATATGGTTTCGAACTAACCAGGGCCTACACAAAACTGCTGAAAGAGTCGGGAAGTTCCGGAACCGGTTCTGCCTCAAGTCTATTCGGAGACAATGAACGGAAAGTGTTGATAATCGACGATTTTTTCATGCACCATATCGGTCTTCCGACAGCTCCGCGCACCTGGCAGGAGTGGCTCTACACTCCGGAACACGCCTTTGCTGAAGCTGTCAACGGCAGAGTTTTCCGCGATGACTCCGGTGTGTTCACAAAAATACGGGAAGACATCCTCTATGGTATGCCTGAAGATGTGCGGCTGAAAAAGCTTGCCTCCCGTGCCGTAATGATGGCGCAGAGCGGTCAGTACAATTATCCGCGCTGCCTTGACCACCATGAGCCGGGAGCGGCGGCACTTGCTCTGGCGGAATTCGCCAGAAATACGGTTTCGATGATATTTCTGCTCAATTTCAAATTTGCTCCATACTACAAGTGGATGTTCCGCGCCCTGCGCCAGCTGGATAATTACAGCGGCATCGCAGATAAACTTGAGTACCTGCTTACGAAAGAAGCTCCGGAAATGGAAAAGTGCAAAATCATCAGCGATATATGTTTCCGGATACAGAAAGAGTTGTCAGCGCAGGGACTTGCGACGGTTTCAGATGATCCGTATCTTGAACCTGCCGCACTTGAGATAACCTCGCATATACGCGACCGGAATATCAGAAGTCTGCATATTATGGAAGGATAAGCCGTTTTCCGCTTCCATTTTACCTATTCCGGCACTATATTATATCCGGGAAAACCATCAGGAAACAAAACAGATGTTTGAAAAAATAAAAAATTTTATCTCCGGTGAGCTCGAAGGCTGGAAACGCGCTGAAGTCATCTGGTTTATATTCTGCATCAGCACCACTGTCGCGGTTTCCATCGTCCTCGGCGACAACCTTACAGGAATAGCCGCCGCCGTCACCGCCATCTGCTACACCCTGCTCGCAGGCAAAGGCAAAGTAAGCTGCTATGCTGCCGGAATCGTAAACACCATCCTCTACGGCTGGATATCGTACAAGAGCAAACTCTACGGCGAAGTCATGCTCAACTGGGGATGGTATCTGCCGATGATGTTTTCAGGAATATTCTTCTGGAAACGCAATCTCGGGCAATCCAATATCATCCGCAAAACCAGCCTCACTTTGAAAGGCAGGATCATCGCCTTGCTCCTTTCGGTTTCAGGAATCATCATCTACGGCATCATCCTGAAAAAAATGGGCGATGTCCAACCGTTTGTCGACAGCACGACTACAATACTCTCGGTGACCGCCATGGTGCTTACCGTCAAACGCTGTTCGGATCAGTGGCTGCTCTGGACAATAGTCAATGCGGTATCTGCAATAATGTGGCTGAAAGTATTTCAGATCGACGGAAAATCAGCGGCGATGCTCGTCATGTGGATATTGAGCCTTGTCAATGGAATAATCTTCTATTTCCAGTGGCGGAAGGAGATAAAAAATGCCGGATAAACTAACAGTGATACTTGCAGACGGCGATTTTCCGGTCAGAGAAGAGCCTGTTTCCATATTGAAAAGCGCGCACCGGATCATCTGTTGTGACGGAGCCGCCGCCTCTCTGGTGAAAATCGGACTTGAACCAGATTTTATCGTCGGAGACCTCGACAGCCTTCAGGACGAGCTCAAAGCCAGATTTTCCGACCGCCTCATCCGCGTAAAAGAGCAGGAGACCAACGACCTCACCAAGGCGTTCAACTTCTGCCGCAGTCAGAACTGGAGCAATATCTGCATTCTCGGAGCCACCGGCAAACGTGAAGACCACACTCTCGGAAACCTCTCGCTGCTGGCAAATTACGCGAAAGAGATCTCTGACATCAGGATAGTCACCAACTACGGAACCTTTTTTGCAGTAAGTTCATCCTGCCGCCTCCCCTCAGTTCTGGGACAGCAGATCTCTATCATCGCCCTCACACCTCAAGTAAAGGTAAGCTCCCGCAACTTGAAGTATCCCCTGAACGATCTTCAGCTCGACTTCTGGTGGCAGGCAACGCTCAACGAGGCGGAAAGAGAGTTCTTCGAACTCGATTTCGCTCCCGGCAACATCCTGCTTATCTTTCAGGAACACCCCGGAAGATGACAAAAAAAATCCGGCTGGAAAAACTCCAACCGGATTTTTTATACTCTCAGCACTCAGTCGGCTGAGTAGACCAGATTGCCGTCAACATAAGTTTCAAGCACCTTGAAGTCTTCATCGAGCAGAACAATGTCAGCACAGTATCCCGGCTCAATCCGGCCGATACCATCAAGACGGAGTGTCTGCGCCTGATTGTCGGAGGTGGTTCTCACCAGTTCGCACAAATCAAATCCGGTGATCTCAAAGACGTTTTTGAGCGCATCGCAGATCTGGAGCGTGCTTCCGGCAAGAGCTCCGTTGGCAAGACGTGCCGCACCCTCTTTGACGAAGGTCTGCATGCCGCCGAGGTCATACTCGCCATCGGGCATTCCGGAGGCGCGCATGGCGTCGGAAATAAGCTGGATGTGGCGGATATCCTTGAGTGCAAAGACCAGACTGATCATATCGGGACAAATGTGCAGTTTATCGCAGATGAACTCGATATAGACATCGCTGTTGAGCAGTCCGGCACCGACCATACCGATATCACGGTGGTGGAGCGCAGTCATCTGATTGCAGAAGTGACTCAAGTTGCGCAGTCCGCGGTCATAGGCGGCAGTGAACTCGGCGTAGGTTGCGTTGGTGTGAACTGCGGAAGGGGTGATTCCCATCGCCAGAAGCTCGGAGGCAAAGACGGCTCCGCCTTCGACCTCGGGGGCGAAAGAGACCTTTTTGACCGGATAGATGGCGTTGAGACGCTTGACTTCCTCAATATCCGGAAGACGGACAAATGCCGGATTCTGGGCGCCGATAAGCTTGCTGTTGATATAGGGTCCCTCGAGGTGGACTCCGGGAAGCTTACAGCCTTTGGAGTACTCCGGACTTGCCGCATAATCAGCTGCGCTCTTGAGTGCGGCTGAAAGCTGCTCCTCGCTGACGGTGAGCGTCGTGGGCAGCAAAGTGGTGACACCTTCAGCAACTTTGTTGCGGGCGATGGTGGAAATCGCCTCCACACTGCCGTCACAGAAGTCGAATCCGCTTCTGCCGTGACAGTGGATATCGACAAATCCCGGCATCAGCAGAGCGTTGAAACACTCTTTGGTTTCGACTCCTTCAGGAAGGGCATCTCCGGGGGCGAAAATACGGGCGATCCTGCCGTTTTCGACCAGCACAGACATATCTTCATGCTCGAATCCCGGCGTGACCAGGTAACAATTTTTGAAAAGAAGCGACATTTTTACAGCTCCTTACTTGATGGTGGGCAGACTGGCAGCGATGACCGCCTGTCCGTGGCGTTTGAACTTCTCATCGGGAATACGGAAAGTGATGCTTTCAGCCAGAGCCGGAAACTCCGCAGCCAGAACTTTCTTCGCCTCTTCGATGATGATCTCACCGCCCTTGCCGGAGCTGACGCGTCCGAGGATGAGCAGATTTTTGATCTCGTAGAAGTCGGCATAATGGGCGATGGCATATCCGAAGCAGGTTCCGATGGTGCGGTAGATCTTTGCCGCACGCTCATCACCATCAGCCATCAGAGCCTGCACAGCCTCAAGGCGTTTGGGGAAAGGCATATCAGCAGGATAATCAAGTCCTGCCGCCGGAGCCAGACGGGCGACCGCCTGCTGTGAGAAATACTGCGCTCCGCAGCCGATGTCGCCTGACCACTCGTCAGCCGGGGCATCTTCACGGTAATCGACCGGAGCAAAGGCAAG
>JAZQTR010000017.1:0-5397 GCA_045630865.1 Victivallaceae bacterium
TCTTCCTAAGACCGCTTGGCCTCCGACTTACTTTGTCGTCAGGAACGACCACTCCGTAGCCGCCCTGTGTGCGGCGGGTGGATTTGAGGTTGCTGGAAATTATATGTTTGCCATCCGGAGAGATGTGGTAAATTGTATTGCCGAGTTTGCGGTAATTTCCTGTTAAAGGATCAAGTTTTATTGCAAAAGCATCCCAGGTGGAGGTATCGACATCATTGAAATACAGCTCGTGGTCAGTGCATCCCCAGTTGATGTTTGCTCCGAGCTGGAATTCCCATCCGGCGGTTTGCCAGATGACTTTTTCCTCTCCGGTTTCAAGGTCAACAAGTACGATGTTGCCGCGGTCACCCGGACGGGGAAAGTCATCCCGGTCAGGAAGCTGAAAAACGGCAAGGTAACGTCCGGATGGACTCAGGGGTTTGGTGTCAAAAAAACGGTGGATCGTATTGTCAGTTCCCGGAGTAAGACACCAGATGGGAACCATTGAAGGATAGTCGTAGCGGGGAAATTTTGCATCAAAGTCGATCATACCGCAAGTGCCTTTTTATTTGAACAGAGAGGTTATTTTATTTATCAAATCAAACTGCTGGACGTATCCGGCGATAAAGACAGCGATTATCAGTATCGGCAGGATGTATTTGATGTAGAAATAACTTTTGACCGGGAAACGCATACCTTTGCCGCTGTCAGCTTCGGTAATGAAGTTCTTCCAGCCCCAGGCTCTTTTTGAAAGGCAGAAATACCAGACAAAGAGTGCGCCGAGCGGCAGAAGATTCTGGCTCACGATAAAATCTTCAAGGTCGAGGATACAGCTGCCTTTGCCGAGCGGCTGAATGGATTTCCAGACGCCGAATCCGAGAGCGCAGGGAATTGAAAGAACTGCGACCGCTGCTCCGGCAGTAAGCGAGGCACGGCGGCGGGTGAAAGAGAATTCATCAATGAGAAACGCCGCAAGATTCTCGATGACAGCGATCACAGTGGTCATCGCGGCAAGCAGCAGGAACAGGAAAAATACAGTTCCTGTTACCCGGGGCAGCGGCATCGTGTTGAAAATATTGGGCAGGCTGACGAATACCAGTCCCGGTCCCTGATCTACGCTTACGCCGTAAGAGAAGCAGACGGGGAAAATAATCAGTCCGGAAAGCAGTGCAACAGTGGTATCCAAACTGATGATAACGGCACTTTCGCCGGCAAGAGAGCGTTCTTTGCCGATATAACTGCCGAATATTGCCATACTGCCGATACCGACACTCAAAGTGAAGAACGCCTGTCCCATGGCGGCATACAGGACATTTCCGATGCCTTTTTCAAAGGCTCTTGAAAAATCCGGAAGCAGATAGAACTTCAACGCTTTTCCCGCTCCCGGAAGGAAGCCGCAGCGCATGGCAAGGATTATCATAATGATAAACAGCAGAGCCATCATCGTCTTTACGCATTTTTCCACACCGGCCTGCAGTCCGCAGGCGCAGATTATGGCAGATGCGACAGTTACAACGGCCATTGCCGTGAGGCTTGCCGCAGGATTGCTTATAAGAGAGTTGAAGTAGGCTCCTGTGGCTTCTGCTCCGGCGCAGGCGGCAAGTGAGCCGTTAATGTAGCCGAGAAGATACGAGGCGAGCCAGCCGGTGACGGTTGAGTAGTACATCAGCAGTATGAGATTGCCCGCAAAAAAGAGTGTTCCCAGTCTGCCGAACAATTTGCCGTTTTTTGCCGGAAGTTTCCGGTAGCTGCCGACGAGATTGCTTCCGCCGGCGCGGCCGATGGCAAGCTCCATATTCAATATTGGATAGCCGAGAATGGCGAGAAACACCAGGTAGATCAGAACAAATGCTCCGCCGCCGTATTCGCCGGTGACAAACGGAAAACGCCATACATTTCCAAGTCCTATCGTGCATCCTGCTGCGAGGGCAAGGAAACCCAGACGTGAGCTGAGTGTTTCTCTTGCCATTTTCAGATCACCTCTGTATAGACCCGGCAGCAGTGCGGCGGAACCGTGAGTGTATCGCCCAGCATCGAACCGTCGAGGTCACTGCAGAATTCAGGCAGATTGTACTGCTTGAGATCAAAGGTGCACTCTTCGTTCTCAAAGTTGAAGATAACCAGACGGAGTTCTCCGGTTTTGCGGCGGATGCCGAGCCAGACACCGGGAACCGTGCGCTCCCAGCTGTCGAGCGGTCTGGTTTCAAAGGCGTCTGGATCAGAAAACATTTCGATCGTCCACGCCAGACGCTCCGGCTCAAGGGTGTCGAGCCGGTCGCCGGAAAGCAGCATGCCTCCGCCCATACGCAGGGCTTCGAGCCAGAGTTTTGACTCCTCCTGAGTGTAGGTGGTTCCCTCCTTGCGGATGAGCAGAGTGTCGGGGTCGCTCAACCAGAGACGGCGGTGCATGTAAGTGCGGTTGATGATGTTGCGGCAGACGTTGGGGATGCTCAAACCCTCGTCATAGGTCAGTTCCTGATTCTGCCACTTTTTAGCAATATCTGTACCGATGCGTTCGCCGTCGACCAGTCCGATCACCGGACCGAGCTGGGTGGTGCATCCGAGGATGAAGCCATCTTCTCCGAAACCCTCTCTGATGGCTGAAAGTGCGCTGCGCAGAGCCTGAGCGCGCGTCATCTTGGGATTGTGGAAAACAGCATCGTGCGGCACGCCGGCACTGAGCATCATAAAGTCGAGTTTAACGTAATCGTAGCCCATTTCCCTGATTGCGCGGAAGAGCTTTTTCAGGTGTTCGCAGACCGCGGGATTGGTTCCGTCGAGGGCAGCGGTTTTGCCGCCTCTCCAACCCATCGGCAGAATGATTTCGCCGTTTTTATCGTGGATGAAGTACTCCGGATGTTCCTTGATAAGCTTGGAACGCTCGAATGCCATAAAGGGGCCGACCCACAGGGCGGGCGTAAAACCCTCTTTGCGGATGTTTTCCGCAAGTTTGGCAAGTCCGTTCGGAAATTTGTCATCATAATCGAGCCAGTCGCCGAGGGCGGGTTCATAGCCGTCGTCAAGCTGGACATATTTGACCGGAAATTTATCCCGGTTGGCCGCAAGAAATTTTGCATTGGTCAGCACATCATTTTCAGTGACATCGCTGAAATAATAGTACCAGGAACACCAGCCGAGCGGCAGTTCAGCAGATGTACGCGCTTTCATCCGGCGTCCCCAGATGTCGGCGTATTCGCACTGCATGTGGTAGAGATCGCTGCCCTCGAAGACGGCGAGGACCTCTGAAGAAATCACCTCATCTTTTTCCACGAGGATACCGTCGCCGCAGCTGATGGCGTTCCACACCTTGAGGCCATCTTCAGCGAATTCGATGTTGAAGCAGCCGTACTGGTCGGCGGAAGTGATGAATCCGGCAAGGATTATTTTGCCGGTTGAGGCATCGCGGATGGCGGACATATTATCCGCCCGGAATTTGTTCGGTACTCCGGGCGCATAATCATCAGTTCTGCCGACGCAGAACTTGGTGTATCCGGGATCGCTGGTGAAATCACATTCACCGAATCTCTTGGTTCCGCAGAAACTTGCCATTGTCCAGCCTTCGAGGTAGGCGGCAAGATCTTTTCCGCACTTTCCGAAATCGTCATCGCATCCGGAATACACCCAGCGGAAACCGTCGAGGTGAAAGGACTCCCCCCGGTTGACGCAACCCATCTGATACTCCATGTGGCTGCCGTTTTTACGCGACGCCGCAACGAGTTCAATATTGTGCTTTTTGCACTCTTCAATACTCAGCCAGACGCCGTTGACGCCCAGCTCTGCGTTCCATTGAGGAAGTCCCATTTTGTAATTCACCCCGGATGATTATTCACCGAAATACTTCTGATCCATCAGAGTCTTTTCGATAAGTTTGATTTGAGTTTCCATAAGAGATGCGGAATAGATGGCGCGTTTGGCACCGATGCCTGATTTTTCCATCGCTTCGCCGATGAGCTTGTTGGCGGCAAAGAGGTCATCGAGGCTCTCGCGGACGTTGAAGCGTCCGGGAGTGGTCGGCAGCGGTGGCCATCTTGAGTCGGATACATACGCGCTGGTGACCGCCTTGAGAGCAGCGTCAAGTTCCGGAGTCATTCCGGTTACCTTGCGGACAGCGCAGATACCGTCATAGACCATCCGGCAGACCGGATCGAAGATGAGAGAGTAGCTGGTGTTTGCCCAGGCTTTGTATGTTCCGCCGTGCCATGCGGCACCGTTTTCGATGTTGTCGATAAGATCATTGTTGATGATCTCTTTTGCACTGGCGATGACTTCGGCAGGAGTGGAAAGCTCGTATCCGATCTCTTTTGCCATATCAAGGAGTGCCTTGAAGCGGGTGATCGAATCCGGCTCCGGCTCGAAGAAGCGTGCCTGATTGAACTGTTTGACGTAGAAGTATGCGCTGGAACCGATGTACTCGGCATCTTCAGCATAGGGCATGATAAACTGTCCGGTCTGGGCAACGCGGGGCTGCCACTTGAGGAACATCTCTTTGAGTTCGCTGATATCGACCGGCTTTTCACGGTAACCCTCGGTGGCTCCCATCAGATACCAGAGCATGGGGTTTGCCATGCAGTCGCTGCGGAAGACCATCTTGAGTCCATTGGGGGCAACAGAAGGATTGGTGAGATACTTGAGGTACTCGGGTTTATCCTTGATGTACTCTTCGATTTTGAAGAGGTGGTTCTTGTTGCTGTGGCCCTGAACGTCATATTTGAGTCCGGTGGCTTCGCGGATCTCGGGGAAGGAGAGGAAGAAGCTGTCGGCATCCATGACGAGGTTCTTGTAACCGGCCTCTTTGTAGATCTCGGGCAGATAAGAAGCCCAGCCGCACTCGGGGTTCCATCCGGTTTCCGGACGGACTCCGGTATATTTCTCCCAGGCATCCAGACCGTGCTTCAGGGTGTCCAGACCGATCTCCGGCGGAACGTTGGCGAGCATGACGTGGATGAAGGGGGAGGCAACGGCTTCGATTTTTCCGGCCTGAACCAGCTCTTTGAGCAGAGCGAGAACGGCAGGTGCTTCTTCAGCCATAACTTCGAGGGTGCGTCCGGAAGCCTCGAATGCTACTTTGTAATCGTTGTCGCGTACCAGCTCAAAGAGCGGACGGTAGCAGTTTTCGCACACCCAGGCGCGGCGTTTCGGATCAAGCTGCGAATACTGGATATTCGCATGCGGCATGAAAATTACTTTGGGTTTGGACATGATCGTTTTTCTTCTTGTTCGTGTTGATTAAAAACCATATTTTTTCAGGAATTTGAGACTGCGCTCCATTCCTTCTTTGACATCTCCGGTCAGCTCATACTCGATGAGGGCAGGACCATTGTACTTCTTGAGCGCGACAGCAAGCAGGTGCCAGTCGAGTCTTCCTTCGCCGCAGGCGGCAGGGGTGACTCCGCCGGGGACATCCTGAAAGTCCTTGAG
>JAZQTR010000018.1:0-3513 GCA_045630865.1 Victivallaceae bacterium
TTGTCTTCCTAAGACCGCTTGGGCCTCCGACTTAGACGGCGCGGTTTACTTTACCTGTGGCAAATCCGGAAAACGAGAGTGTTTTCTGCCATGCGGGATTTGCTCCGAGAATGGCGATTTTTTTCATCACTCCTCCAATTACTTTTGCTGTGCGGTTAAAAAGCGGTAAAGTTTGCCGGCAGCGTCGGATTCTGCTTCGCGTTTGCTGTTTCCGTGGCCCGGGGTGACAAAGTTGTTGACAGAAACCTCAACCTCATAGTCGGGAAGGTGAGGCGGACCTGAAATTTTCAAAACTTTGTAAACCGGCGTCGTGTTCCATTTGCCCTGTGTGAACTCCTGCAATGTTCCTTTGGGATTGAGTTTGCGGAACGCCTTTTCGGGGTCGGGGCAGTTCTCGTTGAAGAGTTCAAGTACAATCTTTTCGGTCGTTTCGTAGCCGCATACAAGGTAGCAGGCTCCGAACAGGGCTTCAAAGAGATCGGCAAGCGTGGAATCCCGCTTGTTTCCCTGCAGTTCGCGTTCTCCCCGTCCGACTTTAAGCATCTGTCCCAGTTTGAGTTTGCGGGCGAGCTCGGCGAGGGTTTCTTCACGGACGAGTGCAGAGCGCATTGCTGTCATGGCTCCCTCTTTTGCATCGGGATAGAGCTTGAAAAGGTAGGCACTCAAAATCAATTCTATGACTGCGTCACCGAGAAACTCAAGACGCTGGTTGTCGTAATCAAGGTTGTTTTCTGCAGCAAAACTGCGGTGGGTGAATGCGGCGGCGAGCATTTTGCCGCCATCGGGATGTTTGATTATCTCATCTTTGATAGTTTTGAAATCCATGTTCAGAATCCTTCGCGTTTATTTACGGCGTGTCTTGCGGAGAAATTCTTCTGTCTTGCTCTTCAGCAGCTTCTCCGGCAGTTTGTTTTTGCCGTATATACTGACAAACAGCTTGGAGAGATATTCATACTCTTCGCTGCTTTCTTTGTTCGAGTGGATCATCCAGCTGCTTATCACTCTCGCGGCTTCGCGGACAAAAACTCTTTTTTTCAGCGGAGCAAATATTTTTTTGCAGCCGTCGAGATCTATGGTGCCAATGGTTCCGGATGATTTGTTGAGATAGAAGTTCCGCAAACTTGCATCGCCGTGGCAGATATTGTTAAGGTGAAGTGTTTTCAGCATTTTAACGATTCCGGAAAATGCGTCAAGGCGTTCCTGCGGATCAAGCTGGTTTATCCGGTGGAGATAAAGTGTGTTTTCAGGCTCAAGAATTTCTGTGACAAGATAGTCGCAGATGACAAAAACTCCGCGCCTTTCGCGTACTGCACATAAGACCTTCGGGGTTGAGATACCGATAGAAGCAAGCTCTTCTGCCATGATTCTGTTGTTTTCGGCTCTGGATTTGCGGAAGTTTTTGCGCAGTGAGTCCGGCAGAGTTCTTGCCGGATTGCATTTTACAAAAACATCTCCATCCAGATAGGCAACTGTGCTGGAGCCGTTTTTCAGGAGTTGTCCGGCAGGATGTTTCCATGTGCCTGAAAGAGCAGCGACTTTTTTGCCGGATATTTTATCCCGGTCTGCATATCCTGACAGAACAGAGTTCTGATTGCTGAATACAGTTGTTTTCTCAAGCATTGAAGTATAAGGTTCCGGTTAAAAAAATTGTTTATATAAGATAGTCCTCCAATGACATAAAATCCAGTCTTTTAATGTTTTTTTTACAAAGAGTGTGAAAAGTGGCAAAAAAACGCATTCAGGGTATTGAATTGTTATAAAAAGAGTGGTATATTTAGCCTAAACGCTGTGTAAATTAAGGAACGGAGTGTGCTATTATGGCTGGACCGAAATTTACGGTTCTTTATGAAAAACTTCGCGGTACGACTTTTGCGCTCGACAAAGAGACCATGAGCATCGGACGCCGCGAGGGTATGGATATCTGCATTAAAGATTCCAGCATGAGTGGTCACCATGCAGATCTTATCTGCACTGAACGTGACGGCAGGAAAGTCTATATTCTGCGGGATAATGAAAGTACCAACGGTACCAAGGTCAACGGTGTCGCTATCGCTGAACAGGAACTCAAAAATTCTGATGTCGTCCTCTTCGGCAGCGTCGAGGTTCTGTTTGACAGTGGTTCCGATGAAGAGGGTGCATCCGGAGTTTTTGCCCCGACCAGTGTGACACTTGATCTCTCTTCCCTTGACGGAAATCTCAGCAGTGTTCCCAAGTTTGACCGCCTCAACCCTCTTGCCGCGCAGGAAGGTAAGAGACACGCTTTGGTCACATGGGGTATTATCGGACTCTGCACACTTGCAGGTGCCGGTGTTATTGCTCTGCTGGTTCTTATAGGCGGCAAGCTGTTCAATCTCGGTTGATCCGGCGTAAGCTGCACAACAGAATCCATACATCCGCTTTGCAGCAGATTTTGCTGCAGGGCGGATTGTGTCTATAAGGGATGAATCATTCCAGGAGAATAGAGGATATACAATGAACGAAAACGAAAAAGAGCCGCAGAAAAACTGTGGCGGACCGGAGGACTCCGGCTCAAAAGATAATAATAAGCGTCCGGCAGGGCGTATGCCGGGTATTCCCAAAGCTGCAGTTGTCTGGCTGGTGATTCTGCTCGGCCTGGGCGCACTGGCGATCTTCCGAGACTACGGACCGCGTAAACAGACCGAATTCACCCAGACCGAATTTGAAAAGATGCTGCGCGATGGCAGGATCATCAATGCGGAAATCACCGATGAGAGCAACCGTGTTTTTGTTGTCGAGGGAAGATACCGTCTGGAAAAAAGCAGTCAGGCGTCTATCCCTTCTGCAGTCAAAGATGATTCCGCAGAGGTGAAACAGATTCCGGAAAGCAAAAGCATCAGTACCAAAAACATTCTTGATTCAACAGGTTACTACCGCTCAAGAGTGCTTTTCTCTGAAACGATGAACGATCTTCTGGCGACCAAAACCAGTGTCAAGATTGCCGGAAACAATTCTGGATTGTGGAACTTTATTCTTTTCGGAATACTTCCTGTCATTCTGCTCGGATTTGTCATCTACTTTGTATCTGCCCGGCAGATGCGTATGGGCGGAAAAGGCGCGATGGACTTCGGCAGAAGCCGCGCCCGGATGATAAATCCTGAAGACCTCAAGGTGAAATTCGATGACATCGCCGGTGCCGATGAGGCGAAAGCTGATATTGCGGAAATTGTTGAGTTTCTCAAAGATCCCATCCGCTTTCAGCTTCTCGGAGGAAATATTCCCAAAGGATGCCTTCTGGTCGGCAACCCCGGAACCGGTAAGACTCTGCTCGCCAAAGCAGTTGCCTGCGAGGCGGGAGTTCCGTTCTTTTCCATCAGCGGTTCAGACTTCGTTGAGATGTTTGTCGGTGTCGGAGCCAGCCGCGTCAGAGATATGTTTGAGCAGGCGAGAAAACACACTCCATGCCTTATATTTATTGACGAAATAGACGCTGTCGGACGTTCCCGTTTTTCCGGTTGGGGCGGTGGACACGATGAGCGTGAGCAGACTCTCAAC
>JAZQTR010000019.1:0-4226 GCA_045630865.1 Victivallaceae bacterium
GCTCGAAGGAGGAGTTGAACATAAGGTTGTTCGCACTGGCATAGGGCAGCTCAAGTTTTTCTGTACGCATAAAGTCAACACCGCCTCTGGTGTTGGCTGTGTCGATGTTTTCGACTCCGGACTTGCGCAGGTCGATATCAAGAACCGCAACTTCACTCGCATCGGGGGTGCAGCTGAAACGGATATCGTCACGTACACGGAAGATCGTAGTGGCTTTGAATCCCGGCTTGGTGCAGCTCAGAGTGAAAGTGTCTGCAGGAGCATCCGGATAAACCTCATATTTGCACTCATTTTCGCGGTAGCAGTTGTACTTGAGCTTCTCGGAAATAACATTGGCTTTGCCGTTGAAGGTTATTTTGCGTCCGGCATTTCCATCAATGGGAGTAGTAACAAAGATGGAAACGCTCTTGCGGCGCTCAAGGTTCGCGTCGTTCACATTGTGGAACTTGCAGGTCAGACGGAGAATTCCGTTATCCAGAAGCTCAATGCTCTGATCGACAACTTTGACCGTGGTATCTCTTTTGACCTTGTAAAGCTCCCAGACGATCTTATTGCCGTCACGTCTGATCTTGCAGTTTTTGGGAGTGACAAAAATCCAGTCAGTCTTGCCGGTACTCTTGTCTGCGTACGATGAATAAGGAATGATCTTCGCCAGCATTGAAGAAGCGTTGGAAAGAACGATAGTTCCGTCAGCTTCAAGAGAAAGTTTCTTGTTTCCGCTGACGATCAGCTTTGCACTTTTGATTTCCGGACGGGCAGCGATGACCTTCCGGTTAACGCTCTTCTTCGCGTTGCGCCACGCCTTCTGCTGGGCAGCTTCAGGCAATGCCGCTGATGCAACACCTGCCAGCAGCATGGCTGTCATCACCAACAACGTTTTTTTCATTTGTTTTTCCTTTCTTTTATTAAAATTGCACGTTGTGAAACACCACATTTATCATCATTTATTTTATACTGCGTGAAACGTTTGGAGTAACCATTGAAGTAACCGGCAGGTTCAAGCTCCTCCCTGAAACAGCGGCGGAACTCGTTTCCGGCTGTTCCGGAAACCTTCAGCTTCAAACGGTTGACTCCCTTTTTCAACTTTACTTTATATATATAGGGTGCAAAAGCAGCAGTTCCGCAATCAACACCGTTGACGTAAAGTGCGGCACTGAAATCCACATTTTCAAACTGGATATATGCTTCGCCTGCCTCATCAGAAACAAGTTTGCTCTCGAGTATGACTCTGCCGGAAAAATCCTTTTCCAGCTCACAGTAATTGCCGCTCGCCGGAAGTTTCACATCCTTACGGCATTTTTCATATTTGGTCGCTCCCTCAAGACTCATACGCAGACGTTCAACTCCGGTGACCTGCCAGTCAAGTTCGATATCGTTGAAATCGAACTCCGCCGGAGCTGCTGAAAACTCCGACTCGAGCAGTACCCGCAAACTGTGGGCAGGCATCGCAAGACGGTAAACTCCACCGTCTTTCACCAGCGGATAAACCTTGTCGGCAGCTCCGGTCTCAAGCAGAGAATAATCCTTTTCTGACTTGAAGGTGAACACGCTGTCACCTTCTGTGCTGTTGAACACGATGACCGCCCTGCCCTCAGGACGGACACAGGGGAAGGTGCGGCAGACATTGTCTTCCGCAACATCGAGCAGAGCATATTTTTTAAGATCTGTTCCGGAAAGATCGTTTACAACAGCAACTCCTTTCGCCTCCCAGTACTCTATGACCTCTTTCTGGGTGTCGGTCAACGCTTCCGGAGCAGGTACGATCAGAAGCTGCGGCAGATGTTTTGAATCTCTGTCGTCTTCATCGGCAAATCTCCAGAATACCGCGTTGAGGTCGAGTGCATCGCAGATAGAAACGATCTTCTGCTCGTAGATTTCCTGCACTTTTCTGCGCTCGGGATTTTCGTACTCCATTCCGGGCAGCGGAGTCTGGGTAAAAAACCATACATCGGGATTGAGAGCTCCGGCGTCAAAATCTGCAACGCGCTCCCAGAACCCGTTCATCGTCTTCATCGCATCGAAAACCGGAGTGCGGTGCGATATATCCGTACTGCAGCAGATCTTGTATTTTCCGGTGTCTTTGTACATATACGGCATAGGCAGGATACGGTTGATTCCCTGAACGAGCAGGGTGTTGGCAACAAAATTCATCTCCTTCGACGAGAGCGCGTAGGTGTAGACGTTGAACGCCTCGCAGAGCGTCTCTTTTCTCTTCATACGCATCGCGACGGAGGAGGCAAAACGGGGAAAGTAACTGTAGGGCTGTTCAGGATAGATCTGACGCCAGATGGAGTCAACTCCGGGAACGTGGAAGGGGGTGAGTACACGAAGAAGGTTTCCGGTAGCACCCCAGCGCAGATATTCGTCCTCGCCGCTGAAGTGTCCTTCAAGCTCCAGGTGATTATCCTCACACCATTTGGCGATCTGCTCGGAGTAATGCTTTTTGAACAGCTTTGTGCAGACATCGTAATAGAGGCGACGGGCGTTGTCACCTTCAAAACACTCGCTTTTCCCGATACCGGTGTAAGGGAGGATATCGCGGTAGAAATCTTTGCCGTACAGCTCTTTGAGCATAGAGATGATCTCATCGTTCACCACCATATTTCCGTAGGCGACACCAAGCCTGAGGAAGGGTTCATCCGTAAAGATCCCGCGGATGCTCCTGCCGAACTCGCTGCCGAACTCACGCTTGTAAACCTCGTGGGTCATCTCGATAAAACGGCGCACTGGTTCAGCACGGAACTGATCCGGATAGTTCGCATACTGCTCGACTACCTCGCCGTTTTCGTTGATAGTGGCGATTTTGGCGCGGCACTCGGGATATTTTTCGACCAGAGTATCCAGAACGCTTCCGCTGGGCCAGCCGCCCTCATCGTAGAGCATAAAGGTCAAACCGAGCCGTTTGCTCTCTTCGAAAGCATATTTCATAAGCGAAAAAAACTTTTTGCCGAGGTATTGGCACTTCATTCCGGCGAAGAAATTGTGCTTGTGGAAGCTATCGGGCATCGGATGGATATAGACGCAGGAAAAGCCCGCTGAAGCAATGGCTTCAAGCTGTTTTGTGATACCCGCAAATGTAGGAGTTGCATTCCAGTACCAGAAGGTTCCGGTGGAAATTTTTCCTTTTGATTTTACCGACATAAAAGATGCTCCTTGTAATCTAATTTTTGCCGATGTATATTATACACTAAAGGCGCATAAAAAAAATTAACAGACGTGCAAAAAATATATCAAATCTTGCAAAGGGACCAACTTTAATATATTATGGACTTGAGCCGGCACATCACAAGAATAATCCCCCGTCCGGAAATAACCATCATCCGCAGCCACCCTGATTACGCGGTAAAAAAATGGGATGTTCCCAAAACAAGATTAAGCAAGTTTTTTTACTGCTACTACTGCTTCACTCCCAACGCGGCAAAAATAACTGCGAACGGCAAAACCTATACTCTTGACCCTGAACACTTTATAATCATACCGCCCAATCTTGAACATCAGATAGAACAGCTCACTCAATTCAACCATTTATTCATCCATTTTGTTGCCAGCACACCATACAACAATCTGAGGGATATAGTAACCATTCCGGCGGCTGAACACATCAGGTATGTCAAAGCAGTCCAGGATCCTCTCAAATACAATCTCGCGCTCTACACTCTGCTCTATGACCTGCTGCTCGAACTGCCGTATGACCGGATGAATATCTCTCTGGAAAAAGACAATGAAATCGAACACGCCATACATATAATCCGCACAAACCCGTCGAACACTCCTGCTCTCGAACACCTTGCACGCCAGACAAATATGTCTGTGAGCAGCCTGAGCCACCGCTTCAAAAAATATACCGGATTATCTCCTGCGCAATATGCGCTCCAATACCGGCTCGAATACGCGTTTCTTCTGCTTGCCGATCTCGATTCACCGGATATTGAAACCATTGCTGAAATGTGCGGATTTGCCAACCGCTACCACCTGTCGAAACAGTTCAAAAAACAGTACGGTATGGCTCCGGGACAAATGCGCCGCTATTTACTGAAAGAAAAATCACTGTTTTGAACCAGGTATGAAATGAACAATTTATGGAACGGCAACCACATCTCTGCCGAGAGCTGTATGTTTGCCATTGAACGGCAGAGCCGGCTTCTCTTCAACGCCGGAAAAATCTTGAAAGTGGAAAACCCATCGACCGGAAAAGTGTTCCGTGAGGGAGTCGATTACACATACAC
>JAZQTR010000020.1:0-2633 GCA_045630865.1 Victivallaceae bacterium
GGATTGTCTTCCTAAGACCGCTTGGCCTCCGACTTCCTCATCCGGAGTGTACGCCCATGCTGCCCCCTGCGTGAGCAGGCAGCCGGAAATAATCTGGGAGTCCACCAGATTTTTGGGACATCCCAGAGATACGAAGTAGACGCTTTGGTTGTTGAGCTTCATAGTTATCCGCGGTAGTTGAGCATGCCGCCGCAGAGGATGATATCTATATCCTCCTGCGACAGCGGATGGTTGAAGACGATTTCAGCTTTGACGGAACCGTCTGCTCCGGTAAGCTGTGCTGTCACGCTTTTGCCGACGGCAAGGGCTGAACGGAAACCGGAGATTCTGATAGTATCGCCCTCGGAGATTTTGTCGTAATCAGCCGGATCAGCAAAGATCAGCGGAACGATTCCGAAGTTGACCAGATTGGCCCGGTGGATACGCTCGATGGCGAGCGCGCAGACCGCCTTGACTCCGAGGTACATCGGGCAGATGGCGGCGTGTTCACGGCTGGAGCCCTGGCCATAGCTGTCGCGTCCGACGATGATGCCGTGTTTTCCGGCATCTCTGACGGCGGCGGCACGCTCGGCGAAGGAGGGCTTGCCGTTTTCAGTGAAGCACTCAAAAACCACTTTGCTGTACGCCGGGATATTGCTCCGCAGTTTGAGATGGACTCCGGCGGGCATGATGTGGTCGGTAGTGATTTTGTCGCCGACCTTTATCACCACTTGTCCGTCAAGTTCATCGGGCAGGGGATCGTTTTTCGGCGGTTCGCCGATAGTCGGCTTGCGGATGATCTCCGTGCCGCTGACCGGCTGCTGGAAGAGCAGATCGTCGCTCCAGAACTGCTGCGGCTCATCGAAAGCCGGGTATTCGATACCCAGATTGCGGGGATCGGTGAATTTTCCGGTGATTGCGACTGCGATGGCGGTTTCAGGGCTTACAAGATAGGACTGGTCGCCTTTGGTTCCGGTACGTCCGGCAAAGTTGCGGTTGAAGGTGCGGCAGGTGACGGTGTCGTTGGCGGGGCTCTGGCCCTGTCCGATACAGGGGCCGCAGCCGACTTCGAGGATACGCGCTCCGGCGGCTACGAGATCGGCAAGCATACCGTTGCGGCTGATCATTTCCAGCACCGGACGGCTTCCGGGGGCGATGGCAAGGGTGACATCGGGAGAGATGCGGCGTCCTTTGAGTGCGCTTGCCGCCATGGCAAGGTCGCGGTAGCCGCCGTTGGTGCAGCTGCCGATGAGCACCTGATCGACTTTGATGTTTTCAAGTTCAGCAACAGTTTTGATGTTGTCCGGGCTTGACGGACAGGCCGCCATCGGCACGATTTCATCCAGCGCGATCTCAATCACGCTGTCGTATTCTGCGTCATCATCGGCGGCAAAAGGAGCGTAGGAGGCGGCGCGGTTCTGCTGGATGAGCCATTTTTCGGTGGATTCATCGCTCGGGAAGATACTGCAGGTGACTCCGAGCTCCGCACCCATATTGGTAATAGTCGCACGCTGGGGAACGGTCAGGCTCTTTACGCCGTCGCCGAAATACTCCACAATGGAACCGACGTTGCCCTTGGTGGTCATGACCGAGAGCAGCTTGAGGATGACATCCTTGGCGGCACACCACGGGGAGAGTTTGCCGGTGAGTTTGACGCCGACCACTTTGGGGTAGGGAATACGGAAGGGCTGTCCTGCCATAGCCAGGGCGACATCGAGGCCGCCTGCTCCGATGGCCATCATGCCGATACCGCCTCCTGTAGGGGTGTGGGAGTCGCTGCCGATGAGAGTTTTACCGGGAACGCCGAAACGCTCGAGGTGGAGCTGGTGGCAGATTCCGTTTCCGGGGGGCGAGAAGATCACGCCCTTGTCGCTGGCGACGGTCTGCAGATAGAGGTGGTCGTTGCGGTTTTCCGGACCGTTCTGCATCATATTGTGATCGACGTACGAGACAGAGAGTTCGGTTTTGACCTTATCGACGCCCATGGCTTCGAGTTCGAGATAAGCCATGGTTCCGGTGGCATCCTGGGTGAGAGTCTGGTCTATTTTTATTGCGACCGGTTTGCCGGCGGTCTTTTCTCCGGAGACATAGTGGGCATCTATGATTTTCTGTGTAAGTGTTCCGCGTGCCATGATGAAATTTCCTGTAAAGTTTTATTTATAAATATCCCGGAGAAAAACCTCTCCGGAAGCTGTATGCAACACAGATAATATAGCATTAGGGCAGATGGCGTGCAAGACGTCAAAGAGGCACAAAGTGAAAAAAAATTCACATTATGGCCAATTTTTTCTTGCAAATTGAATTTAGAGAGACTATATTCTTAACAAAGTATTTGTAAACATTAAGCAAAAAAATGTTTTAAACCATAAAAAGTTAAAGGAATTTATGATGAAGAGTGTCAAAACTGCCGTGTTTTTTCTGATGTTCGCGTTGATCCTCTGGGGTGCGGCTCCGGTTCAGGCGCAGGAACAGTTCAAGGGCGAAACCCTTATCACCCGTCCTCTGATGAAGCTCGGCCGCGGTATTGCCAATATCGGTTTTGCAGCTTTTGAGATCCCGATGAAGTGGCACGATGTTCAGGATGATATGGGCGGCATCGCCGGTATCACCTACGGAACTCTCAAAGGTGCTCTCTTCGTAGTCGCCCGCGTTTG
>JAZQTR010000021.1:0-19295 GCA_045630865.1 Victivallaceae bacterium
GGCTCGGCAAACCGGTATGGGTGCGTCTCAATCTCGGCGGAGAGATATTGATTTTCAACGACGATGGAGTTCCGGTATTCGGACTTACCAATCACAGCATATACAATGCATACTATCTCAAAGAGCATTACGAAATAATCCCATCCGCCGATGCTGACTCAAAGGTGGATTTCTGGTGTGAAGTGTGCGCCAACGGACTCTTCGGTGAAGAAGAAAAAATCGACACCGACGGCAAAGTCATCCTTATGGAATACGGCGTCTATGACGATGAGATGTTCCAGCTCTGGGACGACGTTGCCGTACTCACCTCCCTGCTTGAATCGTACGAAAATCCCTGTTCCCGCAAGTACCAGATCGCTGACGCGCTGGAAAAAGCCGAGGGCATCTTCGGCGATGAGCCGGAAAATGCCGCAGCAGCAAGAGAGGTACTCAAAAAGCAGCTCTCTTTCAGAGCAGCAGACTCTGAACTCACGACCACCGCCATCGGCCACGCGCATATCGATGTCGGCTGGCTCTGGGCAGTGCGGGAGTCCATCCGCAAGTCGGCACGCACCTTTGCAAGTCAGCTTGACAACATCGAGCGTTATCCCGAATATATCTTCGGTGCATCACAGCCGCAGCTCTATTTGTTCATCAAAGAAAATTATCCTGAACTCTTTGAAAAAATCAAAGCCCAAGTCAAAGCCGGACGCTGGGAGTGTCAGGGCGGTATGTGGGTCGAAGCCGACTGCAATATCATTTCCGGAGAATCCATGATCCGCCAGTTCATCCACGGAAAAAACTTCTTCAGAGATGAGTTCGGTGTCGATGTAAAAAACCTCTGGATACCGGACGTCTTCGGTTACTCAGCTGCGATGCCGCAGATCATCAAAAAGTGCGGCTGCGACCACTTTCTTACCCAGAAGATCTCCTGGAGCCAGTTCAATAAATTCCCGTTCCACACTTTTATGTGGGAGGGCATCGACGGCAGCAGGGTTTTGACCCACTTTCCGCCGGAGGACTGTTACAACTCCAATCTCGATCCTAAGAATCTCATCTACGCACGCAACAACTTCAGCGAGGTTTCACTCCTTCCTGAATTTATGACCCTTGCCGGAATCGGCGACGGCGGCGGCGGTCCCTCGATGCGCCACATCGAAAACGCAAGACGCAGTGCAAACCTCGAAGGTGTGCCCAAAGTGAAGTTCGGCAAAGCAGATGACTTCTTCAAAAGGCTGGAAAAATATATTCCGCAGCTGCCGAAGTGGGTCGGAGAACTCTACCTCGAACTTCACCGCGGAACTCTTACAACTCAGTCAAGAACCAAGCGCAACAACCGCAAATGCGAAGAACTGCTCGCCGCGACCGAGTTTATTTACAGCTGTCTTCCGGCAGACAGATATCCGGCGGAAGAGCTGGATAAAATGTGGAAAACACTGCTCTGCAACCAATTCCACGACATTATCCCCGGTTCATCCGTCCGCCAGGTTTACACGGTCACAGAAAAGGAACACGCCGGCATCATCGCCAAATGCGAAGAGCTTATCAGCAACGCCGGAGCGATACTTTCAGATAACGATGACGACACCATCACTCTGATAAATACCCTCGGTTACGATGTTGAACAGGTGATCACCCTTCCAGACTCCTGGATCGGTCACTCTGTCACCGACTGCGGAGGCAGCGTCCTTGAAACCCAGTGCGGAAACGGTAAAGCCCTCTGTCTGGTCAACGTGCCTGCCGCCGGAACCCGGGTCATAAAACGAGGCGGCAAGTGCGGCTGTACCTGCGGAGACACCGACGGCAAGCTTGTCCTTGAAAACGATCTTATCCGCTATGAATTCAATTCCGACGCAGTCCTGCTCTCTGCCTACGACAAAGAGTCTGAACGGGAACTGGTCCGCAACGGAGCCAATCGCCTTGCTGTGTACGTCGACCGTCCGGCGAACTGGGATGCCTGGGATATCGACCACACCTATCTCAAGACTCCGGCTGAAAACGCAAGAGGTATTTCGGCGGAAAAGATCGAAGACGGCTCCTTGCGCCAGACACTCGCCTTTGAGCTCGCGGTCGGCAAGAGTTCAAAACTCCGTCAGGAGATCCGGCTCTGCAGAAACAGCAAACAGCTCGATTTCGTCACTGAAGCCGACTGGAGTGAGAGCCACCGTATGCTCAGGGTATCTTTCCAGACCTGCATCAATGCTGTCGAAGCGACTTGCGACATCCAGTATGGAAAAACAATGAGGCCGACCCACACCAACACAAGTTGGGACTTTGCCCGTTTTGAAGTTGCCTCCCACCGTTACGTCGATATCTCCGACGCTAACGGCGGAGCTGCCCTGCTCAATGATTGCAAGTACGGCTATCACCTCGAAAACGACACCCTCGACCTTGCTCTGCTGCGATCCCCCAAATATCCGGACTATGCGGCAGATATGGGAAGTCACAAATTCACCTATTCGTTCCTGCCTCACGCAGGAAGTCTGGTCGAATCAAATGTGATGAGCCGCGCAGCTCAACTCAACCGGGAGTTGATCATCCTGCCCGGAAAAGTCGATATCGCTATCCCGTTCACACTTTCAGACGCTGCAAATGTCACCCTCGGAACAGTCAAAAAGGCTGAAAAGAGCGATGATCTTATCATCCGTCTGGTCGAGACCGACGGCAGAAACGGCAGTATCAAGCTCCAGCTCAAAGAGAAGTCAGACATCTGTGAGTGCGATATGCTTGAGTGGAACGACACAGACAAAGTTATCGTAAACGATGACAACACGGTTGAATTGCTGTTCAAGCCATTTGAAATCAAAACGCTCCGGGTAAAGCGATAATCCCAACTTGCCCGAAGTCAAACGCCGGATATGCCAGCTGCAGATCCGGCGTTTTTTACTTTACCGGATAAAAATAATATAACTATTTTACGCGATAACAGCTTTCTGATAACTGATACGAATAAATTTTAGTATTTATAACTTGCAATTTAATAGATTTTGTGGTAAATTAAATCTGTAACATTTTGTAATCAGGAGCGTAATCCCGCTCCCGTAACCACAATAACAAGGAAGTGTAAAATGTCAAAACGCCGTTATGTCGTCTGCGGTGTATCCGGCCGCGCCATCGGTATGTGGATCAAACCGATGTACGAAACCTTCTCCAAGCAGGCTGAATTTGTCGGCATGCTCGACATCGACCCCGTTCGTTTCGATGTCTGCAAACGTCAGATCCCCCAGAGCAAGGATGTCCCCTGCTACAACGTCGATGAATTCGACAAGATGATCGAAGAGACCAAGCCGGATGCCGTTTTCGTGGTCAGCCGCGACAGCTTCCATGCTGAGTATATCATCAAGGCCCTCGAGAAAGATCTCGATGTCATCACCGAAAAACCGATGACCATCAACTGGGAACAGGCCATCCAGGTCCGCGAAGCCGAGAAGAAATCCAAGGGTAAAGTGGTCTGCACCTTCAACTACCGCTACTCCCCCACCCACCGCAAACTGCGCGAGATGGTTCTCGCCGGCAAGATCGGCAAAGTCACCCACGTCGACCTCAACTGGTACATCGACATCAAACACGGCTCCAGCTATTTCCATCGCTGGAACCGTATGCGTGAGAACTCCGGAAGTCTTTCCATCCACAAGTCCAGCCACCACTTCGACCTGGTCAGCTGGTGGATCGGCTGCAATGAGCCGGAGAAAGTTCACGCTTTCGGAGCTCTGAACCACTATGGCCCCAACGGCCCGTTCAACCCCTCCAAGAAAGAGGGACGTCACTGCGCCGAGTGCCCCGAGTTCATGAAGTGTGCCTACAAGGCCCGCTGGGAAACCCGTGCCACCTCCATCAAGATCCACGATGATCACCTCGATGCTTTCGACGCTTCACACGGTCTGCTCTTCACCCCCGAGCTGTACCGCGCTGATATGTGCATGTTCGACAGCGAGATCAACATCCACGACACCTTTGTTGCCAACGTCAGATATGCCAACGGTGTCCTGCTGAACTACTCCGCAAACTTCTCCACTCCGTATGAGGGCTACAAACTCGCCATCAACGGTACTCACGGACGCATCGAGTGCGAGCATATCGCCGGAGCCGGTGCCACCAGCTTCCCGCACTGCACCGAAGAGTTCGTCGACTACTTCCCGATTTTCGGATCCCGCGAGCGCATCTGGATCAAACCGGGTGTCGGCGGCCCCGGCGGCGGCGACCCGCTGATCCAGGAAGACGTCTTCATGGGTGTTCTCGAGGATCGTCCCTATGACATTCTCGCTGACTCCAAGGATGGTCTCTGCGCCATTTCCATCGGTGACGCGGTCTTCAAATCCATCGAGTCCGGAGAGGTCATCGACCTCACCGATGTCATGAAGAACTGATCACAGTTTTCAGACACAAAAAAGGGTTCAGGTGTAAAAACCTGAACCTTTTTTATTGCACTGTTTCCCTTGAGGGAAGATAACTGAATTTATGATGCTGCAAAGTTTGAATTGACTTGCAGTATTTTTATATAAGGCCCGAGATTGCCCGCAATGCGCCGCCGCTGGTTATTCAAACAACTTAGTCAATATTTATAAAATTTTTCTACGGCTCCATATCTCTGCGTAGTGAGCATAAAATTTATGCAATCCATTACGGCAAGCAGAAAGGAACTTTTCAGCAAGCTCATCTCCCGGAGCGCAAAAATTCAAAGCTCCGGCGAGATACAACTCCCTGAGTTGAAAATTTCGCTCAACAACATCCTCAACTCCCTGATAAGGCATATCCATAAGTTGCCTGAAATTGTTTACTGCGTTAGGTCTTGAGCTAATGTAACCTCTGTTTGCTGAATTGCAAGTACCCGAATAAACTTCATCCTGAGTTTTGCGCTGCAACGCTAAAAAATTCTCTGTGCATTGTATACAGACAGGCAAAAAAATACCCCCGCAACTCATGAAAGCTGCGGGGGCAGATTGTTATAAGTGGAAGATGAATTTCCTTATGCTGTGCCTGATTTTATTTGGGCTCAAAAGATCCGGGATTGTCGGTCACGACAAGTCCGTCGAAGTGGAAATCTCTGCCGTCTTTCAGGACAAATTTGATCTTATGCTGACCTTTCTTGAGGTCGTAATGGCGGCACATGTTTCCAAATCCGCGATCAGGAGTGAACATGGTCCATCCCATGAACTCGGTGGTCTGATGGCGCGACATTTCGACAGGATCATTGTCGACAGAAACGTTGATCTTGGGCTGCTTGCCATCTTTGCTGTATCCGCGGATCATGAAATAGTATCTGCCGTCCTGCGGAATGTTGACAGTGTACTCAAGAGTGTTTTTGCGATCGAGGACAACCGTCTTTCCGTTGACGCCGAGCGGATCTGCAACAACCTTGACCTTGCTGCTCTTTCCGGTAACCTTGGCTGGTTTGAAAGCGTCGATGTAATACGCCTTGTCACCTTTTTTCTCCAGTTTGAACGGCTGGACATAGTCGTAGGTCTTGGCATAGAGAGAAACACCACGGGAGAAACCGTTATCAAGTCTGACGATGAAGGCTCCGCGATAATCGTGACGTCTGTTCATTTTCTCCGGCAGGATCTTGACGGTGAAAACGATCTTGTCGCCGGACTTCATCACACCCTTGGAGGGAGTAACGGAGAACCAGTTGAAATCAGCATTTTTGCGGACAGTATAATTTGCTTTGAAATCCTTTCCGCCGACAGTGCAGGTGACTTTGAATTCGCCGGGAGCAGCTTTGCCGTTTTTCACCTTGATTCCGGTAATGCGTTTGACGTCGAGATCGAAGGGAACCGGACGGTACGGCAGGCTGATCAAGCCACCTTTCTGGTATGCACCACGATCTCCGCCATCCGGCAGGAAGTTGGGGATTGCAACAGCAGCACCGGTATTGACCGGACGGTAATCTCCGATTTTGGCGTTGACATACTGCGCGCTCTTCTTTTCAATACCGGCAATGTAAGCATTTCTGCCCTGATTCTCGATAGAGTTGCATTCAAAGGATGAAACCTTCGCTCTATCAAGATTATTGATTTTGTTATTACCACTCATAACGTTGTTTTTCATAACGCTCTTGAGGGTATCCATCATCATGATACCGATTCCGCGGTCGATGAAGGTGTTGTTGAAGATAAAGGCAATAGACTCCGGACCATGAGCACCGCCGCCGGTCTTGATGGTCTGACCGCCGGCACCGAACTCCTCGCACATACCGGAAAAGAGGTTTTCGAAGAGGTAAACGGGGCTGACCATACATCCCTGGATGGAGACACCGCAGAGAGCAGCCTCGAAACGGTTCCAGAAGCAGCGGACATTCTGCTGACCGCCGTCAAGTTCGATGTTGTCATCGTTGCAGTAGATCATAAAGTTGCCGTAAACGTCGGCATCGCGGCGGATACCGCCGTCACTGTGGAAGTTTCCATTACTCTCAACGGCATCGTTGAAACGGTGCTCATCGCTGCCGATAAAGTCATTGTAACGGATGACGATGCTGTGGTCGGGTTTGTTGAGCATGATTGCCTGCGGACCTGCCGGATGGCTGTAAAACCAGCTGTTGGCATGGTTGGCGGGATCGTGGATATAGCAGCGTTCGACAACGACTTCACTGCTTCCGCTCTTGAGGTCGATAGCACCGTCATAGTTGATGCTGCTTGCTTTTTTCCCGCTCAAAATATTTTTGATTTTGCTGGCTTCGAAATACTGACCTTTAGCATCGAATCTCTGGACTCCGACGCGTCCCCAGCCGGTGATCTCGCAGTTGCGGATACGGACGCCTTTGGAGTTGGCGACCTGGATGACGTAACGGTTGTTTTTTCCGCCGTCAATAACCATATCATCGAGAAGGACATAACGGGCGTT
This sequence comes from Victivallaceae bacterium, assembly GCA_045630865.1. GTDB lineage: Bacteria > Verrucomicrobiota > Lentisphaeria > Victivallales > Victivallaceae > UBA1784. Next base: position 6,820 of record JAZQTR010000021.1, read on the forward strand.
CTGAACAATAAAAGCAATCTTTCCGGGCTTATTTACGATTTTTTTGCCGTTGCGGGTGGTGTAACGGATCCATCCGTCAGCCTTACCCTTAGCGGAAATGATGTAAGGAGCCTTGAAGTTATCAGCGTCAATGTAGACGGTTCTTGCGATGGGAACATCGGTTTTCCATGTGGTGAATCTGCCCTGCTTGAGAACGTTATCGCCATCGCAGAAACGAACCTCATAGGTGGTGTTTTCGTCAAGTTTGACGATACTGCCGCGGTACTCGTTCATCACAAGTCCGGAGGTGGTGTTGGTGTCCTCAAAGAAGTGAACAGGCGTAAAAGCTTTCTGCCACTCGCCGCCTTTTTTGCGGAACTGGAGAACCGGATCATCGACTTTGTCACATCCGAAATAGAATCCGCAGGCGTTGAAGGTCGGACGCAGCATAATCTGTCCGGGCTTCATCGGCTTGATCAACTCAAGACGGTTTTTCTCCCGTTTGCTGTTGACGATCTTTTTCTGGCGCGCTTCCATCGCCTTGTCCATATGCCGATCCTTCTTTTTGGGAGCGGCATACACTCCGACTGCCAGCAGAGCAAGCAGCAACAACAACGACTTTTTCAACATTTTCGTACCTTTCTCTCTTTTTAACAAGGGGTTTCGTTGAAATTTTTCTACTATACATCTTGAAATATAATTTTACAAGCTGCAGAAACAAAAAAAGCAGGGTGACTGATAGATCAGCCACCCTGCCCTGTTCAGAAGAAAGCGACGGAATTACCGCGGCTCGAAAGAAGCGGGGTTGTCAGTAAGAACCAATCCGTCGATCACAAAGTTTCCGGATGAACAGCGGATACGGATGCGATTCTCGCCTGCCTTGAGGTCATACTCACGGCACATATTGCCAAAACCGCGTCCGGGGGAGAGCATTGTCCAACTCATATAACGCTTGGTCTGCTGACGGGATTCCTCAAATTTGTCATCGTTGACAGAAACCTGAAGACGCGGACGGCCGGCGGAGTAACCGTGGATCATAAAGTAGTAGCGTCCGTCTTTGGGAACATCGACCTTGTACTCAACAATATTGCGGCTGTTGAGCTGAATGGTTTTACCGTTGACGCCGAGCTTGTCATCTTTAATGAAGAGAGAGCTTTTCCGGTTGCTTTTTGCGTTGGTGACACTTGCGGGATTGAACGCATCGATATAGACAGCGGTTTCGCCCTCCTTTTCAAGTTTGAACGGCTGGACATAATCGGTATCAGCAATGATTGTGACCGCACGGGAGAATCCGTTTGCAAGACGCAGGATGAAAGCTCCGCGATAGTCGTGACGCTCATTCATCTTTTCCGGCAGGAACTTGACGGTGAAAGTGATCTTATCTCCGGATTTCAGAACGCCTTTCGCAGGAGTGACGGTAAACCAATCAAAAACATCGTTCTGACGGATGGAGTAGGCAGACTTGAAATTCTTACCGCCGACAGTGGCAGTAATGGTAACTTGTGCAGGAGCTGCAGCTCCTTTTCTCACCTTGACACCCTCGATGCGTGTACGGTCGAGAACAACCGGAACCGGACGGTAGGGAAGCACAAAATCAGGCTTCTGGAAAGCTCCGCGGATACCACCATCGGGAAGGAAGTTGGGAATTGCTGCAGCTTCAGCAGTTTCCTCCGGGAAATAGTTGCCTTCTGCGGCATTGGCAAAAACGGTATCGACCTTTTCGATGCCTTCCTTCACGCCGCCAGAAACATTTTTGGAAGAGTTCTTTTCATACTCTGAACTCGGACATTTGTCGACATTGGAAATACGCTGGCTCTCTCCGGCAAAAATGTTGTTTTTGAGAACACTCTTCAGTGTAGCCATAAGTCCGATTCCGCCGCCTCTGCCGACAAAGGTGTTGTTGAAGATGAACGCAGTGGCAGCAATACCATGTTTGCCGCCGCCGGTCTTGATGGAGGCATTGGTTTCCCCGAACTGGCCGCCCATACCGGCAAAGATGTTTTCAAAGAGGTAAACAGGGCTGACCATACATCCCTGAATGGACACACCGCAGAGAGAGCTTTCGAAGTGGTTCCAGAAGCAGCGGACATTCTGCTGACCGCCGTCAAGCTCGATGTTGTCATCGTTGCAGTAGATCATATAGTTGCCGTAGACATCGGCATCACGGTTGATTCCGCCGTTGCTGTGGAAGTTTCCGGCACTCTCCACGGCGTCGTTGTAGCGGTGGAGATCGCTGCCGATAAAGTCATTGTAACGGATGACCGTCGAATGATCAGGCTTATAGAGCATTACTGCCTCCGGACCTGCCGGATGGCTGTAGAACCAGCTGTTAGCGTGGTTGTACGGATCATGGATGTAGCAACGCTCAACGACAACACAGCTGCTGCCGGTACGGATGGAAATGGCTCCATCATAGTTCACAGCATGACGGGAGTTGGGCATATAGTACATACCTTTTTTGTCAAAACGCTGTTTTCCGACACGTCCCCAGTTTGAGATATCGCAGTTGCGGACGCGGACATTTTGAGAATTGACAATATTGATGACTTCGCGGCTGTTGACTCCGCTTTTGATAACCATATCATCAAGCAGCACATAGCGGGCATTTTTGACCTCAATCACAGTCTTGCTGCTGTTATTGTTCAGCACTTTGCCGTCTTTGGTGGTATAACGGATCCAACCGTCAGCCTTACCTTTGGCAGAAATAATGTAAGGAGCCTTGAACGTTGCCGGATCGATATAAACAGTCTTTGCCACAGGAACATTGCTCGCCCAGGTGGTGAAGCTGCCCTGTTTGAGAACGTTGTCACCGTCGCAGAAACGAACCTCGTAAACGGTGTCTTCATCAAGTTTGACGATACTGCCGCGATACTCGTTCATTACAAGTCCGGTGGTTGTATTATCATCTTCGAAGAAGTGAACCGGCGTAAAAGCCTTCTGCCATTCACCGCCTTTTTTACGGAACTGCAGAACGGGATCATTGACTTTATCACATCCGAAATAGAATCCGCAGGAGTTGAAGGTCGGACGCAGCAGAATCTCTCCTTTTTTCACCGGCTTGGCGAGTTCCAGACGGTTTTTCTCATAGGGTCTGGCGAGAATCTCTTTCGAGCGTTTAGCCATCTCTTTATCCATGTGAGAGGACTTTTTTGCCTTTGCCGCACTGCATACTGAAAAGAGTGCTGCGAAGCAGAGCATTGAAAGCAGAAGTTTTTTCATTTTTTTCCTTTCTGTTTACTTTGTGTTCCGAACGGACGTCTTAATACAATACTTTTACATTGGATATTTGTCAAATCAATTCGAGATTTTCAACAATCATCCGGCAGGTCTTCTGCCAGGAGAACTCCCCTGCCCTTGCCAGAGATTTTGTACGCAAATCATTCTGCAAGCTCTCATCAGAGGCGAGAGTCAGCATCTTTTTAGCGATATCGTCTATATTTTCCGGATCAACATAAAGTGCAGCATCTCCGGCAACTTCAGGAATGCTGCTGGAATCACTCACCACACAGGGTGTGCCGCAGCTCATTGCTTCAAGTACCGGAAGTCCGAATCCCTCGTACAGCGAAACAAAACAAAATACATCTGCAAGCGAATAAAGTGCGGGCAGATCTCCATCATCGACATATCCGGTAAAACGGAATGCCGACTCCGGAACATTGTGCCGCCCGGCATATTCAAGCATTTTATCCATCGCGCCGGGAGCGTTTGAACCGCTGAACACAATGATCCAATCCGGAAGTTTTTCCCTTATCCGGCAAAACGCCGAAAACAGACGCTCCAAATTTTTATGCGGAGCAAGTGAACAATGGGAAAAAAACACCTTTCTGCCGTCCGGGATATTGTACTTGAGTCTGATCTGCCGGAGTTTATCTTCATCTCCCTCCCGTTTGAAGCTGTCAGCAGCGGCAAGCGGCACGATACCGATGTCAACATTGTCCAAAACCGGAAACAGCCGTTTGAAGTCCAGACTGCTTGATTGGGAAATTGCCATATAATTCTCTTTTCCGGAAAGGTTCCGAACCAATTTTCCGTACCATGAGTCAAGCTGGCTTGCATATTCGCCGAACAGTGATGGTATCGTATCATAGAGCATTGTCCAGCGGTATTCCGGAGATATGACTGCTTTTACCTGCTCAGGTATTGCGTACATAAGAGAAAGAAAAACTGCATTTTCTGCGATATGCTCCGGAATCCCCCATTTTTCCGAACAGGAAAATCCGCCTGTCAGCCGGACAGCCTTTCTTATACACCTTACGGCAAAAGAACTTTTGCTTTGTTCAGTTGCTTTCAGTATCCAATCGTGTAATCCGGCTCCCATACCGCTGTTGTAAAAACATCTGGAAAGAATAAAAGCAGCACTCTCCGGGAACTCTTTTTTCACTACACTCACTGCCTTATAACAATCATCAGCTTCTGTGCGTGTTATATTGAAGTAAAGCTCAATGTCTTCCAGTAAAAGCAGCTGAACAAGGATGTTTTTGATGGTAAAAAATATACCGCTGCGCCCGGAATCCTGATAATAACCGTTTTTGAGCGGAGTTATATCCAGTATCAGTGTTTTACGCATTATATGGATTCATCCTTTTCCAGAGAAAGAGCCTTTCCATCGGCCTGTTCGAGCATATAGGCGTTGCGGTATTTTTCCGGAGAAACGCCTACTCTCTGTTTGAAGCGGCGGCTGAAGTGATAAGGATCAAGATATCCGAAGCGGGCAGCAATTTCGGTCACGGTGAGCCGTGAATCCAGAAGAAGTGCCGCCGCCTGACGGATCTTCAGTTCCTCAATGTACTGTTTGGGAAGCATTCCGGTATGACGCATAAAGTTGCGGCGCAGCTGATCGGTGGAAAGATGGCAGAACTCGGCAAGTTCGGTGACAGTCCACCAGTAATCCGGACGCTGTTTGAGTTCCGCAATAAGTTGATCAATGGCTGACGGAGGTGGATTCTCTTTTTCACGGATATTGTAAAGATCCACAAGAAGCTTTTGAAGAGCGATATTGGCGTTTATCTGGGAGTTTTCACTCGGATCACAGACCAGCTCGTGAATACCGAGCAGCTGACGGCAGCTGCTTCCGTGGATAACTCCGCTTTTTATGACGCCGGACGCACGCAGTCCGTCTGCGACGACGCCGCAGAAACGCACGGCATCTTCGACGTAAGGCATACCGTCTGCTCCGCCATAGCGGTTGAGGTCTCCGGGAGAAACCAGTACCCAGTCACCGGCTTTAACTTTCACCTCTCCTGTTTCAGCCAGCCAGAGTCTGCCGCCGCCCTCAGTGATGTGACTGAGCGAATAGAATTCAAACTTGCGGACAGGACACTTGGAATACCCGTTTTTTCCATTAAAAATATCAATAGATGTATTGATGATCCACAAACCGTATTTCTGCTGCAGAAGCGGCATTTTTCCGGTCAGTTTATGGATCAGCTGTCCATTCTGAACAGTGTAGGCTATTTTCTGTTGCGGCAAACCACTTTTATCCATCACATCACCCCTGGCTTACTTGCTATAATATACATCACTCGAAGTTTTTTTCAAATGGCAGGATTTTCAAACGGCACAAAAAATATCGAGGTGGCATTATCCATGCTCCAAAAGTGCGTTTTTCTTCTGATTAAGGTGAAGACAGCTTGAAAAACATGAGGGCAAGATGTATATTTCAGCAATTGTACAAGTACACTTTCTGTATATCCGGATATAAAGATGAATAATGAAATTTTGCGATTCGACCATATCGTCATCGGCAGCGGTCTGGCAGGACTTTCCAGTGCCTTGCACCTCGGCCGCAAAGGACGCAGTGTCGCAGTCATAACCAAGCGTTCCATCGAAGAGTGCAACAGCCGGCTCGCCCAGGGCGGCGTTGCCTGCGTTATGGATGCGTTGGATACCTTTGATGAACACGTCAAGGATACTATCGTTGCCGGAGCCGGTCTGTGTAATGAAGAGAGCGTCCGCGCTATTGTTGAAGCCGGTCCGGAAGCAGTCCGCAACATCATCGACCTCGGAGCGCAGTTCACCACAAGAGGCGATCTCGGATTTGAAAGTGAACGCGATGCCTATGATCTCGGACGGGAGGGAGGACACCATAAAAGAAGAGTCCTCCACGCAGGAGACATTACCGGTGCAGAGCTTGAGCGCGTCATGATCAATGCTGTCAACGCCCTGCCCAACGTGACAGTATTTGAACATCACACCGCAATCGATCTTGTGATGTCATCAAGAAAATCCCAGGAAAATCCGGGACGCTGTTTCGGAGCCTATGTTCTCAACAATCTCGACGGCAAAGTCATCACCATTCTCGCCCCGACCACTGTTCTCGCCTCCGGAGGTGCCGGAAAAGTTTATCTCTACACCAGCAACCCGGATATCGCCTGCGGTTCCGGTGTAGCTATGGCATACCGGGCCGGCGCAAAGATCGCCAATATGGAATTCATCCAGTTCCACCCGACTATTCTTCACCATGAAAAAATAAGAAGTTTCCTTATTTCAGAAGCTCTGCGCGGAGAAGGAGCTGTATTGAAAAGTGCCGAAGGCCGCAACTCGGAACCGGTTGAATTCATGCATAAATATCATCCGATGAAGAGTCTGGCTCCGCGCGATGTGGTAGCCCGGGCAATCGACTCTGAAATGAAACGCACCGGAGCAGACTGTGTGTATCTTGATATCCGCCATCTGTCTGAAGAGAGATTGAAACTGCGTTTTCCGCACATATTTTCAAAGTGTCTCGAGGCTGGAATAAATATGGCGAAAGATCTTATTCCTGTAGTTCCGGCAGCGCACTTCATCTGCGGCGGAATCAAGACTGATATCAACGGAGCATCCAGCATTCCGGGCCTTTACGCTGTTGGAGAATGTGCCTGCACCGGACTCCACGGAGCAAACCGTCTTGCCAGCAACAGTCTGCTTGAAGCAATGGTCGTTCCGATGTTTCTCGGTCGGGTGATCGAGCGGGATTTTGAAGAACTTGCGTCTTCCGGCCCCGACAAAAGCGTTGACCTCTCGTGGAAGTGCGGAAACGCCACCGACTCCGATGAACAGGTGGTGATCGCCCACAATTGGGAAGAGATCCGCAGCTTCATGTGGGACTATGTCGGTATCTACCGTACCAACAAACGCCTTGAGCGCGCCAAAAACCGCATCAAGCTGCTCCAGCAGGAGATCGATAAATATTACCGTGACTATCTGGTCACAACAGATTTGATCGAACTGCGCAACATAGCCACTGTGGCTGAAATAATCATCTTTTCTTCCATGCTGCGTCAGGAGAGCCGCGGAGCCCATTTCAACGCAGACTATCCAGACCGCAACCCAGCCATGGATTGCGTCGACACCGTTATTGAAAGACCTCTTTGATGAAAAAAATCACCAGACAACTGACCATCAGCAACAACGCTTTTGATATCGTATCCTGTTTGCAGGAAAATGGTTTCGAAGCCTATATCGTAGGCGGAGCCATCCGCGACCTGCTCATGGACAGAGATCCCAAAGACTTTGATATATCAACTTCTGCAACTCCGGAAGAGGTACGCGCCGTTTTCGGCAGACGTCACGCCCGGATCATCGGCAAACGTTTCCGGCTGGTTCACGTCTATATGAATGGAGAACTCTTCGAGGTCAGCACATTCCGGCAGACTCCGGATGCAGAAGATCAGGAAAAGCGCAAACAGGGCAAGCTGGCCGATCTGCCGGAACACCTCATCGTCAACGACAACGCTTTCGGAACTGCCGAAGATGATGTCTGGCGGCGCGACTTTACCGTCAACGCGCTCTTTTACGACCCGGTAAAATCAGAGATCCTTGACTACACCGGATACGGAATCGATGACATTGAAAATGGAATAGTCCGTGCCATCGGCGATCCGATGTTGAGGTTTGAAGAAGATCCGGTACGTCTGCTCCGTGCATTGAAACTGGTCGCCCAGTATGAATTTGCCATTGAGAACAACACCGAAAATGCTCTTTTCAAACAGATGCATCTCATCCAATGCGCCGCACCATCACGCCTCTCTCTTGAACTTGAAAAAGTGCTTCAATCCATCTACGGCGACCGCCACCTGCAGGTGTTCCACGACTACGGACTTCTGAAATACTTTCTGCCGCAGATCGACGAACTCTGGGGTTCAGGTCACATTGAATATATGCTCGATATGCTCTACGAGCGCAACTGCCGCGTTGATGAAAACATGTACCGCAACAGTATATCGATTGCACTTGCGATACTTGCTGTACCATTTATTGAAAGAACTTTCGGCAATGCGCCTGGACAACTCTGGAGCTATACTCCGGATCTTCAGCAGATTATTTCCGACACCGTTTCTGATGTCGTAAAGCCGCTCACTATGATGCTGCGCATGCGTATATCGGCAGAGAAAATACTGCTTATTCTGCCGGAGCTGGTCTACGGAAACACCAAACGCCGCAACGCCATCATGCAGAACCGCAGCTATCCGCACGCCAGAGAACTCGGAATAATCCACAGCTGTGTCACCCGCAAATCAAGCGAAGATTTTGAAAATATGTGGCAATACCGCAGTGAGGCTTCCTACTCCGGTAAAAGCAAAAACTCGAGCCATAAGAAAAAGCGTCAGGCACAATGAGCTTGAAAAAACTTTTCCTGCTGTTTTTCGGCACAATTTTATCGGTGCAGTGCTCTCTCTTCGGAAAAAGCTATCCCTATGCCGGAAAATTCAGCAAACGTAAAGTCAATATTCCGCACTACTATCCCGGAAGAGCAAAATTCCGGGGTATCTGGGTGGCAACTGTGGAGAATATAGACTTTCCGCAGACAAGAAGTGCCGCTGCGTTCCGTCAGGCTTACGAGAGAATCCTCGATAACGCCCAGAGAGCCGGATTCAATGCAGTGATATTTCAGGTACGTCCGGCATCGGATGCTTTTTATTTATCCCGGATAAATCCGTGGTCACGCAACTATACCGGAGCCGAGGGACAGGCGATAAAAGGCTTCGATCCCCTCGCCTATATGGTCGAGGCGACCCACCGCAGAAAAATGGAGTTCCACGCATGGCTCAACCCTTACCGGGTTTGCGGAAAAACCAAACTGCCGGTCAAACAATATCTGGAAACACTGGATAAAAAGAACTTTGCCCGCCGAAATCCGCAGTTTGTCCTTGCGCCCGCATCGGAAACACCGGGATACAGAACTCTTCTGCTCGACCCCGGAATCCCGCAGGTAAGAGAGCATATTTTTGCCACGGTTTATGAAATTGTATCTCACTACAAAGTCGATGCCATCCACTTCGATGATTATTTCTATCCCTACGGCGGAATCGGAAATTGCGACATCAATACCTTCAAACGTTTCAATCCGGCAAAGCTTTCCATAGACAACTGGCGCAGAAACAACGTTGATCTGGTCATCAAAGGAGTCAGAAACATCATCAGCCGGCAGCAGAAAAAAAGCGGCAGAAGAATCCGTTTCGGAGTCAGTCCCTTCGGTATATGGGCCAATAATTCGCACATTAAAGGCGGCTCGCTCACCGGTGGCAAGGAGTCATTTTTCATCAACTACGCAGATACCAGAAAGTGGGTAAAAAACCGCTGGATAGACTACATCGTTCCGCAGCTTTACTGGCAGTTCACCCACGAAACTGCAGCCTACGCCTGCCTGGTAGACTGGTGGAGCAATACCGTGAGAAACACCGGCGTCGATCTCTACATCGGACTTGCCCCCTACCGCCTCGGAGCTCCAGGATGGTCACAGTTTGAACTTGCAGATCAGATGTGTTACAACAGTATGCGTCCGGAAGTACAGGGAAACGTAATGTTCTCGTACAGCAAGGTCTTTGCTCCACGCAACAAAGTTATGGCAGAGGGAGTAAGGCGCGCACTCAATCTGTGGAAGTAAGCTTTTCGAGCTTTGTTGTTTATTCACCAGTGTTTGAGGCAAAAAAATTCAGCTCTTTCGGTACGATCACATAAATTTCGCGGGTTATAGTCAGGGCATCATTAAAGCTCATCCGTTTCAGGATCTCCCGCCCTCCCCACGGATCGCGGTAGATTACTTTGGTGATTTTTCCGTCTTCTCTGGCGTATCCGGTAATGATTCGCATATGTCCGCCATCCATACGGTCATTGGGATCAAAGTTCATCGATACCGACCACATCAGGGGGATTCCTTTATCGATGCATTGAGTAAAACATTCTGTCATGATTTTTGCCAACTCCCGACGCTGTCCGGGAAACACCTGTCTGACAACCGATGGCTTCATCTTGCTGAACATATTCGCGCCGAAAGTTATCTCTTTGCCCTTTCCGGACTTGCGCTTTTTTCCGTTTGATTTACCTGCATTGTTGTAAGCCTCAAGAAGCTGCAACGCCTCCTCATTGGTAAGTGTGTAAAGCTGCCTGATCTCGAAGTCCTGAAGTTTGCCTTTGGAAAACTCATCAAGCATCTCTCTGGAAAACGTTCCCTGCTTTCTTGATGTGGAAAACAGTTTAGCCAACCGGCTCTGACCGATACGTCCGTCGAAATAGCGGATTATCATCGATGCCGATGCCGGACAGCAGTAATTGCGCTTTTGGCTCACCTGCGGAATACGCTCGATATAGACTTCTGATTTGCGCCTTTTGACGTATTTGCTGTAACCTTCCGCTGCGGGAAGCTGGAAACTGAAAACTGCAAGCAGCGCAAAAAGAGCCGCTTTTTTAAAATATTCGATATGCCCTGTCATTTGTTTACTCTCAAAAATCCCTTTGCCGGAATCGTCACGCCGTCATACTCTGCCGGCGTTTCTCCACGGTTGACATAGACGCAAGTTCCGTCTGAATACACAGAGCAGCTGACATCATCCGAAAACTTTATATAATCGGTGAAATACTTGAGCTGCAAGTCGCCGAGCCGGTCAACGAAATCGGCTTCTGATTGGCGGACAGCCGCCGCCTCTTTATCCAGATCGTAGAGAGAGAAATCCAGCATATCCGGATTTTCCTGTATCGGTCTTCCATCCTTATCCCAGTATTTATCTGAAAAGCGGCTGTAGAAATAGAACGACGGCATACCACCGAAAGCCAGATTCTGCAAGTAGGCCCAGCGACCCGGCAGAGAGTTGATCGACCAGCGGAAGATGTTATAGATCAGAATTCCGTGATAGGTCATCTCGTAAAGCGGAACGACTTCATCGACATAGTTGCGGCTCATCAGCGGCTCACCGGGACGTCCTCCGTCTGTCTGGATATAGAAACAGCGGTCAAGAACACCTGCGGCAAAATCAAAACATCCCTCACACTCGATCGAGCCCATTTTCTCTTTTGCCATCGTCAGTATCCGCCGCCGCCATTCGGCACACTGGGATTTTGTGATGGGATGCTTTTCGTTCCAGCAGACAGTAAGACCTACGGTGCTGAGGCAATCGGTAAAGTGGGTTCCGTAGAAACCGAGTTTGCGGATATCCTCATAGTTGCGCGGAGTATAGGTGTGATACATCGCTTCGGGACAGATTTTGTATGACTGACCTCCGCCCCACGGAGCATCTTTGACCGGATAGCCATCCTGAGTATGCACAAGTATCTCATCAATCGGATCTTCACTTATCTCATACGCGTCGCAGTGGTTGTCATGGGCAGTGATAAAGTATCCGGCATCTTTGCTGTACTGGATAAGCTCTCGCAACTTGCTCTCTCCTCCGAGCGTTTCTTCGACCGGAAGAATCTGCGGATAGCGTCCGTCATGTCCCTTTGCCGCCCATCCGACCAGACAGATATTGAGATTTTTGACACCGGCACGTTTGAACTCATCAATGATCGTTTTGCACTCATCAAAAGTACAGAACACATGGACATCCGGCTCATTTTCCGGAGTCTGGTGCAGGATTTTACACGGAAAAGGCCACTTCACCGCCATGCGGATACGGATCTCGGGAGATTTCACCGCATTGGCGAGCGCAGGATACCGTTTCACACGTTCAGCCATCGGCTCAATTTCCTTGCGGGAAATACGCAGATTACGGTAATATTCAGCGACTCTGGCAACCGGAGATAATTCAGAATCTCCAAGTTTTTTCAGCAGAAGAACAAAATCCTCACAGACCGTGGGGTGATTCTGGCGGCGGACGTCAAACTCGTAACGGAAAAAGTAACGGAAAGCGATACTGTAAATTTTATCTTTTCCATACGCAGTAGCCAATTCTATCGCCGCATCACAGCTGCCGGGGCCGAGAACCGCACAGTAGAGGGAATCGGAACTCTTCACGCCGAAGATCGGCATATTACACTCTGAAATGCCGCTTCCGTACACGCCGATACGATAGGCAGCTTCCCGCTTGCCTGAAAAGCGGGTGAGCACACCAGACTGCTGGGGGATGATAAAATATCCGTCGTCACCCTCGTAATGGTTGGCAAAATCAGGAAGAAAAACCATTGACCCAAAGCGGTTTTTATCATCCTCTTTCAAGGATGATGCAGGTAGGGTTATTTTAACTTCACCGGCTTTATTTTCGATTTGAAGAGAAAAACCGAGAGCAAGTTCGCTGTTATAGCAC
>JAZQTR010000022.1:0-3594 GCA_045630865.1 Victivallaceae bacterium
TGGCCTCCGACTTCCCTGTGTGTAAAATCCCCTTCCACCTTATTCCGCCTCATTCCAGGTAATGCCAAGTGTTTAAAGGTGATGTGAGAGTATAGCAGAGTATCTTTCCGGAGCTTTGTGCTTGGGAAGCGTTTTGAATATCATGCGGATATAAAAACAACTTTCCGGGACATTCTCACGAAAATCTACGAAAAGTTGTGTGCATTACAATCCGACTTTCAGGTACGGCGTTCTAAAAAGCATTGCCAAGTCGGTTTGGCGGTGATAGACACGGAGAGTGCTTCTCCCAAGGGCTGTTCGATACTGAAGCCCGTAATTGAAAAGTCAGCGTCAAGACCAGTACCGTTACCGTCAGACACGAACAGTGACAACGGAGTATTGCCGAAATATGCTTCGGCAAAAGCGTTATAGTCGGTATCTTCGGTGTCATAAAGGATGCTGAATTCCAGACTTGCTTCTTTCAGGGTTGCAACAGATGCACGCCAGCCTTTGGTGGCACGGGTAGTCACATCTGCTTCACCCGACTCCAAATTGAGGGTAAGGTCTTTCACATTTTTGACCTCGGTGGAGCCCTGCGAACCAGCAGTACCGCGCATCAGCACGGCATCAAGACCAAGAACAATAGCCATAAATAGGTGTTCCTTTCAGAGTTATTTTACAGATTTTTCCCAAAGAGATGGGAGTTTGGATGCCGTTGCCTGCAAGGTGGGTCCCATCAAAGGACGCTTGGGGTAACGGCGTTTACGGTAAGTGCCGCCGAATTCATGAGCTTTCATTGCAGTGCCGATAAACTTTTCAGCCGGACCGACAACTACACTTTGCCGTTGCTTTTCCACTCCGAAGAGCAGAGATCGTTTGAGTAATCCCTGCCGGGTGTTCGGCGGTGAGCCGGGAGTGGAAGCATTGGCACTTTGGGTAACCCTGTTTCGGGCGGCTTTGCGGACATAGGCTCCGGCACGGCGGAGAGCTGTAATGTTGCCGCGTTGCACGGCAATCAGAATCCGGCTTTCATCGAATTCGATGCGAACCTTCACTTAAGGACTTTGAAGGTAAGTTCGATCACGCTGGTGAATTGTCCGCGCTCACGCAAGTGATCTGGGGAATAAATAGGGTTATAGGCAACGCAAATACACGTTGCTGCCCCCAATTTTCTGTTGAGAAACCCAAGTCCGAGTCCCTCAACGAATTTCAGAAGTTCCGGCAGTTCTTCTTCACTGCCACGTTTGAGAATACCGATTTGAACATGGGGAAGTTCCTCGTGGGAGGACCGGGAAAGCGTTTTGTATTGTGTCCCAACCGGAACAACAACTACACGCATTTCATCCAGATCCCGTAACTCAAATTCAGGGAAGAAAGACAACTCCGCATTGTATTCTTCCAGTTCGGCAACAACTTTTTCGGCAAGAGTAACAACTTTACTCATTTGACCACCGCCATAATAAGGTTACAAATCGCACCCAGCATGGCGATGACTGCTGCCGCCAGCGCGGAAATGATTGTTTTCTGCATATCCGCAGCTGGCTTACAGGGGGGAATGTGGTGTTGACGGTCTTCAAAGTGCATCTTCACCATACCCCGGAGTTCGGCGATGTCCAATCTTGCCTGATTGAGTTCGTGCCAGATGTCCTTGTGATCGGGAGAGTCAGGCATTTCCAATCTCCTTTGTGTGAATTCTACGGGTAATGTGCTGCGGACCGGACCACCGCCAGACGGGTTCGGAATTGGGTGCAAGCACCTCAAATTCCCGTCCGGCATAGATGATCCTGTCTCCGCGTTGCGGCTCTCTGGGCAAAAAAGAAGCCCGGATAAGAAAATCCCGGCTTTCTATCCTTACGGTCACACCGTATTCATTTTCTGCCCTGAAAAGTGTCCGTCCCAAGGTTGCATTCACTGTTGACGGTGTGCCGTTACGGGGAATATATTCAACCGGGACGGATAAACACCTTTCACATTGGTCATTGAGCCACTCTGCCGCTGTCCCCAGCAGATCCATTACTCAGTAGCGATGATACCGACCGCGCGGAGAGCAGTCAGAATCTCATTGGTTTTCTTGACAAGTGAAGCAACGGCATCTTTGCACTCACACTCCTTGATTTCGGCAATGGTCTGCGCAGCAACACCGCCGGAGTTGTCGATAAGATCGGTAATGGGATCACCGGCAACAAAGGTGGTTGCCAAGCTGTAAGGTGCGTTCAGCAATACACGGACAGTTTCATCACCGTCTGCGGCAGAAGCGATGGCTTTGCCAAGGTAATGGTTGGAACCGGACACCAAGGTTGCTTTCTGGGCTCCGGCATCCCAATAAACGGTAGAACCGGAGGGAATCTGACCGGCAGCTTTGACAATGTCGAACACTCCGACCACAGCAAGACTGCCGAGAGTATTGGCTTCAATATCGAGGCGGGCAATACCGACAAGGTCAGCGATCACGATGACGGAACCAGCGGCAACAGCAGTAGTGGGGCGGTAATCAATCGAATCACCTTTCTGTACGTAACGAGCAAGCATGAAAAAATCTCCTGTTTATTTTTGATGTTGAAAAGTGGGGGCAAGTTGCCCCCGATGAAGTTTCCGGATTACGCAGCACCATTGGCTTTTACCATACCACGATGATCCTGCTCACGGACACCGAGATCGAAATACACTCTGAACCAGAGTCCGAGCGTATTGAAGTCGGTTTCACCGCGTTCCACAGTGGGAGTTCTCTTACCCTTGAGGAAGCCGATTTCCCAGGTGTCGATGGTCTTGGGATCACCGAACAAGTACCAGCCGGTCTGACTGTTGCCCTCATAGGCACTGTTGCCGAGGTACGGGCTGGAAACGACCTGAAGGTGTTCATCCGCAAGAACGTTAAGAGCCGGACGAACAGCGTTGTCAGTGCCGCTCATGATGAGAGTTGCCCCCTTGGTAAGCTCGATAGCCTGATGCTTGAGAGCAGTCGGAACGAGCAGATAACGGGGCTCAACAGAAATGGGCTGACCGTCTGCATCCACCTGATCGAGGAAGAGCTGGATAGCTTTCTTCAAACTTTCAGCAGAGAGAGCGGAGCTTGCACCACCGAGGATGTTCTTGTGGGCAGAGGAGAACAGAGCCTTGCCGTCAGCCTGAGTCGGGTTCGCAAGCAAGCGGCTGAAGAACAACTGGTCGATAAGACGGGCGGCGCGGTTACCCATGGCGGTGGGAACCTTCATAAAAGCCCCCAAATCGTCATTGATAATCATCTTGCGAGTCAGGCAGAACTTCTTGCCGTAGGTATCGAGCTGATTCTTGGCGGTTTCCTCGATGAGTCCACCGTCCTTGATTTCACCGTCAGCGGCAATCGGAAGAAGATCACCAACGTCAGTAAGACGGAAGCGGTCGTTCTCCTTGAAGTCGTTCAGATCTCCGGTGGAACAGAGCTTGGTTGCGATGATGGGCTGTGCTTCGTAGCTCTGAAGCAGCTTTTTATTGGCAACATTGCTCAAAATGCCCGGCAAAGACACGGAGCTGAATGCTGCCCGGATGGTTTCGTTGTCGAATCCTCTGGAATAAGGGATTCCATCAAGTTTCATACACTCAACAAGGAGCTGTTTCAACGGCATATCCATTTCACGC
>JAZQTR010000023.1:0-8043 GCA_045630865.1 Victivallaceae bacterium
TGGCTACGATCCGACTTACTCCATGAAGAACGACAGCACCCGCGGCGGACGCAAGATTTCCATTCCGCCGAGCCTGCTCTTCAGCGTGATCTCCAAGATGGACGATATCCGTCTCGCCATCACTCCCGATGCCAAATGTGCCGGAGACTATGTCTACGTCATCGGTGACACCAAGGCTGAACTGGGCGGCTCCGAGTATTACAGCATGCTGGGAGCAACCGGTAACAGAGTTCCGGAAGTCGATGCCGAAAAGTTCATCTCTCTCTACGGCAAAGTCGTTGAGTCCACCGGCAAACGCCTCTTCAACTCACTTATCACTCCCGGACTCGGCGGACTTGCCGTCGCCTTTGCCAAGACCGCAATGGCAGGACGTCTGGGATTGAATATTGATCTGGACAAAGTTCCCGCTTCCGGGAAGATCACCGCAGCCGAGCTGCTCTTCTCCGAATCCAACGGACGCTTTGTCGCAACGGTCGCCCCGGAAAAAGCTGCCGAATTCGAGGCACTTTTCGCCGGTTATCCCGTGGCAAAAGTCGGTGTTGTCACCGATGATGCCGCTGTGATCTTCAAGGATGGTGCCGACACTGTCAGTGCCACTGTCGAAGATATGCTGGCAAGCTACAAAGGAACACTTGATAACATCTGACCGGATAAGCTCAATATTTGCAACGTGTAAAAGCGGACGCGCGGGGGGCAAGTCCTCCGGTGCGCGTTCGCATTTACTTGTCTGCACCGAAGCATTTTTTCGGGGGAAGCTGCAGGAAGTTTGTGCAACGAGGCATAAATATCCTGTATGGTGCGCTTTCCCCGGCCGGAAAACCAAAGGAGATGGTTGATGGAAAAAGAAAAAAATGCAGTGTGCAACACTGGGAGCGATGCGCTCATCGAACAGAATCTGCGCCTCGTACTCAAGATTGCCAATGACTTTCTCGGACGCGGTCTGCCCTGGGACGATCTGGTTTCAGAAGGCAACCGCGGATTGATGTCTGCGGCAAAAAAGTTTGACCCCAGACGCGGCACCAAGTTCAGCACCTACAGTGCGTGGTGGATCAAACAGGCTATCCGTCAGGCGATCGCCGAGCAGACGCAGGCGGTGAGGGTTCCCATCGGAACCCAGCTCAACTCAAGGCGCATACGGCGCGGAGTGAAGGCGTTTACCGAGGCGATGGGATACGATCCGAGTGACGAAGAGCTCGCCGCTTTTGTCGGACTTCCGCTTGCGACCATCAAACGCCTGCGTAATACCAGGCAGGCGGATATGCAGAGCTTGAATGCCAATGTTCTCAATGACGAGCAGGATGGTTCGGAGTTTCAGGAGTTTCTCTCCGACAGTGAGACTCCGCCGCCGGATCAGGCTTTGCTCAAAGTCGAGGATATAGACCAGCTGCTCAAACTGCTCGACCGGCTTCCGGAGCGCGAAAAAATGGTGCTGAAATTGAGGTTCGGACTTGATGGACACCCGGTACTCACACTCGAGGAGGTCGGACGTCAGTTGAACTGCACCAACGAGCGCATCCGTCAGATACAGATACTTGCACTGAAAAAACTTCATACAATGATGACCGGAGAATAGGCATACCATGGGGGGAATCTATCCTGAAAACGCTTTGATACTTGCTCCGCTGTCTGGCTTCACCGATATCGCTTACCGGAGATCCGCCAGACGCGGCGGCTGCCGCTATGCCTTTACCGAGATGATCGATGCGGCAAGTATAGCCTACGCCAGCGAAAGAACCAAACCTATGCTCTTCCGCGGAGAAGAGGAGGATTTTCTCGGAGTTCAGCTGGTCGGTGCCGATCCCGCTCTGATTGAAAAGGCGGTGCTTTACCTCAATGAACTGGAGTTTTCAGTTTTGGATTTCAACCTCGGCTGTCCTGTTCCCAAAGTGGCGGGCAAGGGGGCAGGGGCTGCTCTCGGCTGCTCTTATGATCACGCGATGAGGTGTTTTGAAGTTATATCCCGTTTGAGCCGCTTTCCGGTCACAGCCAAGATGCGTATTCTCGACGAAGAGGATCCTGCTCCGTCGGTAAAACTTGCTGCCGGACTTGCTTCGCTTGGCGCGCGGGCAATAACTGTCCACGGCAGAACCCGTCGTTCATTTTATACCGGAGAGGTGCATTTTGATGTTATCTCTGCCATCCGCACCGCCCTGCCGGATGTCGAAGTCATTGCTAACGGCGGAGTCCACACGGTTGCTGATTGCGCCAATATCAGGGAAAAAAGCGGTTGTTCACGGGTCATGCTGGCGCAGGGAGCGATGGGTAACCCATGGCTTTTCCGGGAGATCGAGTCCGGTTGTGAACCGCCGACTCTCGAAGAGTGGCGCAGTATGGTGATGGAACACGTTTCAGAGATGGTTTCTCTCTATGGCGAGTATTCCGGAATGCGTCAGGCGCGTAAAATCGTTCACGACTACCTCAAGGGACGCGGCTTCGGCGGCGCACCCAAATCAAAGGCAAGTATGCTCTCATCTCTTGATGAGCTGCAGGAACTGCTTCATGGTTCAGTTCCTGTCGCCGTCTCTCCGCAGCGGAAAATCAGATACTCTCCTCTTGAATCAGAAAAGAGCTGTTGAATCCTGCCTTCCTCTTTCAGCGTATTAAGCATTGAGGCTATCTTCATAAATTCCGGCAGGATGGATTTCTGGATATCCGGATTGTGTCCGGATGATGATGTGACAATATAATCGAATTTTCTGATGTTTTCCCACAGTTCCTGCGCACTTTTGGGTACGGGAGTGTTGAGCGGCTGGAAAAAAGGCTCTCCGATGGTCGTTTTGCGCGGCATATAGAGAGTTCTGCGTTCGTTGAGAAGAAAGAGTACACGGCTCTCTTCCGGAGTTGTTTTAAAGAATTTCACCATTTCAAAATATCCGGGATCCCGGCTTGCGGCGGCAAGAAAACGCCAGTGATCCTGATGGACAAACTTCTGTATTCTCCATGCGGTCACAAAGTGTTTCAGGTGATCGGCAGGAAACTGGATGAAGCCGCAGCAGAGTATTGCAGCTGCGCATATAAGGGCTTTTTTCTCCGGCAGAGCTCTGGTTGTAAATCCGCACAACACAGCTGTAAGCCAGAGCAGAGGCAGCAGAAAACGTGTCTGCTGTGAGGTCAATGCCCAGAATATGTAGAGTACTGCTCCTGTCGCCAGAAATGCTCCGGAAATTTTGAAACGCCGTGATGATTTATGAAAGAGACAGAGTGTTCCTGCAATACAGAAAATCACCATAGCCGGAAACTGCCAGTTTGCAGCGATTCCGTCAAACAGCCGGGCATCGAAAGCTGAAAACAGCCAGCCGAGAGCGATTCCGGGCAATACTTCCAGACCGTAGCGGTAGCTGCCCAGCAGGTGATGGTAACGGGATACTTCGATTTGAGCGATGTCGGAACTGAACAATTCTGCGGCAAACGGATAGAATGGATTTCCGCAGGCAAGCAGCGGACGCAGGAAAAATGGCACACAAAAGACGATAAATACACTTAAAGCCGCTCCGCACTGAAGCAGAAATCTTTTTTTCGGTACGGTCATGATATAAAGCACCGCAAGCGCAATGGCGGTTCCGGCTCCGGTAAGTTTTACGCAGAATGATGCCGCCGCAAAGAGTGCGGCAAAGCAGGCACATTTTACAGGATAGCGGCGGTATTTCAATATACTCAATACTCCTGCGGCAAAAAATAGCAGGATATACTGTTCCACATAGTTGGCTCTTGCCAGTACCAGCGTTACCGGAGAGAGCAGGGCGGCGGCAAAGAAAATAAGCGAACATCTGCCGCCGGACTTCCATGCTGTTTTCAGCAGGGCGGCGAGGGTCGCTGCCGTGACAGCACTTGAAAGTATGCGTGGAAGATAGAGATTGCCCGGCCACAGTACTGCCTCAAATCCCAGCCGCATGATGCTGTGGGGAAGAGATGGAAACGCACTGAACGGATTGTCGGCAAGAATATAGTAATTTCCGTTTTCTATGTAATGTTTCAGAAGAGCGGTCTGATATACGCACTCATCCCAACTGTAAGGCGGCAGAAAACTTGATCCCGCCGCCGCCAGCCACATTGCTGCGCCGGCAGAAAAGATGAGCGGAGATTTTTTGACAGCCGGAACCAGTTTTACCGCTCCAAGAAGAGCTGCAGCGCAGAGAATGATGATAAGCGCAATGAGTGACCAGTCGTCGATCACCGGAAACAGCCAGCCGATAAATGCGATGACCGCCAATCCGGCAGAAAAGGTGATAAAGTTGTTTTTCTGCCTGAAAATCGATCCTGCGCCGAATGCAGAGAGCAGCAGTATCGCCGCGGCTATCAGACTGTCAAAAATTGGTTCGTCAGGAGAAAACATCAGGGCTTTTTGCTCCATTTAAGTGGGTTGTCATCCAGCTCCGGATTTTTCTGTATTCCTGCAGCAGAGCCGGGATCGATGTCCCGCAGTTTAAGATTATTTTCAAAGCGTTTGGCGGCATCTCTTATTTCCTGTTGGGAGGCATTGCTCATTTTCAGTGCAGCAAGCTCAAATCCGGCATAGAGTGCGCTGAACGGAAAAGCTTTTCTTTCGAGAGCGAAAAATTCTTTTGACTCCTGCTGTTTGCCCATGGCGAACAATGCCCGGGCGGTAAGTCCGTAGCTGTGGATATAGCCGCCGCAGAACTCTTTTTCGAGCTTTAGGAACTCGTTTACTGCCAGATCCGGACGCTTGAGGTCGAAGAGAGCAACGTTTCCGGCGATATATCTGCTTTCTCGGGTGGAAATAAGTCTGTTTGCAGCATTGAGATGCCCGAGGGCAGAAGATACATTTCTCCGGTGCAGATCCAGTTTCGCCGCACGGAGATGGAATCCGGATACAAACTGTACTGCCGCAAAAGTCAGTGCGGCGAGAGTTATTATTGCAAATAGAGTAAATCTGATGTGTTTGAATCCGATGGATGTTTTTCCGATGCCGCGCGCGCTCAATGCTCCGCCGGTGAGCAGGAACCATGTGCCTGCCAACGGTGTGGAAAGCAATACATCCACCTGTCCGTGCATGAAGAGCAGAATAAACATCCAAACCATCCAGCGGTCGTACTGGCAACTTTTTCTGGTGTATGCTTTGAGGGCACTTCCGGCAAAGAACAGCAGCAGCAGTGCTCCGCAGATGCCGAAATCGCTGATGCAGAGCAGAAACTCATTGTGCGGATGCGGATGGTTGGTCGCGGCATATTCAGTGAAAAAATATTCGTTGGTTATGTGAGGCTGAATCACAGACTCGAAGCGTCCGGGACCGTATCCGGTCAGCAGACGTTTGTTGACCATCTCAACGGAACTTCTCCACAACTGGAAACGGCTGTCGTTGACCAGATTGCCGAACTTGTTGCCGACAGTTGCCACGAAGATGAATCCGACTGCAAGGGCTGCTCCGGTGAGTGCCGCCGGACGATGTGTCCGGTCTATTTTCCGCAGCGCAGGAGAAAGGCAGGTTGCAAGAATGAATGCCGCAATGGTTCCGCGCGGAGTCAGCTCCGGACGGAAAATTGTCAGTAATGTCATCAGAGTTGTTATAACCGCAACCGAGATAATGAACGGATGTTTTCTGGAAAACACCGCCATCACAACTGCCGGTATCGTTGCACAGAGCATCGTGAAGTTCCAGTTCCAGTTTCCCGGAAATCCGGACATATATCTGTCGCCGGCAATCGTGAACAACGCCAGTATGACTGCAGTTACAGCTCCGCAGACCGGTGCCGCCCGGCGCAGCTCATCAGACAGAGCAACTCCGGCCAGCGGAATAAAGAGCACAGGAGCCCCCTGCAGCATCATCAGCAGAGAACCGGGGTATATCATTTGATGGATGACGGCAAGGATGGCCGATGCAGCAAGCGCAATGCCCCAGTAGCGGGCGGGAGCCTTTGAGAAAAGTTTTTTCAGGCGTTCCGGATAGAGCAGCGTGACACCGATGGAGAGCAGGGCAATCACCGGAAGGGATATGAAAATGGCATCTCCCCAGTAGGGAACTTGACCTGTGAACAGTCTTTCCCAGATCAGCGGATTGGAAAGCAGCGGCAGGAGCAGAAAAATATACGCCAGCACCAGCTTGAACTTTTTTGCCGGATCTTTTGCATATTTCCCTGAAAACATAATCAAGCCATCCAAAGTAAGATCAATGTGAGAGCAAGTGCGGCACCGAGCAGTCCGACGGCGATCCACAGTGCATTACGCGAGGTGAAAAGAAGCAGACGCTTCAGGGGAGAAGCCTGCTCGGCGACGGTTGCAAATCCGGAGGAGAATGCAATGATTTCTGTCCACAATGCCCGTACTGAATCGTAACGGTCGGCAGGATCAGGAGCCATCGCCCGTTTTACCACAGCTTCAAGGGATGCCGGAACCAGTCGGTCTGCAGGAGCTATCTCTGACGGCATGGCAAAAGTTCCGTCGAGGGTCTTTTGCAATACTTCTTCTTTTGAGAGGTCAGCTGCCGGACTTCTGAGCGACAGTATGGTATAAAGCAGCGCGCCGAGCGAATAGATATCCGATTTGATGCCAACGGGAGCTGAAGTTATCTGCTCCGGAGACATATATCCGGGAGTTCCTGCAGCTTTGATGGCGCAGACTTCTGAAACAGCAACGCCTTTTGAATCGACAGCTCTTGCCAGCCCCCAGTCGAGGATATAGGTGTCGCCGTACTCACCGACGTTCACATTTGCCGGTTTGAGATCGAGGTGGCAGTATCCCTGGGCGTGGGCGTACTCGATTGCCTGACAGATGCGGGTGAAAAGCCGCAGAAGCCGCGACAGCGGATACTCTGAAAGTGTCTGCTGATCGCCAAGATACAGGCGGTGGAGCAGAGTTGACAGAGGCAGTCCCTTAAGGTATTTCATTGTGAAATAGGGCGAGCCGGAATGGTCGGTTCCAATGTCGTGTACCGGCACGATGTAGGGGTGCTCAAGGTGGGCAGTGAGTTTGGCTTCACGGACAAATCTCTGGAGATCTGCTTCCGGACGCTCTCTGAAATCAGGCATCATCGCCATTGCTACTTCGCGGTCAGTATCGGAGTCGTACACGAGCAGAACGCTCTTCATTCCTCCGAAACCGATACTGCGGATAAAACGGTAGCGTTCCTGCGGTTTGGCAGGAGGCGGATTGTAACGGCACTGCGCGCCGTCGCAAACCGGTTGTCCGGAAGATTCTTCCAGAATGACAGTCTCATCGCTGAGTCTTGTCGTTGTGTCAGATTCAGGCACGGGTTATCTCCGGAAGGATCTTTTCAGTGACCGCCTTCTCATCGACTACGCAGACGCCCTTTTCGCCGTTTCCGGAGGGAGCGTTGAACATCACTTCAAGCATCAGACTGTCGAGAATTGCACGCAGACCGCGCGCTCCAGTGCCTCTTTCGATCGCCTTGTCAGCGATAGCGGCGAGTGCTTTCGGAGTGAACTTGAGGGTGATATTTTCCAATCCGAGCAGTTTCTGATACTGCTTGACAAGTGCATTTTTAGGTTCGGTCAGCACCTTGACCAGCTCTTCGCGTCCGAGCGGTTTGAGTGTGGTGAGCATCGGCAGACGTCCAACCAGTTCGGGGATGAGTCCATAGTGGACAAGGTCATCCGGTTCGCAGTGATCGAACGGGTTCTTCTGCATCTCTTCGGCGATGGCGATACTTTTCTTCTCATCCTCATCGACCAGCTGCTTGAAGCCGAGAACCTGTTTGCCGGTACGGCGTTTGATGACTTTGTCGAGACCGACGAATGCGCCACCGCAGATGAAGAGGATATTGCTGGTGTCGATGTGGAGAAACTCCTGATTGGGGTGTTTGCGTCCGCCCTGCGGAGGAACGTTGGCAACTGTTCCTTCGAGGATCTTGAGCAGTGCCTGCTGGACACCTTCGCCGGAAACATCACGGGTGATGGAGGCGTTTTCGCTCTTGCGGGAAATCTTGTCGATCTCGTCGATATAGATGATTCCGATCTGGGTGCGCTCAATACTGTTGCCGGAAGCCTGATAGAGCCGGAGCAGAATATTTTCCACATCCTCTCCGACGTAACCAGCTTCAGTGAGCGTGGTGGCATCGGCGATGGCAAA
>JAZQTR010000024.1:0-2219 GCA_045630865.1 Victivallaceae bacterium
GAGTATGCAGTGTCTGCTTTTCAGCTTCATGTTTCCGGATATCTGATGAAGCCGATCACACCGGAAGCTGTACAGAAGGAAATTGACCATATCAAGGGTGTCAAGGCTACAGAAAAACTGCTCACCATCAAATGTTTCGGAAATTTTGAGGTACTTTATAACGGAGAGATCCTTCCTTTCAAGCGAAAGAAGGCAAAAGAACTTCTGGCGGTTCTGATCGACCGCAACGGTGCGGGAATGACAGCAAAGCAAATTTGCGCGATTTTGTTCCCCGAGGATACGGATGACACCAAAAATGCGGCTTACCTGCGGCAGCTTATTCTGGATTTGAAGAATACGCTGAAAATAATCCGTGCCGAAGATATTCTCCGGCATGATACCCCCTATTACCGCATTGATACCAATCTGGTAAGATGTGATTATCTCAGTTTTCTGGAAACCGGAAAGCCTCAGTTTCACGGCGAATACATGACACAGTACAGCTGGGCAGAAGCAACTTGCGCTATGCTGCAATTTAAAGAATAATTCAAAGACGGCAGAAGAAATTTCTGCCGTCTTTTTTATGTGTAACACCTTTGTAACGCGGGGAAATATATGGTTATTATAAATCCAAAAGGAGGGATATTATGTTTTTATACACAACCATTGAAGCAATCGTTGCAGTGATCGCTGGCATTCTGATTGCAGTGTGTACCAAAAAAGCTGACGGGGTCGTTTATGGCAAACTGGATAAGATCGGACGGATCACCAATCTGATCCTGCTTCTGTTTTATGCGGGTTTTTCCTTCGTGTATCTGTTTCTGGGAATCATTGCCCGTCCCAATTATGACGGATTTCTGGGTATTCTGGGATGGATCGTATCTGTTATCATGGCATCCACGGCTTTGATTTGCGGCATTGGTCTGGGCTTATCGGTTGCTTTTCGCAAAAGAGGCAAGAGTAAGCTGAGTTTTGACATACAGTTTGCCGGTCTTGGAAGCATCGGTCTTACCGTTATCCTGTTTTTCCTGTTTTACGGAAATCTGATAAAGCCTATCAATTAAAAAGGAGTATTACTGTGAAAAAAACTGTTTCCATGTTATTGGTAATTCTTCTGTTTGTGTCCCTGTGCGGATGCGGCAGCGAGGAAACGAATGCGCCCGCAGCCGGAACTCCGCTCCATACATTTTATGAAGCAATTCTGGATGCACAGCCCGCAGATGCGGAAGCGCTGATCCTTTTCGAAGAATTCAACCCCGATCTGATCGAAAACTTTTATCCCGGTCTGCGTGATGTGGAACTGAGCCAGCAGGCATACTACATGCCCCCCATTGCAACCCATCCCTGCGAGATCGTTTTGGTTGAAGTAAAAAATGCTGCCGATGTACAGACTGTAGCGGATATTTTTCAGGCCCGCATTGATATGGGCGCTGACAATGTCAGCTATCCCGAAAGTGCTGCAGGCTGGCAGCTTTATGCGCAAGTGCAAACAAGCGGAAACTTCGTTTGCATGATCGTACTGCCGGAAAGTTATGTGATTCCGGAGAATGTGTTTGAAATGAACTGAATAACAGGCGAGAGGCAGAAAAATCTGTCTCTCGCTTTTTGTATGTAACACCTTTGTCACGCGCCCTCTATTAATATAGATAATTGGATGAGTATTGCCAACTGAAGGAGGGATATCTATGACCATCGTATGTGTCGATAATACACCGATTATGCTGCAGTCTTTGAAAGAAAATGCGGATAAAGCATATCCCAGTGCGGATGTGCAGGCATTTCTCTCTGCCGAGCCTGCGCTGGATTATGCGGAAACCTTCGGATGCGATGTACTCCTGTGTGAAATCAATCCTCCGCGGTTAGAGGGACTTTTCCTTGCGGAAAAAATCAAAAAAATCAACCCCAAGGTGAATATCATTTTTGTCACTGTCTGTTCGGAGAGCGAACACGCAAAAGCCGTCATGCGGCTCAAGCCCAGCGGATATTTAACGAAAGAAGCAACAAGCGCGCAGATTCTGGAAGAACTGCAAAATCTGCGGTATCCGGTTGCATGAACCTTTTCATCGATGCCGGATAATCAACAAACTATCAGACAAAAAATAAGTAGCTGAGTGATTCTTAACCGATCGGTATGATATTTCAGCTTCAATAAATAAAAAGAGGAGACTATTATGAAAAAATTACTTTTGACCGCAACCACCCTTTTACTGATTCTGGCTCTGCTGGCCGGCTGCAGACCG
>JAZQTR010000025.1:0-3636 GCA_045630865.1 Victivallaceae bacterium
ACAGAACGACATGGCTACGATCCGACTTCTTATCGTGCCGGCAGCATGCGGCGGTATCGGGAGCGCAGCTGTCTATATCCTTCGGGATGACGAATTCCGGAAGCTCTCCGTTCCAGACGGGTGCTCCGAGGGCGTACACCATCTGCAGCAGGCGGTTGCCCTGATGGATCTCTGCCGCGCGGTTTGCGGGACGCGGCGGATAATTGAACGCTTTGGTGAGGATGAGTTTTCTCATTCGGCGGTCGCTGCCGTAGAGGGCGGGGATTCCTGCAAGCTTCATGCAGAGGGCGTCGCGAAAAGAGTTGTTGAACAACACACCGGCACCGCAGCGCATTTTTCTCAAATTGTAAAGCTCGCTTATGCTCCACATTTTGTGCGGCTTTGCCAGACCGGCAAATCCGTCGACGAACGGAAGCGTGGCGTAAAGGGCTTTCTGTGAGGCGGGAGCGATGACGAAGAGGGCGAGTTCCGGAGCGAGCATTTTTTTGAGCTGCATGAGGGCGGGAAGAGCCATCATAGCATCGCCGAGGTGGTTGGGCATACGCGCAACAATACCGTTGCGCAGGTCTTCCGGCAGCGGACACTTTGTGTACTCCGGTGCCGGATAATCACGGCGGATGTCAAGTGCAGTTATCATCAGAACCCCATTTCAGCCAAATAAAATTGCTCACTTCATAAGATACCGCCGGAGTGGTCAGTATTCAAGCAGATTGTTTCCGATTTGCCTGAGATTGATGACTTCTCCCTGCTTCATCGTCTTCTCGAAGACGGAGCTGCCGGGAGTCTGGATCTTCAGAACGGCGTCTCTTGCAGCTGTGACTTTGAGCGTCAGGGCCTGACGGTGACTCTTGCAGCCGCTCACCCGGAAACCGCCCGGAGCAAACATTCCTTCAAACGATGCGTTGCGGGTGCGTGAAGAGACTCCGAAAAACGCGCGCAGGATGCCGTTCTGGGCGTGCAGGAACTGATCCTGTATCGCAGTTGTGACCGCCATGATGCCATCGGCCTGCATGATGGTCGTGCGGCGGTTGAGGGTTGTGAAGCCCGGAATTTCAGCATCGTGCTGTGAGCCGCCGCCGTCGTTGGTGAAACACTCTTTCCAGAGCTTGATGAGCAGCTCGGACATATTTCCGCTTGCGATACGGGTGTGGATCTGCGACGCCCATCCCATACTCCAGCCGGCCCACTCGCCGAAGCCCATGCGGAACCAGCGTTCAAGTGAGCTTTTGAGAACATCTTTGTACTTCTCATCCATGGGATCTATGACGTCAAACGGACAGATTCCTGCGAGGTGCGAATGGTGGCGGTGGCTGTGTTCCAGCAGGAGTCCCTCCCAGAGGGCGATTTCACCGTCGGTGAGGCAGAAGAGCGGCAGTTTATCCGCTATCTTGAGCCATGCGGGATCTGGCTCCCTGCCCAGAAGTGCGGAAATTTTAAGCAGTTCCCGGTTCAGACGGTGGATGGCTGCCAGCTGAAAACTGGCGTTCCTGCCCCAGCAGTTGCCGTCGCAGCCGCCGTACTCGGGAGATACCGACACAGGCAGTTCAAGTGAGCCATCCTCTTTCTCGTCGAGCATACCGCAGTAGACGCGCATAACTCCGCACATGAAGTCGTAGACCTCGTTTTCGAGGAACTCCCGGTCTCCGGAGTATTCGCAGTAGTCCGCCATCAGCATGGCGATCCATGCGGAACAGGCGTGGTCGATGGTTCCGCTCCAGAAGCCGCCCATGCAGACGCAGCGGTCGTCTACGGCGTGAGGAAGCATGTAGCCGTCATCAATGCCGAGGAAGCACTTTGCGTTCCGGCGCAGCTGCTCTTTCCACGAGAGAACAAGGTCGAAGAGTATCTTGAGGTTGGTGAACTTGCCGGCCTTGAATCCGGGCAGGTTGCAGAGCTGCACATTGATATTGAAGTGGTAATCTCCCGACCACGGCGGAAGCATGTCGTCTTCGATCCACGGCCCCTGCAGACCCGGAGTTACTCCGGCGGGATTGGTCATGACGCCGTACTTGTAGAGTCCGAGATAGTAGAGCTCTTCGACGTCGGGGTTATCCGACTTGATCCCGGGAGTATCCAGCCAGTAGTTGTGCCACCACTTGAGAGATCCTGACTTAACGGTTTCAAAGGGCAGCAGAGCTTCGATGTCGGCAAGCGTGATCTCTGACACTCCGCGCCGGAAACCGAGTGTGAGGGAATCCCCCGTTCTGCGGTAGAGCAAGGCGAAAGAGGGATCGACAACCATCTGCTGGACGAATGCGCCTGCGTTATCGAAAGAAAACTCCTGCGGTTCAGGAAAATTCCGGTTGCTGATTGAGTCGCTGACCGCGAATATCTCCGCCGGATTGTTGCGGCAGAGCGTCATCGACGGAATCAGTTCGACCTTCATTGTGTCGTCAAGTCCGGAGCAGGAAAACGCCTCTTTCATACTCATGTCAGCATGGAACTCGAGAGCCTTTTCGACTCCGTTTTTCTCATAGAAAACGGTAGTGCATCCGGTTTCCGGAGTCTGTTCAAACGAGAGCAGTTCAGCCCCTTCGGCAAGGGTGATGACAAGGCGTCCGGCAGGGATGATCGAGGGGCGTCTGACGCTGCCGGTTTTCTGCTCTTTGAAAAGTCCGGCCACCTGATCCATTTTACCGGCCTCAAGGAGTGAGCGCATGGTTTTGAAGTTCTGGTGTTCCTGCCACGGCATACCTCCGCGGTGATCCCACAAAGATGCGCATCCGACAGTTATGTTGAGGGTATTGCCGGTTCCCCAGATGATCTCACCGGTATATCCGTTGCCGAGTTCCGCACCCTTGTGGACGCGGTCGAGCGGAAAGTAATGTTTGACAGTCATCATATTCTTCATCTCCAACAGTTCATTTTGTCAGTATAATATGTCAGCGGCACAGCAGGTTGTCAAATTTTTTGCAGACAATATTCGAAAATAACATAAAAAAACTCACTTTTACAGATAAATGCTTGCAAAAAGAGCAAAAATGCTGTATTTTAAATAAGGTTTATTGTATCAATAAAAAAAAGAACAGAAGAATCCGATGGGCACACAATACTTATCCAAAATGTTCTCGACCTACATCGGTCTTGACCTCGGTACTGCAAACTGTCTGGTTTATGTCGGCGATCAGGGAGTCGTCCTTGCTGAACCCTCGGTGGTTGCGGTAAGAGTCAATAATCAGGCGGTGCTTTCCGTCATCGCTGTCGGAAGCGAAGCGCGTGATATGCTCGGCAAGACTCCCGGAAACATCAGGGCTATCCGTCCGATGAAAGACGGCGTCATCGCCAATTTCCAGATCACCGAAGAGATGCTGCGCCACTTTATCAAAAAGGGTATGCGTCTCGTGCCGTGGTACCGCAGAATACTTGCTCCGATCCTGATCATCGCGGTTCCCTCCGGAATCACCGAGGTCGAAAAGCGTGCCGTCGAAGACAGCGCAAAACGCGCCGGAGCCGGTGAAGTCCTGCTGGTCGAAGAGCCTATGGCTGCCGCCATCGGCGTCGGACTCCCCGTCGCTGACCCCGTCGGAAATATGATCGTCGATATCGGAGGCGGTACTACCGAAGTCGCCGTGCTCTCCCTTACCGGTATCGTCGGAGCACGCAGTGTCCGCGTCGGCGGAGATGACCTCGATGACG
>JAZQTR010000026.1:0-4534 GCA_045630865.1 Victivallaceae bacterium
TCTTTTGGCGATCTGCTGACCTTTGACGTCGGCGAAATCGGGGATATTTTTTTCGTCTTTTTCCTGAAACTCCCGCAATTCTGCCCGGCAGGGCAGAAAACCGCCGTTATTGACCAGATCCACATAACAGCACGAGGAGTACGAGGCTCTCTTCGCCGCGATGAAGACCGACCAGATCACCGAATACACCGATGCGATCGAGGATTCCGGCAGAAAAGTCATCTCTGTCTCTATCGCTCCTGTGCAGCTTTACAACGCCGCCATTGCTGCCGGACAGATTTCCGATGATGATTGCGTGCTGATGCTCAACATCGGCAGCCGCGCCACCAGTCTGGTCATTTCCGACGGCAAGCGTGTTTTCCTGCGCAGCATTCCGATTGCCGGAAACACCATTACCAGCCAGATCGCCAAAGAGTTCAGCATCAAGACCGGTGAGGCGGAAGATCTCAAACGCCGCTACGGTTTCGTTGCTCTCGGCGGTGCTTACGAAGAGCCTGAATCCGAACTTGCGGCGATGATCTCCAAGATCAGCCGTAACGTCATGACCCGTCTGCACGGAGAGATCAGCCGTTCCATCAACGTCTGGCGTTCCACTCACGGCGGCCGTCAGCCCTCCAGAGTTCTGCTTTCCGGCGGCGGTGCGACCATGACCTACATGCCCGAGTTCTTCAACGAGAAGCTGCGCGTTCCGGTCGAGTACCTGAACACCTTTGCCGTGACCGGTATCGGTGACGGAGTTGACCGCAACGAGCTTCAGAACACCGCTCCGATGGTGCAGGAGCTGATCGGACTTGCTCTCGAAGCGATGACGAATATTCCGCTTTCCATCTCTCTGCTGCCCAAGGCGATCCGCAAGCAGCAGGAGCTCGACCGCCGCAAGCCCTACTTCTATATCTCCTGCCTGATCCTCATCATCTGTCTCTTCAGCTTAGTTACCGGAGTCAGTTTGCTGCGCGACTTCAACGAGCGTCGTGTGGCAGGAGTTCAGAGCGAGGTTGAAAAGGCCGAGGCGAAACAGAGAGAGATCAACTCCCTCATGGGCGAACTCAATTCCAACAAGGGCAGCTTCGAGCATCTGCGCAACTATCTGCTCCAGAGAAACCAGTGGGCGCGCATCATGAACGAGCTGAACCGTCTGACTCCTGATACCATGTGGTACACCAGCATTGAGGGAATCACCGAGCCCCCGGCTGCGCCGAGTGCTGATAATCCCGAGTCCCAGCAGGATATGCCGAGTGAGGAAAGCTCAAGTGAAAACGGAGTCGGTGGTCTGCTCGGTAAAGTTTCCGCAGTCACTGAAGTCAGATATCTGCGTCTCCGCGGCTGCACGCTCATCATCGACGGCAACACGCTCCAGGAGCAGGGACTCAAGGAGAGTCTGAAAGACAATCCGATCTTCGAGTCTGCCGAGATCCGTGAACGCCGCGAGCAGCCCAACGGCAACCTGACCGGCTTCGATATGATCATCAAGCTCAGAGAGTCGATCAGAAAGTAAGAAAGCACGGAGAATATAAAGATGAACCGTTTTGTTAAAAACAACATTATTCTGGTGATCTCCATCGCGGTGACCAGCGTCATCACCCTTGGACATCTGATTTTCGGCATCATCGAGTGGGCCCGTATCAGCGGACTTATGGAAGAGACCGAATCTCTGCGCGGCAAAATCAGCGCGATCATCAACGCCAAACCTGCTCCGGTCGACTCAAACAAGCCGCTCATCAAGCAGGATACCGAACTTTACGCCAAACTCTATCAGGAAATCGCTCCCGTGTTCAGCTCACCGCTGAAAGATGCCGGAGCCATCTTCCTGCGTGTCCTCTACGGTCTCAAGCCCGGTGCCGATGTCACCGAAGCCCGCCAGAAGTTCCTCGACACCTACAACGAGCACGTCAAGAGCGATGCCGGAATCGTCGAGCAGCGTATGGAGTGGGAAAAGCTGCGCCTGAGCTTCAAAAACTGGGATGCCGCTGTTGCCGCCTTCTGCAAGGCAGCTGAAAAATACAGCAGCGATCCCTCTCTGACCTTCGCCAAAAACGACGTGGTTCTCGAAGAGATGGGAATCACCCGCCGTATGAACGAGGATCCCGATGAGGTTCAGCGTTTTATGATCAACATCCGCACCTATCTCCGCAACCGTCTCGGCGACCGTCTGGCGGCTGCCGATACCTTCGGTTTTGATGTTTCGACTCCCTATCCGAAGAGCGATTATCCGCTGATTGCGCGTCATGCCGGTATCCTCTGCGACGTGATCGGCAGAGTTGCCGACTCCAAGATTACGACCTTCAACGGCATCGTCATCCGCGGAGCCCAGCCCGGAGCCCTCAACTCCTCCTTCGCTGAAGAGGCCGGCTGCCAGATCGCGCACTACACCTTTGAAGTCAACGGCTCGCTTGAGAGCATCCGTGATCTTGCCAAACGTTTTGACAACGCCCAGCAGGATAAACGCTTCTATATCGTCCGCAGTGTTTTCCTCTACGGACCTGATGCCGAGCGCGGAGTCATCCAGTCGCTGGTCGCTCCCAAAGTGCGCGGCATCAACGAAGAGGGAGATACAGCTGCCCAGACTGCTGTTTCCGACAGCATCTTCGGCGGCGGACGCCGCGAGCGTCTTGCCCGTCAGCGCGCAGCTGAAGAGCAGGAGCGTCAGAACGAGGCCGACAAAGCCCGCGCAGCGGAAGAAGAGGCTCGCCGTCAGCGTGAGCTGAGTCTCCAGCCCCACGAGCGTGAGGGTTACGGTGCGGTCAAACTCGGAGAAGTATCAGAGTTCAAAGCTGTATTCGATATCGACTACATTGAGCGCAGATAAAGGGTGGAAAAGTGGAATTTCTGAATAAACATTATGAGAAGTTGATTCTTCTGGCAGTGATGCTGGTCTTCGTTCTGGGAATGGTGTTCCTTCTCAACACCCTGAACAGCACCCAGGAGGTCAAAGAGAGCGACTTGCGTATTCCGACAAGAAGTGCGGACTACCAGGTCTCCGATCCGAAAGCTGAAGGCTTTGCCATCTCCAAGCAGTGGGAAGCCGGTAAATTCAACTGGCTGCGCGGCGAGGCCCGCAAGGCTGCGAATGCCCAGTTCTGCTACAGCGATCTGGTGCAGTTCACTCCGCTTGCCGAGTGCCCGTTTTGCAACAATCTGGTTCCGGTGAGCTACTTCAGCGAGAAGAAGTGTCCGGTTCCGGAGTGCGGCAAGCTGCTGCATACTCCTCCGGCGCGTCCGAAGTTCCGCCGCAGTGTCATCACTGCCGACGACTCCGACGGTGACGGAATGCCCGACAGCTTTGAGAGCCGCTACAATCTTGATCCGAAGAATCCGCGCGACTCCCAGTATGATAAAGACGGTGACGGCTTCACCAACTACTATGAGATGACCGTCAACACCGACCCGAGCAATCCCCGCAGCCGTCCTCCGATGTGGCACAGACTGCGTCTTTTTGCGGTGGCACGAGTTGTTCTTCCGGTTCAGTTCCGCGCTCTTATGGATAACAAGAGCGACAAGCAGGAAATGTGGGACTGCCAGTTCAACGTGCAGGTGGTCAACCGCCGTACCGGCAAGATCCGTACCAGTGCCCGTATGCTGAAGATCGGTGATGAACTCAATATCGAAGGACGCAACTACAAGCTGGTGAAACTTGAGCGCAAGGTCCGCACCAAGACCGAGGCCGAGCTGAAAGCCGAAGCCGAAAAGACCGGACACGCCGGAAGCAGCGTCGTCGATGAGTCCATTGCTTATTTCGAGGAGCAGGTCGCTCCCGACAGCAAATATGCTCCGGATAAAATCGAGATGCAGGTCGGCAAGACAGCTTATTCCAGCGACCGCCGTCCGATTCTTGTCGATGACGGACTTCTTCCCGACGAGCGCGAGCGCGACGAGAACAAGATCGCTCTCAAACCCGGACAGAAATACGCGATGGGTGATGCCCGCACTACCGGTGTCGAGCGTTATGTTATGTACGAGTATGACGACAAGACCAAGACGGTTAC
Source organism: Victivallaceae bacterium (assembly GCA_045630865.1). Lineage (GTDB taxonomy): Bacteria > Verrucomicrobiota > Lentisphaeria > Victivallales > Victivallaceae > UBA1784. Next base: position 3,984 of record JAZQTR010000026.1, read on the forward strand.
TTTCCACCGCACCAATGTCCGCGGCAAGGAAGATCCGGCGGTCGATGCCCGCGGCAAGAAGATAGCGATCACTTCCGAGGGATCGATTCCTGAAGATTGCCGTGTTGTACCGGTCGACAATTCGCAGGTACAGACGTCAGAAGGCGAATTTTAAGGGACAAAACCGCATTTTTTGAAAAAATTGCAAAAAAAATCACTGTAAACCGGCGTTTTGGCTTGAAGCTGAAGCGTTCCGGTGATACAGTATGACGCGCAATATTTGTGTACTTTTGATAAAAGTGCCCTGTTTTTGCGTATCGCGCCTGCGTTTGCAAGGCGTTGATGTTCTGTTCTCCGCGTTTGCGGAAGGCAGAGTTGGAGTGCAAATTAACAATAATTTTATAGAATAGTAAAAAGCAGGAAAGGTACAGCACATGGGATCGGTGAAAAATGCACCGCGCAGTACGCTTGTAGTATTGCTGGCAGCCGGATTGTTTGTTACTTGTGCTTCCAATGCGGCTCCGGTCGCGAAGAAGTCAAGTGCCAATCAGCCTTCGGAAATCCACCGCAGC
>JAZQTR010000027.1:0-6644 GCA_045630865.1 Victivallaceae bacterium
CATTGCATCCACCGAGGCAAATGAGCCGTTTGGGTCCGTCGTCTTTTTGCGCTGCAAAAATACTCCGGTTGGATGCGGCTGCGTTGCTGCGGTCGTGTACAGTCGTACACTCCCTTGCGTACTCGCTGCAAAACCCGACATTGCCTCACGATGCATCCTTCGATGCAAACTTGCCGTTTTGGTGCCGTCGTCTTTTTGCGTGGCAAAAATACTCCGGTTGGATATGGTTGCGGCTACGTTGCTTCGGTCGTGTACAGTCGTACACTCCCTTGCGTACTCGCCATAAAACATGACCTTGCCTCACATTGCATCCACCGATGCAAACTTGCCGTTTGGGTCCGTCGTCTTTTTGCGTGGCAAAAATACTCCGGTTAGATGGGGCTGCCGTTGCTTCGGTCGCGTACAGTCCCGCCGCAAAACATTTTTCTTGCCTCACAACTCGTCGCGGCGCAGCCTTGTGCGAAGCCGGATGCATCCACCGATGCAAACAAGCCGTTTGGATATGGTTACGCTGCCGTTGCTTTGGTCGTGTACAGTCCCGCCGCAAAATCTGACATTGCCTGATAATTCGTCTACCGATTGCAAACAAATATAATCAATACAAGCGACCAACGGAAGCAAAAAAGCACTCCGCTTTTCTTGAAAGGGGTTGGGGTCCGGGGAAGGGGGAAACTTCTTTTCCCGTGAAAAGAAGTTTCCCTCTTCCCCGGGAACAATCTCCCTTTCCCAAAAGATAGTATTTAAATGCTCTGCATGCGCCAGGGGCAGTGGCGGCAGATGGCAAGTTTATTTTCTCTGACGGCTTTATGGAAGAGTTGTGCCTGCGGGGAGGAGAGGATCTCTTTGATGGAGTTATTTTTGACGTTTCCGGCAGAAAAACCGAAGTAGTCTGTACAGAAGCCGACGTTTCCGTCGTGGCGGATATGGATTCGCTTTTCGCGGCAGGAGCATGGTTCGGCGTCGGGATGGAATCCGTAAGCGTGCGGGGTTAATGTCACCGGAACGGGGTAATTTGCGGACTTGATCCGGCTGACTGCGGCGGCGAGTTTTTTCCGGTAGGTCAGGTCATCGTTGCGTTCCCAGCCGGCGAGTTCCGGATAATCGCAGAGAAAATGTTCTCTGCTGTAAGCTCTGTATTCTTCTATTTCCTCACGGGTGAGGTACATCAGCTGTTGAAGAACGATACCGTCGGCACCGAGCTCTGCCATTTTGAATGGAAGATCGGCTGCGATATCGACGTTGGCGTCGCTTACGGTGCAGAGAAAAATCAGTTTTCCTTTGCGCGGGCGGATAAGTTCGAGGTTTTCCCGGACTTTATCGAAGACGCCTGTACCTCTCACGGCGTCGTGCTGTTCTCTCATTCCGTCGAGGGATACAAAGATATGCTCAAAGAAGTTATTGAGTGCCGGATAATGCTCACCGAGTTTTGTTGCGTTGGTGACGACATCGAGCTTGTGTCCGCACTCATGGAGTTTCTCTGCAAGGTGTGAAAAACCGCTGTAAAGCATGGGTTCTCCGCCCCAGAGGGTGATTGTCGGAGTCACTCCGGACTCGCGCAGTTCAGCCGCATATTTGAGCCATTGCTCCGGCTCTATTTCGTTTGCGGCGGTTCCGGCCATGCCGCGGCTCTGTCCGCAGAACGAGCAATTCAAATTACAGCGGACAGTGAGCTGAAAGTGGGCGTATTTTATCATTCAGAAACTACGATAATGGGAGCCTTCCAACCGGAAATGCGGTAGGATTTCCCGGTATAGATGACCTCTAGGGAGACGGATTTGGCGAACTCTGCGTCTTCAAGTCCGCAGACGAAGCCGAGGTTTTCTCCGCCTCTGAGGACGGCGTAGTTGGTGGCGGGGCTGGTGCTTTTCGGAATCTTGTAAAGAACACCTTTGACGATGACACCGTCTTTTTCAAATTTTGCGCCGAGCGACTCGAGGTCGGACTCGATCTTTCCGGCAGGAACGACTGATCTTTTGACTTCGGCTTTCTTTTCTTCAACTTTTTTTGCCGGAGCGGGAGCGACCTCCTTTTTCTCCTCTGCTTTCTTTGCGGGGGCAGGGGCGGCCTCCTTTTTCTCCTCAACTTTCTTTACGGGAGTGGGAGCTGCGGCTTTCTTCTCTTCAGCCGGTTTGGGAGCTTCGATAAACTCTTCGATCTTTTTATCATCAGCTTTCTTCTCTTCAGCCTTTTTCTCCGCCGCTTTTTCAGGGGCGGGATCGGCCTCTTTCACCTCTTTGGCGGCAGAAGAAGCGGCGTCGAAAGCAAGATACTCTTTGAAGGCGTAAACTTTGGTTCCGGCAGGAGCTTTGACCTGGATCCAGCCATGCTTGCTCGCCTCTTCGAGGATCTCGAGCTTGGTTCCGGCAGGCAGAAGTCCGAAGCTGAGGGACTTGGCATCGCGGGCGGTACGCAAATTCACAGCGTTAGTGAGTTTTCCGTTGACCAGATATACTTCGGAAACATAGAATTTGAGCGATGCCGGAGCTTCGAGTTCAGCCCAGAAGCCCTGCTCACCTGTAACTTTGACTCTCTCACCTTTGACCAGAACTCCGGCCCTGGGGGATTTGATCGACGGTTTGATACGGACATTGAGCTTGCTTGCCGTGACCGTGGCATTGCAGTCATCCTGCTGGGCAGAAAGGATGAAAGCGGAACACATCACACTGAAAACGAGGATAAATTTCTTCATTATCTTCACCTTTATTATTTGATTTTACTTGAAAAAACTCTGACCTGAATATATGTTTATACATCTATAATATAACGTATGTTTTTTACACTGCAAATGAAACTTGAAAATTTTTTGAAAGCATTTTGCCTTGCGGCACTTTTCACTCTGTTCCTGACCGGCTGCACCTCAACTGAAAGCACATATTCTGCAACTCTCGCCGGAACCTGCTGGGCTCCGGAATCCGGACCATCCGGCGCAGTTCTTGAGTTTTCCGCCGACGGCAGACGCATTGTCGGAACCACCAACGGCAACCGCTTTTTTGCTCCGGTGAACAAAATGGAAAAGAATCTCCTCCACTTCGGAGATATGGCGGTCACCAGAGCGATGGTGCGCGAACCGGAAAAGGAGCGGAAATTCCTCTCCGGCCTCGAAGCGGCAAGAGCTTGGAGCTTTGACGGCAAAATACTCGTTCTCGAAGATGAGAGAAGAAATACTGTCCTGCGGCTCTATCCGCTTGACCGGGTAAAAAACATGCCGGTAAAAAAATGAGCAGAGTTGACGATTTCCGCCGCTATCTTGAGTTGGAAAAAGGCGCAAGCATCCATACTGTGGATGCCTACATCAGGGATATAAAAGAGTTTTCTTCCGGCGTTATGGAAGATGAAAACTTCGATGACTGGGAAAAAATTTCCTCCGATCATGGCAAACGTTTTCTGATGGTACTCCACGACAAAAAGATCAGCAGGCGTTCCATGCAGAGAAAGATGTCCTCTCTGAAGTCATTTTTCCGCTTTCTCATCCGGCTCGGAGTCTTTACCGGAAATCCCTTTGCCGATATCTCTATGGTCAGGGCAGATAAAGGTCTGCCCAAAGTGATGAACATCACCCAGATAGACCAGCTTGTGGAAGCCGTCCGCACCTACTGGCTCGAGAGAAAAGAGTGCGGAGCAAGCAAAACGGAGGAATCCGCCGACTTTGCCGCTTTGCGCGATACGGCGATGATCGAGCTGATATACTCCGCCGGACTGCGGATAAGTGAGGCGGTGGGACTCAACATTGCAGACGTTTCCGGAGATGTGATAAAAATCCGCGGCAAAGGCAAAAAAGAGCGTCTGGGTGCAGTCGGAAAAACTGCGGCAAAGGCGATCAGAGCATACCGCCGCTTCTGCAACCAGTGCGGATTTCCGCGCGGAGCAGAGACGCCGCTCTTCATCAACTGCTTCGGAGAGAGGCTCAACGCCCGCAGCTTCCAGCGCAATCTGAAAAACTATCTGGTTCATGCCGGACTGCCTCCGGATTTCACTCCCCACAAGCTGCGCCACAGCTTTGCGACCCATCTTCTGGATGCCGGAGCCGACCTGCGGAGCGTTCAGGAGCTGCTCGGCCACGAAAATTTAAGCACCACCCAGATCTACACTCACGTCGGCATCGAGCGGCTGAAAAAGGTCTACCGCGACGCACATCCGAGGGCAAAATGAGAGAAACTCTGCCGATCGACAGCACGCTGAACGAGATAATTTCCGGAATCATCTCAAACAGCGTCACCATCCTGCGCGCCTCACCGGGAGCCGGAAAAACCACCAGAGTTGCCCCTGCGCTTGCGGAAAAACTCTCCGGCAGAATACTGCTGGTCGAACCCCGGAGAGTGGCGGCAAAAGGCGCAGCAGAGCGGATAGCTTCAGATAGAGATGAAGTATGCGGAGAGAAGACCGGTTTCATCGTCCGCGGCGAACGCTGCTGCCAGAAATCGGCGCAGGTCGTTGCTGTCACCAACGGAATTTTTCTCAATATGATCATCAACGACCCGGAGCTTTCCGGAGTCGACGCGGTGATCTTCGATGAGTTTCATGAGAGATCAATGCAGTCCGACCTCGGCTTCACCCTTGCTCTGGAAAGCAGGAAACTTTTTTCGCCCGATTTGAAAATCGTCATCATGTCTGCGACCATCGACGAAAAGAAACTCTGCGAAATCGTTCCTGACGCGGTTTTCTTCGATGTTCCCGGCAGAGTTTTTCCTCTGGAAATCGAATACAATTCCGATAGCATAAATGCCGGAAATATCGTAAAAACCACCGTTTCAGGTGTAATTTACGCTTCGCGCCGCCACATGGGCAACATTCTGGTATTTCTTCCCGGAACCTCTGAAATATCGCAGACCGCTGCCGCCCTCGAAGATTTTGCCGCCGCAAACGGAATACTCCTGCAGGAGCTTCACGGCAGAATGAAACTCGAGGAGCAGAACCGGGTACTGCGCGCCGGAAACAACCGGCGGCGCATCATCCTTGCCACCAACATCGCCGAAAGCAGCGTCACCATTCCCGGAATAACCGCCGTGGTCGACAGCGGATTTGAAAAGAGGCTCTTCCACAACGCCGCCACCGGATTTGACAAACTTGAAACCGTCCGCATATCTCTTGAATCCGCAGACCAGCGTGCCGGTCGTGCCGGACGCACCGCCCCGGGTTTCGTCTACCGCCTGTGGAGCAGCAGCGACACCAAATCATTCGCGCTGCACACCCGGGCGGAAATATCCACCTGCGACCTGGCAAAATGCGCCCTCACCCTCGCCGACTGGGGCTGTAAAGAGGATGAATTGAACTGGGTCACGCCCCCCGACACCGCCCGCATGGCGGCGGCAAGGCAGCTGCTCCAAAACCTCGGAGCTGTCGATGAAAATGGCAATATAACCCCCAAAGGCAGAAAGATATCTTCTCTACCCGTCCATCCCCGCACCGGAGCAGTTCTGGCATCTGCCGGAAACAACCGTGATCTCTCCCTCGCCTGCGAAACCGCCGCCGCCCTCGAAGAGGGTCTGCCCTCCGGAAAAGTAATGCCGGTGTCAGAGATGATCTATGCCATGCGGAGCAAAGAGCGCGCTTTCCGCCGCCACTGTGAGTTGGCGCGCGATCTTCAAAAGATGATGCACGCAGATTTTGACGACTCCGCCCATCCGGAAAACTGTTCTGTCTTCATCCTTGCCGCCTACCCTGACCGTATCGCCGCTTACAACGGTAAAAATTACCGTTTTTCAGGCGGCTCTTCCGCAGTTATGGCTCCCGGATGTCCCGACAACGGAACCGCTTTCGCCGCCTGCGGTGAAGTGACTTCCTCCGGAAACACCAGCGTCATCCGGCTCTGGGAAAAAACCGGCGCAGATGAGATCAGAGAGCTGTTTGCAGATAAGATAGAAGAGCTTACAACCGCCGTTTTCGATCCAGTTTCCGGAAAAGTCACCGCCAGACGTGAGGAAAAACTCGGAGAACTTGTCCTTTCCTCCGCCCCCTGTCCTGCCGACCAGACTGAAAGCGGCAAGGCCGTCATAGAAGAGGCTTTCAGACGCCATATAGCTGTTCCGGCAGAGAAAAACTCCGCCGCTTTGAGGCTGAAGGAGCGCGTCTGCTTCGCCGCCGGACAGGGCGATCAACGCTTTCCCGACTGGGGAAATGAAGACATCTGGAAAAATTTTCTCCTCGAAAATCTCCCCGCACGCGAAAAAATAAACAGCTTCAGCGCACTCGAAAACGCCGATATCTTTTCCCTGATGCAGGAGTCCCTCGGCTGGGAACTCACCAGCGAACTCGACCGCAGCTGCCCGGCAAAATTCACCACCCCAGCCGGCAGCAGCAGATTCATAGATTACTCACAGGATATGCCCACCTTGAGCGTGAAAGTCCAGGAGATGTTCGGAGTGAAAATCCACCCCTGCGTCGGAAAAAACCGCATCCCGCTTAAAATAGATCTGCTCTCTCCCGCCATGCGCAGCGTCCAAATCACCAGCGATCTGCCGCGCTTCTGGCAAAGCTCATGGAACCTTGTCCGCAAAGATATGAAAAGCCGATATCCCAAACACGATTGGCCCGAAGACCCGGCAAACGCCGCCCCGCACACCAAAGTGAGAGTTGACAAGTAGGGTGATGGGAGCCGGGGGGAGGCGAAAAAACTTTTAAGTCGGGTCGTAGCCATGTCGTTCTGT
>JAZQTR010000028.1:0-1550 GCA_045630865.1 Victivallaceae bacterium
GTTGAACGCGGCGAAACCGACTTCAATACCCTCGGCCTCTGGTTCCGCGTCTATTTCGACCTCGGTGTCCGTGAGCAGGATCATCGTGGTATGGTAAAAGCCAATGGTGCTGCGTAATCCGGAAACTTCATCGGGGGCAACTTGCCCCCCACTTTTCAACCAATAAATAAACAGGAGATTTTTTCATGCTTGCTCGCTATGTTCAAAAAGGTGATTCCATTGATTACCGTCCCACTACTGCTGTTGCCGCAGGTTCCGTCATCGTGATCGCTGACCTTGTCGGTATTGCCCGCCTCGATATTGAAGCCAATACCCTCGGAAGCCTCGCCGTGGTCGGAGTGTTCGACATTGTCAAAGCTGCCGGTCAGATTCCTTCCGGTTCTACCGTTTATTGGGATGCTGGAGCCCAGAAAGCAACCTTGGTGTCCGGTTCCAACCACTATCTCGGCAAAGCCATTGCTTCTGCCGCTGACGGTGATGAAACTGTCCGTGTTCTTTTGAATGCACCTTACAGTCTTGCCACCACCTTTGTCGCAGGTGATCCCATCAATGACCTCATTGATAACTCCGGCGGTACTCCTGCACAGACCATCGCTGAAATCAAGGAGTGTGAATGCAAGGATGCTGTTGCTTCCCTTGTAAAGAAAACCAATGAGATCCTGACTGCTCTCCGCGCGGTCGGTATCATCGCTACTGAGTAATGGATCTGCTGGGGACAGCGGCAGAGTGGCTCAACGATCAATGTGAAAGGTGTTTATCCGTCCCTGTTGAATATATTCCCCGTAACGGTACACCGTCAACGGTGAATGCAACTTTGGGACGGACACTTTTCCGGGCAGAAAATGAATACGGTGTGACTGTAAGAATAGAAAGCCGGGATTTTCTCATCCGGGCTTCTTTTTTGTCCAGAGAGCCGCAACGCGGCGACAGGATCATCTATGCCGGACGGGAATTTGAGGTGCTTGCACCCAATTCCGAACCAGTCTGGCGGTGGTCAGGTCCGCAGCACATTACCCGCAGAATTCACACAAAGGAGATTGGAAATGCCTGACTCTCCCGATCACAAGGACATCTGGCACGAACTCAATCAGGCAAGATTGGACATCGCCGAACTCCGGGGGATGGTGAAGATGCACTTTGAAGACCGTCAACATCATATTCCTCCTTGCAAGCCAGCTGCGGATATGCAGAAAACAATCATTTCTGCGCTGGCGGCAGCGGTTATCGCCATGCTGGGTGCGATCTGTAACCTTATTATGGCGGTGGTCAAATGAGTGAAGTTGTTACTCTTGCCGAAAAAGTCGTTGCCGAACTGGAAGAATACAATGCGGAGTTGTCTTTCTTCCCTGAATTTGAACTACGGGATCTGGATGAAATGCGTGTAGTTGTTGTTCCGGTTGGAACTCAATATAAAACGCTTTCCCGATCCTCCCACGAGGAGTTGCCCCGTGTTCAAATCGGTATTCTTAAGCGTGGCAGTGAAGAAGAACTGCCGGAACTTTTGAAATTCGTTGAAGGACTCGGACTTGGATTTCTCAATAAAAAATTGG
>JAZQTR010000029.1:0-7207 GCA_045630865.1 Victivallaceae bacterium
ATTGCTGGTGGTATAAAAACCTCTGCCGAAATCACCGACTCTGGATGAGGTGAGGATCTTTGGATTTTTGACTTCTATGTGGCTTCCGTGATAGAGTTTCATTTATTCACCCGCTTGCTTAAAAATCGTTCAATTTCAGAGAGAAGCTGTTCTTTGCCGATCGTATGCAAAAAGTCGTAGTTTTCCAAAAGGAAATCCAGAGTACCGGTTTCATCAAAATACTCTGCAACTTTCGCGCCTGATACTCCAAGTTTGGTCTTGTATGCTTCAATGGCGAAAGAAAGAAATTCGGCTTTCATTTCATCAAGATTCATAGTTTCTGCCATTTTGCACCTCGCTTTCTATATATTAATATAACCTGTTTTTCTGTTTTGTCAAATAAAAAATCAACTCTTGTCAACTCTTTAATATTCCGGTACCAGAATCGATTTCCGGAACGATCAACACTTCATCGTTCGTCAAAACAGCTTATGACAGAGTATTTTTTCAATGTCGTTTGACAAACTGGTGGGCAAACTGTATAGTAAGGACAGGTTGTTTGAGAATTGAAAGCCGTTATGGTAATATATGGTAACGGATGGTAATGAAATCTATGAATAATAGTTGGTATCCGGAAAAGGGAACCGTTTGAAATGTTTACTGGATCTTTTGAAGAAAAAAACCGCAGAGGCATTGCCATTTTTTACCATAAAGAGGATTGGCATTGCCATTTTTTGCCGTTCGAAGGATGTTTTCTGTTTTACAGGCGATTGAGTCAAATCAGACATTTTTCAGCGTAAAAAAGGCAAGTTACAGCAAATTTTGAGCGTAATTCAAAATCCCTGATTGCTCACATCTGCTCCACCATTCGTCACCGTTAGACATAACTCCGGCCGGGGTTATGTCTATTTTTTATACTTTGAACTGAAACACAAAAAAGTGGAAGAGAAACACTGACGTTTACTCTTCCACTTTTGTTTTTACTGCGGAGCTGCTGTCGGGTCAGAAAGCTTTGGTTTTGAACTCCTGAAAGAAGGTTCCCTCTTCGGGGTAGAGGAAGGAGCCATCCTGATTGAATACGTCGTGGAAATAGGGATCAGGGGTTCCTTTTTCTTCGCTCCAGCCCCAGGGGTATATAGTCTGGGTTTTGCCGGAGACGAGTCCCCAGTTGATTGCGCCGACGTTGTTTTCACGCATAACCGGCAGGCAGTCCTTGAAAGTGCTTCCGGCGGGACGTGCCATATATTCTGAGCAGATTATCTGACGTCCCCCGGCGAGATAGCGCATAAAGTTGATGCGCTCGAGCAGCTCGGCGGGGTTGTTGTAGGCGTGGAAAGTCACCACATCGGAGTTCTCGAACATAAAACGGTTGAGTTCATCGAAGTCCTCGCCGAAAGACCACGGCGCAGCGGTGATCGGCTGATCGGGATCGATCTCACGAGCCCAGGTGAAGACGTCTTTGAGCAGCGGCATGGAGGCATTTCCACGGAGTCCGGTTTTGGTAACGTGATCTCCGGATTTTCCGTTGCCCGGCTCGTTATAGAGGTCCCAGAGGGCGATGCGCTTGTCGTGGGCGAAGTGGGTGAGAACGCCTTTGACGTACACTTCGAGACGCTCTCTCTGGCTCAGGTCGTCGGCGGCGCAGTTGCCCGGAGACTGCACCCATCCGGAGTTGTGGTTGTACGGAATGGGATCGGGCTGTTTGCCGAGCTGAAACTCAGATCTCCAGCAGTCGTCGAAGAAGACGAACATCGCTTTGATGCCGTGCTTGTCGGCAATGGCGAGGAACTCTTCCATACGCCCGATGAAACCTGCAGCATCATCGAGCCAGAGCAGATCGTGGAGATAGACACGGACAAGATTCATACCGATTCCGGCGGCCCAACCGAGTTCACGGTCGATGGTTTCCGGATCGAAGGTCTCTTTCTGCCACATCTCAAGCTGGTTGATCGCTGTGGAGGGGATGAAGTTGCATCCGAAGCTCCAGTTGAGGGACATTTTTTTGAAAGCCATTTATTTTACTCCTGCTTTGTTTTTGTCATCTTTTCTGGTATTGTCACTGAACATAAATGCCTGTCGGTACAGATGAGGATGCCGGCAGGCGGAATAAGAGACTTAACAATCACTTAAAATTAACTTTATTTAAAATAGCTGTCCTTTGTTGTGATTTCAAGCTGAAAGGGTGTGGAACTTGCTTTTTTGAAGCTTTTTTGCCTTGGTTGGCGGCTTCGGGATAAGGATTCAGGCTGTTTTCAGCTCAAGGAGCCTTGTTGTCTGCCTGAAGTATTGGTGATGATTCTGCCTTGCAAGTGTTGAGGTGAAATGCGGGCAATCAACTTAACATTTGTAAAAGTAAAGTAAAAAATATCTGTTTTAATTTGAATTTAATATTGAAAAAAGCGTTGATTTGTGATATAGTATATGCCAAAGAAAGGATGGGAAAATGAGTCAGACAACTCCCCTTGCATTTACGAATATGGCTGAGTTGGCGGATTATTTGGGCGTAACCAAAGTATCCGTTTCGCTTGCTTTGCGCAATTCTCCGGCAGTATCCGAGACGCTGCGCGAGCGCGTGCAGAGTGTTGCGCGTGAGGCGAATTTTATGCCGCGCAACTACCGGCGCAAAGCCAAGTCCGGATCTGAGTCCGGCGAGAAGATCGCTGTCCTTTACACTCCCAAACGCAAGAGCGACCCGGTCGCACAGGAAATACAGAGCTGTGTGGTTCGCCGTCTTACCGAGCTGAAGCTGCCGTTTGAACTGGTGGAAAACACCGCCTCCAACTTGCAGACCCGCATACAGGATGGTTTTACCGGAGTTATATTCGACTTTTCCACCCGTCCTGAAGTGTTGTCTCTGGTCTCTCATCTTCCCTGTGTCGCGGTTATGCACGAAGAGCTCGAGGGCGGCAGATGGGATAACTACCGTCCCCACGAATTTGTTGCGGGCAAACTTGCTGCGGATTATCTTTTGAAGCAGGGATTCCGCCGCACGCTTATCGTCTGGGAGCGTTGGTGGACATATCTTCCCGAAGAGCATCAGCGTCTTCAGGGGTTCCGCACTCAGGCGAGAAAAGAAAACGCTGAAGTAATGGAGCTCGGTTACGACCACTGTGAGCCCGCCCGTAAACTTTCCAAATCTCTGCTTGAGATACTCGAACAGAGCGAAGAGCCGCTCGGAATCTTTGCTTTCTGCGACCAGATCGCCTATCAGCTTTGCACGATACTGGATATTGCCGGATACAAGCGCAAGGCGGGCAAGCTTGAAGTTATCTCCTGCGACAACACTGCTCTGATACGTTCTTTGAGTCCGTCACTTCCGGTGGTCGATCTGCATATATCTGATATTGCAATGCGTGCCGTGGATGGTTTGGCGTGGAAACTCAAAAATCCCAAATCTCTGCCGCAGGATGTAATGCTCTGGCCGGGGTTGGTCACTCCCGAGAGCGTCAACTGAAAGAAATCAAGTATAATATACTTTAATAATAACGTTGGTAAAATACCAAAAACAACTAAAAAAGGAGTTGAAAATGAAAAAGAGTTTCACAAAACGCCCTGCTTGCAAGCAGGTGAAGATGTCCATCTTCACCTTGATTGAGCTTCTCGTGGTAATCGCGATCATTGCGATCCTTGCTGCGATCCTCATGCCTGCTCTCTCACAGGCCCGCGAGCGCGCCAAGTCCTCAACTTGCGTCAACAACCTCAAAGACATCAGCACCGCCAGCACTATGTACGGTGATGATTTTAACGGCATCATCCCCACCAGTATTCAGCTTCCCAACTGGGGTATTTATGAAAAATGGGGCGGCATCTGGGTAAACTTCCTTGCCAGCGGAGAAACTGATACTGCTTACACAGAGGGTAAAAAAATCGGTCACGGAAAATATATTTCCTGGAAACAAGTTGCCTGCCCCCTTGCAAAATTCAACTCAATTATGCCAAGACACGTTTACGGTGCAATTGACTGGCCCAGCGATGGTGTGCCTGCTGATATTCTTGACACTCTCGGCAGATTTGGTGTCTACCACCAGAGAAATGGTGTTATGGGACAGTTCGCCATTGTCAATCGTATGAAACGCCCCGGCGAAATTCCGCTCTTTGCTGACACCCTGTTCCTCAATGCCAGAAACGAGTTTTTCCACAGATTCCGTACTCACAGCAATTGGTCGTGGCAGACCGGATTTTTCAGAGAGATCCACAACGGTCGCGGCGGAATTGTCTTTGCTGACGGACACGCCGGTCTCAAGACTGCGGCCGAATTGGGCAGCAGCAGCCTCAGACTCAAGTTCTACTGCGATCAGAATATGAACCTCTTGAATTTCTGATAGACGCAAAACAAATCGCTCTTGCAAAAATTACAATTTAATATTTTTGCCATCCTAAAACCAAATGGCAGTCTGATAAATCACGACTGCCTTTTTGTTTCGGCTGATTTGTAATTTTTTTTCAAAAAAACAAGATTTCAAGGAAATAACACTATGTACAAAAGATTTACAGCTATCGCAGTCTTTCTGCTGCTGGGTACTGCCGCTCTCTGCGGAAAAGATACCCCGTTGTTCAATATAGCCAATCCCAAGCAGGTCAAAGCAGCTCCTTTCGACAATGGAACCACAGTCATCCGCAAAGGCGGAACTTTGACTATGAACTGCAAGAAAAACGGCAAGGGTTATCAGGGAGTCATCCTTACTCCGGTCGACAAAAAATATTTTGATCTCTCCAAAGGAGAGCTTTTCGCATTTGATGTTACCAACAACAGCTCAATCTTCACCTGGCTGCGCCTTGAAGTGATCAACCTCAAGCCGGGAACCACCAACCCCAACGCTTTTGAGCACAGCTACTATTGCAACATTGCTCTTATGCCGTTTGAAAAGGCGACTTTCAATGTCCGTCTCGGCAGAACCGGCAAAAAAGATCTCGACTGGATGCCGCAGGGTATGCAGCACAACTTCGACGGATTTGCCAAGAGCCGTTTCAATATCATCCGCAACGAAGTTGCACAGCTGAGAATTTGGAGCACTCCGCTCAAAAATCACGCCCGCAGTTTTGTTCTCTCAAACTTCCGTATGATCGGAAAGGCTAAACCCCTGTCTCCCGCCCTCAAAAGCAAGGAGGCTTTCTATCCCTTCGTCGACGAGTTCGGACAGTACAAACACGCAGATTGGGCTGGCAAGACCAAATCCGTCGAAGACCTCAAAAAAGCCAAAGCTGAAGAAGATGCCTTCCTTGCCAAGTACCCCGCCATTCCTGACCGCAACGCATTCGGCGGATGGGCAAGCGGTCCCACCTTTAACAAGGGCGGCTGGGGCAAAGTCAAGTACAAGGGCAAATGGTTCCTTACTGATCCCGAGGGTAAACTCTTCTGGTCTCTCGGTATGAATACCACCCACGACAGAGCCGACAGCGTTACCGCCATTTCTCTGCGTGAAAACTACTTTGAAAAGCTGCCGGAAAACAAGGGAGTCACCGCCCAGTTCTACTCAACAGACCGTTTCCCCCGCTACGGTTTCTACAAGAAGAACAACATCCCGACTGTTCTGCAGTTCCACTTCTACTGCTACAATATGTTCCGCAAGTACGGAGAAAACTATCACAGCGAATTCATCAGCCGTTCCCAGAAACGCTTCTCAAGCTGGGGTTTCAACACCAACGGAAACTGGGTGCATCCCAACATTCTGAAGCAGGAGTTCCATCACCCCTACATTTCCGCTGTCGCATTCAAAAAGTTCTACAATGTCATCGCGGGAGGCAAAAAGATTGCGTGGCAGAAGTTCCCGGATATCTTCAACCCCGCCTTTGCCGATGGCATCAGAGAGGCTCTGCAGAACTGGCAGAAGAATACCACAACTGATCCTTACTGCATCGGCTACTTCATCGACAACGAGCTTTCGTGGGGAAAGACCGACACTTTCCTTGCCGAAGGTGCGCTCTGCTCACCTGCCAAACAGCACGCCAAGCGTGAAATGGTAAAGTTCTATCAGAAAAAATACTCCGACATCTCCAAGCTCAACGCCGTCTGGGGAACCGGCTACAAGAGCTGGGATGATTTCCTTGCCACGACCACAATGCCCTCCGACCCCAAAAAGGCTGAGGCTGACCTTGCGGAATTCAACGCCCACATCGTGACCACCTACTTCACCATCTGCAAAGAGATGATCAACAAGTACGCCCCCGGAAAACTCTACTTCGGCTGCCGCTTCAACGACTGGAACGTCAAAGTTCTTCAGACCGCCGCCAAGTTCGTTGACGGTATGAGCTTCAACCGCTATGCCGCCGATGTTTCACAGTTCAAGCTGCCCGACGGCGCGGATTGCCCCGTCATCATCGGTGAGTGGCACTTCGGAACCACCTGCAACGGTCCCTCACACGGCGGACTTCAGGTCGCGGCGACTTCCAAGGATCGCGCCAGAGGCTTTGACCGCTATGTCCGCAGCGCGCTCTGGAACCCGCAGATCATCGGTGTCCACTACTTCAAGTACATCGATCAGGCTGCTACCGGACGTCCTGCTGACGATGAAAACATCCAGTGCGGATTCGTTGACATAACCGACCGCCCCTATCCCGAGATGGTTGATGCTGCACGCAAAGTCAGCAAAGATCTTTACAAATACCGCCTCAAGGTAAATCCGGCGGGAAAGTAATTTGTGAATGAAGAGACGGCTTTACCCCAAAAAATTGTTTTGAGGTGGAGCCGTTTTGTTTTTCCAACGACTTATTAACTCAGATTGTATTGTAAAATGAAAAAACATTTTTTGACTGTTGTCACTCTGACAGCTGCGGTAGTTTTTACGTTGGCTCTTTCCGGCTGCTGCGGCTGTTGTTTCAAATCCGGAGCATCCGGCAAAGTTGCGCTTCGCAACATCTATTCAGACCATATGGTGCTGCAGCGCAACACCCAAATCAAAATCCACGGATTTGCCGAAGCCGGGAAAAAAGTTCGGGGCAAATTCAACGATGAAAAATATTCCTATGCCGTCGCCAATGAAAATGGAGAATTCACCCTCACTTTTCCGGCAAAGGAAGCTGGCGGACCTTACACACTCACCATCGAGGGAGCGGGCGACGCCAAAGTTGTCCTGAAAGACATCCTGTTCGGTGAGGTCTACTTCGCCTCCGGACAATCCAATATGGAGCTCCCCGTCTGGAGCGCAGGACGTTTCTGGCGCAGTGCCAACGGCGACCGTGAAGCCGCCGCCGCAAATTATCCAGAGATCAAGTCGGATCGTAGCCATGT
>JAZQTR010000030.1:0-5677 GCA_045630865.1 Victivallaceae bacterium
CAACTCCTTGGCTCACAGAACGACATGGCTACGATCCGACTTGACGGCGGTGACGGCGGAGCCGGCGGCAGTGTGTATATCGAGAGTACCTCCAGTGAGCAGAGCCTGGTCGCGCTGGTCTATCAGAGCCACTTCCGCGGAGCCAACGGCCCCGGAGGCAAGGGTGCCGGATGTCATGGACGCAACGCTGATCCTGTCGTGGTCAAGGTTCCGGTCGGAACCGTTATAACTGATGCCGAAAGCGGTGAGTTCATCGCTGACCTCGACGCTCCCGGTATGCGTGTCATGGTCGCCAAAGGCGGCCGCGGCGGACGTGGAAATGCCCGTTTTGCCAGCAGCACCAACCGCGTTCCGCGTTATTGCGAAGAGGGTAAGCCCGGTGAAGAAAGAGCCTGTCAGCTCGAGCTTAAAACCATTGCCGATGTCGGTCTTGTCGGATTTCCCAATGCAGGAAAATCCACTCTGCTCGGAGCTGTTTCCGCAGCCAAGCCCAAAGTGGCAAGTTATCCCTTTACTACGCTCAATCCGGTGGTAGGAGTGGTCGAATATCCTGATTATCAGCGAATTCTTGTCGCAGATATCCCGGGACTCATCGAGGGCGCGCACGACAACGTCGGACTCGGTCACGCTTTTCTGCGCCACATCGAGCGTACCAGCGTTCTCTGTTATGTGCTCGATATGGGCGGTGTTGACGGACGTGATCCGCTCGATGATCTGGATGCTCTCAAAAATGAGCTTGAGCTGTATATGCCGGGACTCTCCAAACGTGCATCCATGATCGTAGCCAATAAAATGGATCTGGAGAACGCCGAAGAGAATCTTCAGCGGCTCCGTGATAAACTTGCAAGCGAACTCATCACCATTTATCCGGCGACCGCCGCCATCAGCGAACTCGGTTCTGTCGTAAATGGTCTGCGTGAGCAGGTGGAAGCTGCCAGAAAAGCAAGTATGTATAACATCTGACGATCCGGACAGCTTTGTAAAAGCAGAGGGAGTGTAAGGCGAACTTATACTCCCTCTTTTGTATTTTGAATTTACAGATATTGTCGCAACAATCGGGACAATATCAAACAGTTGCTTTTATTGCATATCCGGTGTATATTATAACCTGCAGCAGATTGCGCGAATGGTGAAATTGGCAGACACGCAGGATTTAGGTTCCTGTATCGCAAGATGTGTGGGTTCAAGTCCCACTTCGCGCACCACATCTTTCTTTATACCTCTTTTTATCCGTATTTTTCTTTTTTATTTTCCGGAAGCTGTTCCTCTGTACAATATTTTCAGCATTTGCTCCGTTATAGAGATGTAAAAATTACAACAATATAACGGAAAGGAATGTAATTATGTACATCGATGCCGGCAGCGGCAGTATGCTGTTTCAGGCTCTCGCCGCAATTCTGATTTCTGGAATGGTCTTCTTCCGCCAGATTTTCAACGCAGTCAGGAATTTATTTGTACGGAGAAAGAAAGACGATGATCAGCAGCCCGGAAACGAGGCGTGATCCGGCAAGTTACCGCGATCCGTCTGGATACGTTTTTCATCAGGGGGGAAAGATTTTCAGACAAATCAATCAGCAGGGGATTGATGACTTTCAGAAATTTCTAACATCCGGATTGGCTGACCGGCTTCAGGAGGAAGGACTGCTCGTCGGTTTTAAAGTTTCCGGAACAACTTGTGATTCGATGACAATCGAGGCAGAGAAAATCCCGTTTGTCACTTATCCATACGAATGGAGTTTCAGCCAGCTGCGCGAAGCGGCTATTGTTACTCTCAAAGTCAACCGCATTGCACTGGATTATGGAATGATCCTTAAAGATGCAAGCGCATTCAATATCACCTTTTACCGCGGCAAGGCACTCTTTATCGACCACACAAGTTTCACTGCATATCAACCGGACAGCCTTTGGGCGGCATACAAACAGTTCTGTACCAATTTTGCAGCTCCGCTTTACCTTATGAAGTATTGCGACTTGAGGTGTCTTGACTTCCTGAAAAATGATATCAACGGCATTGCTCTCGATTTTGCCTCGCGTTTGCTGCCGTGGTACAGCTATTTTATTCCGCAGGTGCTGTTTCATATTCACCTGCACGGAAAGTTTGATGCACGCTGTTCGGCGGATAAAAATTTTTCCGGTGTGCCCGGTATGCCGCTCGAAAGATTGAAGCGATTTATTGACGGCTTGATGGATCAGATCTGTTCTCTTTCTGCCCCGGACGAAAATACTCTCTGGAAAAAGTATTATCAGAATACCAGCTACTCCGGCAGAAGCTTTGAGCGTAAAAAAGCGATAGTCAGGGAGTTTTGTTCCCGTCGCGGCACAGGTGCTGTTCTTGATCTTGGCGCGAATACCGGAGTTTTTTCCGGGATTGCCGCAGAGTTTGCCCGCGAGGTCATCGCTGCCGAGATGGATCCGATGGCTGTGGAGCAGCTTTGGAATTTGAGCAGAACACAGTTTTCCAATATCAATTCTGTACGGCTTGATCTCTTTAATCCTGCTGCCGGATTGGGACTCTTCAATCAGGAGCGCAGCAGCTTCTTTTCGCGCTGCCGGTGCGATTGCGTTCTCGGACTGGCTTTGATGCACCACTTGAGAGTTACCGGTAACTGGCGCATCGGGGATATTGTAAAACTCTTTGCCAAGACAGGAAAATATGCTTTGGTCGAATTTGTCCCGCTTGAAGACGAGCAGATGCGTCAACTTGTGCGCGGCCGCAGAGAGATTTACAGTGACTGGACCCTTGACAATGTCACAGAGCATTTCCGCCGTGAGTTCCCGTCGGTGTTGACCCGCACTCTGCCTGATTCCGGGAGGGTAATGATAGAACTTGCCGGAGAGGAGTGATTTCCTGATGAAAAAAGATTTTATTACTTCGCTCGCTGCGGCTGCCGGATGTGTTTCAGTCTATACTTTTCCGGCTGTCTATATCTACCTTACCAATAAAGATCAGTTTGCTGTCAAAACGCCGTTGGTATTGAGTGTGATATTTCTGCTGTTTGCCGTGATGACTTTGCTTGTCGGGACGGCAGTTTTTCTGTTCAGGAAACATAAGTATTTTCAATATGTTCTGGTGTTTCCGACGGCATTGGCTGTATACGGAATAATTCAGTATCACTTTTCCAGCAGCTTTTTCCCAAACTACATCAAGGAAGATTTTGCTCTCGAAGATATTCTGCTCCTGACCATATTCAATGTGTTTCTACTTCTTGCTCCATTTTTCGCAGTCTACAAGTTAAGGAAGTTTGTCAGTGCCAATATCCGGAAAATCTCTCTGGTGCTGATCATGACACAGCTTGTCTGGGGATTCCATCCGTTGGTGACGCATAAGGAAAAACTGGATAACAGTTTCGATTTTGTGGATTATACCTTTTCTGAACAGGATAAATTCACTTTCGGCAGCGTAGATAATGCCATCGTTCTGGTCGTCGATTCGATGGGGGATGACATCGCTAAAGAGATGTTTGAAAAATACCCCGAATTGCAGAGTGTGCTGAAAGATTTTACCATGTGCGACAGGTTGACCAGTCCTTGTGCCAGAACGATGTATGCGGTTCCGGAAATGCTTACCGGCGTGCCTTATCCGGTGAATGACAATGGTAAGCCGGATGATATCGATCATGCGGGATTTCTGAACCGGGCATTCCGTTCGGAACACTCCGTTTTTCAGGCGTTGAAAAAGCAGGGATTCCGTACCGAGGGATACTCTTTTTTTCTGCAGACCATCTGTTATGCGCCTGACGTCATAGATAATTCGATACCTGTCACGGAGGAAATACAGAAAACATCACTTCAGCTGATACTGTTTACCATGCTGGATAAATTTTCTCCGGTAAAATCTGCTCTTTCTGACGGCGACTTCAATTTACCGTTTCTCAATCCGCAGCAGGCACAGGAATCAGAGAATGCTGAAGAACAGACCGAAATTTTCGACCGGCATTTTTATCGTACTCTGTCGGAAAAGTTTTCCGTTGGAAATGAAAAAAAGGTGTTCAAGTATCTTCATGTCCACGGTGCGCATGACCCGGTTTGCACTGATGAAGAGCTGCGGGAAAGTTCCGACGGCTCCCGTGTCGGACAGTTGAGAGGAAGTTTCAAAATAGTTGAACTTCTGCTCGATAAACTTAAACAGCACTCCCTGTATGACAATGCCGCCATAATTATTACAGGAGATCACTCTGAAGTTTACCATCCCAATACCATTTGCTTCGTCAAGCGGCGTCATCAGAGCCGGGAGCGGATGGCAGTGAATTCTCATCCGCATCGGATTTGCGATGTCGCAGGAACGCTTCTTGACGAATATGGTATTGCTTCTCCGCTTCCGTATATTGCAAGGAGTGAGATGAACAGTGATAATAAAGTATCTCTACCCGTTGTCTCCAGAAGGCAGTACGCAGATTTTACACGGTGGGAGAGGCGCAGCGGAACATTTCAACACGCCAACGAATTTATTTCAGCAAAAACACGTCTGGAGAAGAACAGAATACTGATAGAGGCTTTTCCGGATGACAGGGATAAACTTGCCGGATTCATACTGCGGATTATTAATGACGATGATGCCGGGCAGGATACTTACCTTTATTCAGAGCATCTCTTTACTGATTATTTCCGCTATCTGCGGAGCGATGAACTTGATCTTCCGGATGGAGCTTACCGGGTGCAGCTGGAAAGTATTTACGGAGAGTTTACGAACCGTGAAGATAAGCAATTTCATCCGGTTTCCCGGCGTATTCTCAATCAGTTTCTTATTTCTGAAAATGGCAGCTTGAGCTTTGCCGACCGCAGTCCGGTCAAAGCATGCTAGGAGTTGGCGGTTGGGAAAACGCTGGACTTTCTGCTTATGAAAAGTTATCCGATGATCAAACTGCCGTCGGGCGGAGAATTCAAAGCAGGTTATTTCCTCATTCCCAACGGTTCCACGTTAAGAGTAGACCTTGCACCCGGGGAGGAGGGATATGTCAAGTTTGCTGTCGGCAGCAAGCTGTTAGATCCGTGTTATCTCAATGTGTCAGCATGCAACGGATTCAAAAAACGCTATCAGGTAGTCAGCACTTCAGGAGTTGAAGTCAAAATACCGGTCGGAAAAACTCATCTTGATGAGCCGCTGTATGTTAATTTCGAGTTTGAAATACCGCCGGTATTCAAACGCAATCTCAACTCACCTTTAAAGATCAGAATACAACGGGTGTCAAGAGAGAAAAATTCCTCTGAAAAATAGCTGTTTTTTTCTTTGATGATTTGAAATATCTCCTTGCGTTGGTTATATTACACAAAGCGTTCCCAATGTGATCTTGATGGTATTTGTGTTTAAGAGCTTTCTTGATGCTCTTGCTGAACCGCATGCACATTGGAAAATTTTTCCGGACACTGACGGTCTGGAAATAATTTGATAACTTGACAACCTTTTTTAAACAATAAGCCAGGGAGTAAAAAATGAAAAAGACTTTCGCTGCAATCGCAATCGCCGCCGTTACGGGAGCAATCCTCACCGGTTGCACCACCATTGAATCAACCCAGAAATTCAATGCCATCCAGCTCGGCACCCAGAACGAAAAACACATCTGCCAGAGCCACGTCAATATTTCCGGCCTCTTCTTCTGCGGACTGCCCATCATTGTCGGCAGTGCCAAAGGTGACGGTCAGACTGCGATGTTCCGTTACAACCTGACTACCGAGAACG
>JAZQTR010000031.1:0-19180 GCA_045630865.1 Victivallaceae bacterium
GCCCCGCCCTCCCCGGCGACAGACTGAAGGTCAGCGTGGAAATCACCTCCATCGGAGAAAATACTGCTGAAGTATCCGCCAGGACCGAAAGCGCAGGCGGCGTTGTCAGCGACACAAAATTCACCCTGCAGGCCTGTCCCAAGGCTGTGGCGACGGAGATCCCCGAACTCTTCAATGAGTTTGACTCCAACGACAAAATCGACATGGACAACGAAAAGATCATGCAGTTCATGCCTCACCGCTATCCTTTCCTGCTGATCGACTATATTCCTGAAAACCGCGGAGAAGACGTGCTGGCGATCAAGAACGTCACCGCCAACGAGCCGTTCTTTGCAGGAATGTCTGAAGATATGGCAGTACCCGTTTCCCTGCTCTGCGAAATCGGAGCCCAGGCCGGATGCGCCAGTATTCTCGCCCGTCCTGAAAACGAGGGCAAACTCGGCTACTTCATGTCCATCGACGGTGCTGAAAGCTACGCTCCGGTCATGCCCGGAGACCAACTGGTCATCAAATTCAACCTGCCGGCCGGAAAATCCAGATTCGGCAAAGGCAGCGGCGAAATGCTCGTTAACGGAAAAGTCGTTTTCAAAGTCACCCTTATGTTTGCTCTGGTCGACAAATAAGGAGATAACCCGATGAAAGATACTCTCAATATCCTCACCATTGGAAACAGCTTCGCCGACAGCGCAGCCCGCGCACTTCCTCCGGTAGTCAGAAGCGCAGGAGCAAAACTCAATCTTCAAAAAGCCAACTTCGGCGGGTGTGAACTGCGCCGCCATTGGAGCTATATGGCTGCAGAGCTTGCCAATCCCGCAGATTGCCGTATTTATCCCCACCGTCCGCTCAACTGCACTCTCCGTGAAACTCCGTGGGATATCGTCACCATACAGCAGGCGAGCCACGAAAGCTGGAGAAGCGAAACTTTTCAGCCTTACGCGCAAAATATCGTGAACTTCGTCAGAGAGTATGCTCCCGATGCCGAAATCGTCATTCAGCAGACCTGGGCATACCGGGCCGACCATCCGCAGTTCAAAGCAGGAAGCGAGTGGGGCATTTCCCAGAGTGAAATGTACAACCGTCTTACTGTAAATTACAAGCGTCTTTCCGGAGAACTTGGAAACCTGCGGATCATCCCCACCGGATACGCTGTTCAGCTGGCAAGAAAACTGCAGAGCGTCTCATTCGTTCCGATGAGCGATGAGGAGCAGAGCCGCCTTGTTCACCCAGATTTGCCGCCGCAAGCCGGTTCTCTGGTCGGAAGACACTACTACCTCAAAAATGAGGATACGCAGGAGTTTGAGCTCAAAGCCGACCTTATTCACCTCAACTCCAGAGGCGAATATCTGCAGGCGATGGTCTGGTTCGGCATGCTGTACGAAGCTGACGTGACAAAATTGGACTACGTTTCAGAAGATATCGGTGCTGCCGATGCCGCATTCCTGCGCAGTATTGCCAAAATGGCTATCGAAAAGGCAGGCGATATTCCTGAAAACTGCTGATTTTTGAAAAAATTTCGATATTTTTAACAAAAAACATTTGACAAAGTGGAAAAACATAATATAGTAGAGCTGATTTAACATATATGTTTAATTCCACAAGGAGATCATAATTTATGGCAACGACCTGCCCCTACTGCAACACTGACGTCAAAGAGTCTCTGATCGAAGCAGAAGACGGATGTTGTCCGGAGTGCGGTGCCCTCATCGGTGCCCACAACTCTTTCTTCGATGACGATGAATTCGACGAGTATGAAGACGACGATACCCAGGATGTCTTCAGCGAATTCGATGACGAAGACGGCGATGACGCTTTCGGAGGTGAAGACTTCGATGATGACGATATCTTCAGCGATGATGATATCGGCGATGAGTTCGACGAAGATTTCGACGACGACGAAGACCTCATGTGACAGATGACTTGTCAAAGAAGTGGCTCCGGAGGACATTGTCCGTTCCGGAGTCATTTTGCGTATATTGAAACCAACTTTTCCGGTGTTCCGGAAAACATCCATTCAGGTAAAAATCATGAAATTTGTTGCTGATCTTGAACAACATTTGCGTTCAGTCTTTTCATCCTATCCGGCCGAACCCACGCTCTACCTCGAAGCGTGTCCTGCCGGTCAGAGCGGTGATTTCACCATCAACTGCTTTAAAATCGCCCGCTTCTGCGGCAACCCCATGGCGGCTGCCAAGGCAACCGGCGATTATCTTGCTGCCCACAGCGATGTGGAAAAGGTGGAAGTTATCAAAGCCTTTGTCAACGTCACCCTCAAGGCATCTGCACTCTACCGCGACACAGTCGCTGACGAAAAAGCTCTGCTCTCACGCGCATTGCTGCCTGAAAGCGAGAGAAGACGCATCCTTATCGAGTTTTCCGCGCCCAACACAAATAAGCCGCAGCACCTTGGCCACGTCAGAAACAACACGCTCGGCATGTCCCTTGCCTCTCTCTTCAAGCGCGTCGGACACGATGTCGTTGAAATCAACCTTGTCAATGACCGCGGAATCCACATCTGCAAATCAATGCTGGCGTACAAACTCTTCGGAGAGGGTGTCACTCCTGAAACCGCAGGAAAAAAAGGCGATCACCTTGTCGGTGATTTCTATGTGAAATACAACCAGGCCCTGTCTGACGAGATCAAGGCTCTCCGCGAAGCTCATCCGGAGTATGCCGACCGTGACAACGATGACCTCTTCCTCGAAACCGCTATCGGAAGAGAGGCGCAGGATATGCTCAAGAAGTGGGAAGACGGCGACACTGAAGTCCGTGAACTCTGGAAGCTCATGAACTCCTGGGTTTTCGCCGGATTCGATCAGACCTACACCCGCATGGGCATCAAATTTGACCACACCTATCTCGAGAGCGAAACCTATCTGCTCGGCAAAGATATTGTCAAAGACGGTCTGGACAAAGGAGTCTTCAACAAACGTGATGACGGCGCGATCATCTGCGATCTCGGAAAAATGGGCAGCAAAGTTCTGCTCCGCCGCGACGGAACCAGCGTCTATATCACCCAGGATATCGGAACCACTCTGCTCAAATACAAAGATTATCAGCCGGATTCAATGGTCTGGGTGGTCGGTGACGAGCAGAACCTGCATTTCCAGATGCTCTTTGAGATCATCCGCCGCCTCGGTTACGGATGGAGTGATAAACTCTATCACCTCTCATACGGTATGGTCAACCTGCCCTCCGGCAGAATGAAGAGCCGCGAGGGAACCGTTGTCGACGCAGATGACCTCTTCGACGAGATGGCTAAA
The DNA here is from genome assembly GCA_045630865.1 of Victivallaceae bacterium. Taxonomy (GTDB): domain Bacteria; phylum Verrucomicrobiota; class Lentisphaeria; order Victivallales; family Victivallaceae; genus UBA1784. The sequence continues at coordinate 3,261 of JAZQTR010000031.1, forward strand.
CTTGCCTCCGATGCCTGCAAAGAGCGCGATGCAGAGCTTTCAGGCGAGGAACTTGCCAAACGCGGTGAGATCATCGGACTGGGCGCACTCAAATTCATGCTGCTCAAATTCAATGCGAAAACCACCATCACTTTCGATCCGGCGGCAAGTCTGCGCTTCGAGGGAGATACCGGCCCATACATCCAGTACGTTGCGGCCCGCATCAACTCCATTTTGAGAAAAGCTGCCGAAAAGGGTATCTCCGTCAATGACGCAAATGTCAATTGGGAGCTGCTCTCTACCGAGTTTGAAAAAGCTCTTGCCGTCAAACTCTTCTTCTATGGAAACATTCTGAAAAGCTGTGCGGAAAAACGCGACTGTTCCGGTCTTGCCGAATACCTGCTCGACCTTGCCAAAGCGTTCAACCGCTTCTATCGTGAGTGTCCCGTTATGACCGCCGGAAGCGACGAGCTGGCAGCGGCAAGACTTGCCCTTGCCTCCACCGTGAAGAGCATCATTGCCGACGGACTCAACACCCTCACCATCAGCGTTCCTGAAGCTATGTAAGTCTATGAACGTCTACTGCGACAACGTCAAGATCCGCCATCATCAGTGCGGAGCAGATTGCCGGCTAAAGCTGCGCGGCATCTTTGATCTCTTTCAGGATGCCGCTGCAGAACACGCCGATATCCTCGGCTGCGGCATGAAGGCTCTGCTTGATCACAACACGCTCTGGGTGTTGTCACGCCAGAAAGTTATCATTGACCGTATTCCGGAAGTGGGAGAGAAACTCAAGGTTGAAACCTATCCGCGCGGAACAGATAAATTGCTGGCACTGCGTGAGTACCGCATTTACGATGAGAGCAACGTGTGCATTATCCACGGAACAGCTGCCTGGCTGGTTCTTGACGCCGACACACTGCGTCCATTGAGATTATCCGGAAAGATCCTTGATATCATTCCGGATAACAGCACTTTGCCGATCTCTTTTGAAAAACTGGCGAAGCTAACCGGAAACACTCCTGAAAAAGAGCTGTTCAAATATCAGGTTCACTCCGGCGGCATCGATATGAACCGCCACCTCAACAACGCGACCTATCCGGAACTCGTTCAGGATGCCCTGCACTCTTACGGTATGTCTGCATCAGATATCAGCTGCATTGAATTGAACTATCTGCACGCCTGCCAGATCGGTGAGGAAATCACTGTTTCCGCTGAAATATCCGGAAACCGTGCCGTTATTTGCGGAAACACTCCTGATTCTGCAGTTTTCCGTGCTGAGTGTCTGCTCAACGCGACACAAGAGTAACAACTACGATTTCCGCAGGAACTCCGAGGCGCATGGGAAAACCGTTCCAGATACCGCTGCCGTTGGATATGATGAGCGTTGTATTGCCGACCTGATAGCGTCCACGGACAAAGCCGTAATTGGAACGCTTGACGAACCAGGAAAGCAAAGGAGTCATTCCGCCGTGAGTGTGTCCAGAAAGCTGAAGAACCGCATTTTTGTATGCTGATGCTTTCATCACCTCATCAGGGCGGTGGCATAACACCACAACCGGCATATCTTCCGGAATTTCTTTCATCGCCGCTTTGAAATCAGGTCTCTCAAGCTTATACCGTCTGGCTGCCCGGTCGGTGACACCGGCAAGTGCTATTTTGCAATCCAGCATCCGGCTGGCATTGGGAAGCATGGTTATATTCAACTTGGCAAACTCTGCCATCCACTTTTCATAGCCTGAGTAGTACTCGTGATTGCCCGGAACTCCGAACACTCCGTATTTGGCACTCAGTCTGGCAAGCGGAGCAAGTTCTTTTGCCATCTTATCAGCGTCGCCATCAGCAAAATCTCCGACGATCGCAATCAGATCAGGCTTTTGCGCCATCGTGAAATCTACTATATCACCTATCCGGTCAGCACCCGTAACAGGATCAGCATGCAGATCGGCAAGAACAGCTATGCGCAGATTTTCCGCTTCCGGAGGCAATCCGGGAACTTTCACCTTGTAATGGTGTATATCCGGAACCGGTACAGTGTTATAAACGCCGACACTCACAATGATCGATGTTACCGAAAGCAAAACAAGATGGGCTCGAGCATCAACTCTGCGCCTCTTCTCTTTGGAGAATTTTCTTACAGTGACGGCTCTAACCGCTTCGTAAACAATCAGCATAAGGAAATAGAGCATCATCATTCCGTAAAGCCAGCCGGAAAATATGATCGACCAGCCGGGAAGTTCCGGTCCGAAAAGATGCGGTCCACCAAACAGCCATATCAGCGGAAACTTGAGTGACGCAAACGCAAGCGGAACTGCGGCTGCATACTTCCATTTTCCCTTAACGGGATGAAGAGTTCTCCAGTAGATGAAGCAGCCGACAAGAAAACTCACTGACATTATCAATTTCATTGTGTTAAAACCTCTTAAACATATATTGCAATTTTTACCGGAGCAAATATATATCCATACAGCGTAAAAAACCAGTAGATAAACGTCTTCAGGTTTGAAAAATCTGCATTTTACAGATATTTTATAAAAATGATTTGTCATCAACAGGAGTATTTTATGAACCAGAATGAGAAAAAAGGAATGTTGTCTCTGATTCCTTTCGCTGTTTTTGCTGTTTTTTATCTCGGTTTATCGCTGGCATCCGGCGACTTTTACCGTGTCCCGATGATCATCGCCTTTCTGGTGGCATCTGCGGCGGCATTTGCAATGCATCCGGTAAGAAAACTTGAGGAAAACATGCAGGTGTACACCCGTGGTATGGGTGACGTGAACATCATGATGATGTGCCTGATATTCATTCTCGCCGGAGCCTTTACCTCTATCGCCAAAGCAACCGGTGCAGTAGATTCTGCAGTGGCAATATCCAGATATTTTATTCCGGCATCACTGATACTGCCCGGAATGTTTGTCGTTTCCTGCTTTATCTCTCTTGCCATCGGCACAAGCTGCGGAACAATTGCCGCAGTAACTCCGATCGCCGCCGCCATCACCAAACAGCTTGGTATCCCGACTGAACTTATGCTTGGCTGCGTGGTGGGAGGCTCGATGTTCGGCGACAATATGTCCATGATCTCCGACACGACCATCGCCGCGACCAGATCGCTTGGAATATCCATGCGCGACAAGTTTATCTCCAACTTTTCCTTTGCTGCTCCGGCTGCAGCTGTCGCTGTCGTTGGATATCTGATTTTCGGATACACAAAAGTTTCAGCAACAGGCAGCGCAGTAAGTATTTCTGCGACAGATTTCCTGCTCGCTTCACCTTACGTCATCATACTGCTGCTCTCTCTGCTCGGCGGAAACGTCATCGCCCTGCTCGCCGGAGCAACTGTCCTCACGGCAGGTATCGGAATGTTTGCCGGAAAATTCGGTTTCTGGTCAGCTCTTGACTTCATCGGCAAGGGATGCCTTAATATGTCGGAAACTCTTATCGTCGCCATTCTTTCCGGAGGTCTGCTCGCATTGATCAAACACTACGGCGGTGTTGATTTCATTCTTCTTTCGATAAAGAAATGTATCAAAGGTACACGGGGGTGTGAAGCAGGAACCGCCCTGCTCACTGCCGCAGTCAACCTCTTTACCGCCAACAACACCGTTGCTATCGTTATCACAGGTCCCATTGCCAGAGAGCTTTCAGCCGCATTCAAATGCTCTCCGAAACGCATTGCAAGCATCCTTGACGCCTCAAGCTGCGTAGTTCAGGGAATCATTCCTTACGGAGCGCAGATACTTATCGCAACCGGAGTCGCCAACAGCAGCGGCATCCGGATTTCTTCTCTGAAACTGGTTTGCTGCTGCTTTTATCCCATACTGCTGCTGTTTGCAATGGGCCTCTGGATTATTTTATCCAAAGATAAAAGCTTCTGTGACAAATAACAGTGTTGCGTCAGAGAGCCTTTCTGCCTATCATCCATACAGCGTACAGCTCAGAACACATTTTGCCAATAACCATGGCGGAGAAAATCACATCGGACAGTTGATTTTCAATATCGACAGGATATATTATACCCCTGATGTTCCAATAAATTCAACAGATATGAGAGTATGACAATGGATAGTTTCTTTTCCGGCGATTTTCAAATGATGAAGTTCCGGCACACGCAGCTGGTTTCGAGAAAAAATGAGGTGGATACCACCTGGTACAACGGATGTTTTGAGCGTTACAAATACCCGGTTCTGACTGCGGAGCATATTCCGCTTGAGTGGCGTTACGATCTTGATCCGGCAACCAATCCTTTCGGTATGGAGCGGCTCGGCATCAACGCCGTATTCAACGCCGGAGCCATTGAATTCAACGGTAAAATCGCGCTGGTGTGCCGGGTTGAAGGCTATGACCGCAAAAGTTTTTTCGCTGTTGCTGAAAGTGAGAACGGCATTGACAACTTCAAGTTCAGACGTTACCCCATTCTCATAGACCAGACAGATGAACCGGATACCAACGTCTATGATATGCGCCTCACACGCCACGAGGATGGCTGGATATATGGCCTGTTCTGTACGGAACGCCGTGATCCTAATGCTCCGGCAGGTGATACCAGCAGCGCAGTTGCCGCCTGCGGAATAGTCCGCACCCGCGACCTCGACAACTGGGAGCGGCTGCCGGATCTGGTAACTCCGAGTCCGCAGCAGCGCAACGTTGTCCTGCATCCGGAGTTTATCAATGGCAAATACGCATTCTACACCCGTCCGCAGGATGGTTTCATCGAAGCAGGTTCCGGCGGAGGCATCGCCTGGGGCTTGAGTGATTCAATCGAAAATGCAGTTCTCAAAGATGAGGTCGTCGTCGACCGCAAGATCTATCACACGGTAAAGGAGCTTAAAAACGGCTGCGGAGCAACTCCTGTAAAGACACCGGAGGGATGGCTCCACATCGCCCACGGCGTCCGCAACACTGCCGCAGGACTGCGTTATGTGCTTTACGCTTTCATGACGGCTCTTGACGATCCGTCAAAAGTAATCTACTCCCCCGGCGGATATTTTCTTGCTCCTTACGGCGATGAGCGCGTCGGCGATGTATCCAACGTGGTATTCAGCAACGGACTTGTAGTCAGAGAGAACGGAGATGTGTTTCTGTACTACGCCTCGAGCGATACGCGTATGCACGTTGCAGTTTCCACGCTCGATAAACTCTGCGACTGGGTAAAAAACACTCCGCAGGATGCTCTCACCAGCAGAAAGTGCGTGGAGGACAGAATAGCTCTCATAAAGAAAAATGAGGCTTACATGGCTTGATTTTGCCGGATAACAGTTTATTGTGAAATCAGATACGCCGGGGATTTCCCCGGCTTTTTGTTTAATCACATAAGGAAAAACTGTTATGATCAAATTAAAAGGCAGCCGCACTGAAATCAATCTGCTCAAATCATTTGCCGGAGAAAGTCAGGCCCGCAACCGTTACACCTACTTTGCCAGTCAGGCGAAAAAAGACGGATTTATGCAGATCAGCAGCATATTCGCAGAAACCGCCGATCAGGAAAAAGAACATGCGGAACGCTTCTTCAAGTTCCTTGAGGGCGGCTGTCTGGAAATAACCGCAGCATTTCCTGCCGGCATCATCCGTTCCACTGAAAAAAACCTTGCTCACGCCGCCGACGGCGAGTATGAGGAGTGGCACGATCTTTATCCCGGCTTCGCCAACATCGCACGGGAAGAGGGATTCGACAAGATCGCGGCAGTCTGGGAACACATCATCGTTTCCGAAAAACAGCATGAAAAACGCTACCGCGAACTGTTGGGAAATATCGAAAAAGGTCAGGTATTCAAACGTGACCGGATTGTAGTCTGGAAATGCCGCAACTGCGGATATCTCCACGTCGACTTCGGCGCACCCAAAGTATGCCCCGCCTGCGCCCACAATCAGGAATACTTTGAATTGAACTGCGAAAACTGGTAAGTTGATTGATTTACATTTTTTGCAGAGAAGTCCGGATAAAATGTCCGGACTTTTTTTTATACTGATTTACCGGGCAGATTTCCGTTGCAGAAAACAGGCCGCAGGTAAGGCCTGATTCGAAATAATTCCGCCGGATTCAACTTGATAAATAACCAACTGGAACTATATTAATTGGCGTCATATTACAATTGAGGAGTTTTACTATGTACCGCTACGATGTAAAGTCCGCTGTCGCGGATGAATTTATCAATGACGCCGAAATTCAGGAGACCCTTGAATACGCAAAAGCAAACAGCGAAAACGCTGAACTGATCGAACAGATCCTTGAAAAAGCTGCACAATACAAAGGATTGAGCCACAGAGAAGCCGCGGTTCTGCTTGACTGCAAGTTGGAAAAATACAATGAGCGCATATATGAGCTGGCAAAAGAGATCAAAGAGAAAATCTACGGAAGCCGTATCGTTATGTTCGCTCCGCTGTATCTGTCAAACTACTGCATCAACAGCTGTGTTTACTGCCCGTATCACATCAAAAACAAAAATATCCGCCGGGTGAAACTCAGTCAGGAGGATATCGTCCGCGAAGTTGTCGCTCTTCAGGATATGGGACACAAACGTCTTGCACTCGAAACCGGCGAAGACCCGGTAAACAATCCTATCGAGTATGTCCTCGAGAGCATAAAAACCATCTACGGCATCAAACACAAAAACGGTGCTATCCGCCGTGTCAACGTCAACATTGCGGCGACCACGGTCGAAAACTACCGAAAACTCAAAGATGCAGGCATCGGAACGTATATCCTCTTTCAGGAAACCTACCACCGAAAAACCTACGAGGAGCTTCACCCCGCCGGTCCCAAACACGATTACGCCTGGCACACCGAGGCAATGGATCGCGCCATGGATGGTGGAATCGATGACGTCGGCTGCGGTGTTCTCTTCGGCCTCAACCTCTACCGCTACGACTTTGTCGGTCTGCTCATGCACGCAGAACACCTTGAGGCGGCAAAAGGGGTTGGTCCCCATACCATCAGCGTCCCCCGTATCCGCCGTGCCGATGATATCGATCCGTCTGCGTTCGACAACGGAATCGACGACGACACCTTTGCCAAAATCGTGGCTGTCCTGCGAATCGCAGTTCCGTATACCGGACTCATCATCTCGACCAGAGAGAGCGCGGAAGCCAGACGCAGAGTTCTGGAACTCGGAGTTTCCCAGATCAGCGGAGGTTCACGCACCAGCGTCGGAGGTTACGCCGAAGAAGAAGATGAGGAAGACAACTCTTCCCAGTTCGAAGTCAGCGACCGCCGTACCCTCGATCAGGTCGTCAACTGGCTTCTTGAACTCGGTTATATCCCGAGCTTCTGCACAGCCTGTTACAGAGAGGGACGCACCGGCGACCGCTTCATGTCGCTTGCAAAATCAGGTCAGATATCCAACTGCTGCCATCCCAACGCGCTCATTACACTCAAAGAGTATCTTGAGGACTACGCCTCTCCGGATACCAGAGCCAAAGGCCTTGCCGTAATTGAACGGGAACTCGAAAATATTCCCAATGAGACTGCACGGCAGGTGGCCAGGGAATACCTTGAAAAAATAACTTCAGGTGAACGGGATTTCCGTTTCTGATCTGCAGAGCTGACGACAGAACAACTTGAGAGATACTGCAATCTCCTTCCAATCAGCCAAAGGGTATTCGGCAACTCCCGGTGGACTATCTCCGGCGTACCGCGCAGATATACGTTTTTTCATACACAATGGCAAAAAGAGCTGACAAAATCGGCAATTTCTTTCTGCAGAGTTTGTATTTCAAAAAAATCCGTATATATTAAGACCGAATTTATTGAAACATTTCAAACGGGGATGGTCCTGATATGGGGAAAAATATTTGGATAATGGTGCTTTCTGCCGTCATGACGGCGTTTGCTCCGATGCTTCAGGCTGAGCGTACCGCTACGCCGTGGGATGGCAAGTTCCGCGATAAGCCTGCAGTATTCAGCTTCGACAAAAGCACCCTGCCCTTCAAAACAGCCGATCACATCAAAGCAGTACAGCTTGCCGGCCCCAAGTTCAAAGGCAGAGATTCAAGGATTTTCTGCTGGTACGGTATTCCCGAAAGCAAAGACGGCAAACCTGTTCCCGGAATCGTTCTTGTCCACGGAGGCGGCGGCTTCGCTTTCTCACGCTGGGTTGAGATGTGGAATAAACGCGGTTACGCCGCCATAGCCGTCGACACCTGCGGAAATATTCCGCAGCACGAGATGGAAGGACGCACAAAAAAGCCTCTGCGGAATCCTGATCACGGAGCGACCGAAAAAGAGAAATATACCGTAAATATTCCCAGCACCGATCAGTGGAGCTATCACGCTGTTGCAGCGGTCATTTCAGCCCACAGTTTTTTGCGCTCATTCAAGAGTGTCGACAGCTCAAAGGTCGGTATAACCGGAGTCTCATGGGGCGGATATCTCACATTGCTTACAGCCGCCGCAGATGAGCGTTTCGCCTTTGCAATTCCGGTCTACGGCTGCGGTTACTACGAAGGCACTTATTTCAAGACCGCCATGCTCAAACGCAAATGCACAGAAGCTGATCTTAAAAAGTGGTGCGAACTCTGGGATCCGGCAAATTATCTCAAAAACGCCCGTATGCCGCTGATGATGGTAAACGGAACCGACGATTTCTTCTTCTATCCGGACTCCTGGGTAAAGACGACCCACCTGCCGAAAGATATCTATATGGCAGTTAAAGTCCAGATGTCCCACTCACACAAACAGGCGGATGTACCGACGGTTTTTGCTTTTGCCCAATCAGTTGTAAAAGCGGAATCTTTCCCGAAACTTACCGATGAAGGTGTAAAGGATGGCAAAGCTTTCGCCGTATTCAAAAATGCCCGAAGCGTTATCAGAGCAGAATACAGTTACACGACAGATAGTGTCTCTTCCAAAAAGCGCAAATGGACAACCGTGAAAATCGATTTTGTCCGTGGCAGCGAGATCAGACTTGAACACGCTGTTCCGGAAAACGCCTGCAGCGGATTTTTCAACGTTTACACGGGTGATAAATACCCTGAAGATATGGGAATGGTGAAAAATTACGGCAAGATGCCCGTCTACTCCAGCTCCCGTCCGTTGAGTTATAAAAACAAATAAAAATAAAACATTACAAGGTAAAGGAACCAGACAACAGTGAACAACATCTTACTTTTCAGCGCGGCAGATTCAATGCTGGACACCCGCTCAAAAATCATGCTCTGGATCGGAATGGCGATCTATATGGGTGTTCTGCTTGCAATCGGATTGTACTCCGGACGCAAAGTCAATGATATGAAAGACTTTCTTGTTGCCGGACGACGATTGCCCCTTTGGATGGCGACCGCCACTCTGCTCGCGACCTGGTTCGGAGCAGGTTCCAGCATGGGTGTTTCCGCAACCGTGTTCAGCGACGGTCTGGGCGGTGTGAGAGCTGATCCATTCGGAGCAAGCCTCAGCCTTATGCTTGCCGGCGTATTCTTCGTCGGTCTGCTGCGTAAAAAGAAGTATCTCACTGTCACCGATATCATCGCAGAACGCTTCGGCAGAGGTGCCGGTATCTATGCCTCACTCTGGATGATCCCGGTCTACATCGGTTGGATTGCCGCCCAGCTGCTCGGCATGGGAACGATCCTGCACGTCATCACCGGAATATCTGTCCTGAAAGGCACTCTCATCGGTGCAGTCGTTGTTCTTATCTACACTGTTTCCGGCGGCATGTGGGCTGTCACACTCACTGACGTCGTACAGGTTTCCCTGCTCGCCATCGGACTGATAATCATCATGCCCTTTGCAGTCAACGAGGCCGGCGGCATTGACAAGATAGTCAGCGTACTTAAACCCGGCGACCTCTCTATCGGACCGGGAGAGATCACCAACGTAAACGATGTCACCTACTATATCGGCAGCTGGATCATCATGGGACTCGGCTGTATGGTCGGTCAGGATCTCATCCAGCGTTCTCTTGCCAGCCGCAGTGCCAAAGTTGCGGTTTCCAGCTCGGTGATTTCCGGATTTCTCTACCTGCTCATCGGAGTCATTCCGATCATGATCGGTTTCGCCGCCCGTCTGGTCTTTGCCAAACACGGCATAACCACCGAAACGATGGGAGGCGACCTTGAGAATCAGGTTATGCCGCGGATGGCTATCATCATTCTCGGCTCGATACATCCGGTCTGCATGACAATTTTCCTTGCTGCTCTGATCTCCGCCATCATGAGCAGTGCGGACAGCTCTCTGCTTGCCGGCAGCTCACTTATGGTCCGCAACGTTATCGACAACCTGATGCCGTCGGACAACCCCAAAATAACTCTGCGCCGCACACGCATAACCACAATCGTCTTTCTGATTATCGCCACGGTTCTGGCGTTCACATCAAAGAGCATCTACGCCCTGATGGTCAACTGCTGGACAAGTCAGCTTGTCGTGGTGTTCCTGCCTGTGGTGATTGCGCTCTACGTTCCCAAGGCGAGCAAATCAACTGCCTGGGCAGTAATGTTTGTTTCCACGTCAGTGTGGCTGTTCTATACCTTCATCTGCGTTTCCGGAAGCAAACTCAGTTTCTATGAACTCATGCAGAGCGACCTCTTCGAGCGCGCCCAGACCTGCGGTGCGGTCTACGGATTTGCTTCCGGAATCCTCTGCTTCATCTTCAGCCATTTCGGAGAGAAGATGACCCGCAAGTTCGCAAGCTGCGAAGATGACTGCGAAGAATAACTCTGTTCAGGATGAAGCGCGCCGGATAGCAGAAATTCTGCATAATCCCGGCGCGGTTGCCCTGATTCCGACAGAAACTGTCTACGCTCTGGTCTGCCGGGCGGCTGACACAGCGGCGATCGAAAAGATACGCCAGCTCAAACACCGTGATCCGGCAAAATTCTTCGGTTGGTTCATCCGCGACTGGAGAAGTGCAGAAAAATACGGACTTGTGGTAACACCTGAAGCAGAAAAACTTTTCAGGAGATACTTTCCCGGAGCTGTCACGTTGATATTGAAAAAGACGGACGGCACTACGCAGGCAGTCCGGACACCTGACCATCCGCTGATAGAATCTCTGCTCACTTTTTTTGATGAGCCGTTGATCCAAACCAGTGCCAATGCCTCCGGTATGCCGGATGCCCTCTCTCTCGAACAGGCACTATCGCAGCTTCACGGAGAGCCTGACGCGGCATCCGACGGCGGCGCATTGCCTCCTGATGCAAAGGGCTCAACTATTGTCGATGTCACTAAAAATCCTGCGGTCATACTCCGTCAGGGGCATGTTGCAGTAACTATCGACTGATATGTACGGAAAAAGAGTCTGGAACGCTTGAAAATCTATCCAGTATCTGTTATATTATTTCAATCGTTCCAGACTAATTACCAAAGAGTTCCGAATTATTTTGAAGACCTTGCAGACAATTTTTCTGATTTTAACCCTTGCGGCAATCTTCTGTACCGCTTCAGGGAGCGATGCTTATACCCTGCGAAAAAACAGTCGGCAGGGTGATCTCAACTCGATCGTGGCATCAATAAACGGCGAGGCTGTCACGCTTCAGGATATCCTTCCGTACACCAAACAGAAGGAGTATATCGCATACGCCTCTCATCAGGCACAGGAACTTCAGTCTGTTATCGCAAAAATCAGAAGAGAAGCTGTTGACGACCTCATCGACCGCAAACTGATAATCGCAGATTACTACGCACAGAATTTCCGCATTCCTGCACAGGATATCGACTCCGAGATAGATAAAATCGCCGTCAACATGGGTGCGCGTTCCCGGTCTGATTTTCTTGCAAAACTCCGCTCATCCGGGGTGGATCCGGCCAAAATGAGACGCGACGTCGAAGAATATATGGCGATCCAGGTCATGCTGCACAGGTGCTGTCTTGCCGGGAACGCGGTAACTCCGGAGGAGCTTTTCAATTATTTTGAAAAAAACCGCAGTAAATTCAACACTCCGGCAACCGTTGATCTTGCAATGATACTGGTAAAGAACGAAAAAGACGCAGCACATATATCCCGGGAACTTGAAACTGATCCCGGACGGTTTTCCGCTTTGGCCGCCGAATACAGCGAGGGGCCCGGTAAAGACGACGGCGGGAAGCTCGGAGTAATAGAAGTATCCAAACTGCGTACCGAATTTTCGCAGGCTGTCACAAAATTTGAGGATGGCAAAGTATACGGTCCGGTAAAGACTCCGGAGGGATTCAACTTCATCAGAATCTTAAAGTACACTCCCGGTGCTGCCGGAGACTACTTTTCGGTGTTACCAAAACTGCGCGAACAACTCGAAAACGAGCGACGCAGCGCAAGTTGTGAAAAATATAAGTTGTCACTCAGGGAAAAAGCTATTGTACGCTATCATTTCTCCCTCGGACAGGAAGTGAAACAGGATAAATAGTATGAAACTCTACTGCCAAAAGTGTCAAAAACCGTTTCCCGTCAGCGCGGAAGCAGAGCCGAACAGCAACGTTGAGTGTCCGGTCTGCAAAGAGCCGCACACCGTGCCTGAAAACCGTACCGCCCCCGGCGTAGTCATCGGAGATTTTCTCATAGAGTCACTCTTGAGCCGCGGAGGCATGGGTGAAGTATTCGTTGCCCGTCAAATCTCCCTCGACCGTGAAGTTGCGCTGAAGATCCTGCAGGATAAATTCACCAACGACAAAGAGTACATCGACGGACTTTTCTACGAAGCAAGAGCCGCCGCAAAAGTCAACCATCCCAACGTGGTACAGGCTTACGCCGTTGGCGAAGAGGATGGCATCTACTACTTTGCGATGGAACTCATCCGCGGCGAGACCTTCAAACACATCATCCAGAAAGAGAAGGTCATTGCCCAGGATCGCGCGCTCAAAGTCATCAAAGAGATCGCCGGAGCACTCGACGCCGCATGGAGAGAACAGAAACTCGTACATCAGGATATCAAACCTGACAACATTATGCTAGATGCCAACGGTTTCGCCAAACTCGCCGACCTCGGTCTCGCCCGCAAAGCAGGAACCAACGATGAGCACGCCGAAGCCGGAGATGAAGTCTTCGGAACTCCGCAATACATCAGTCCGGAACAGCTCACCGGTATCCCGACAGACGTCAGAAGCGATATCTACAGCCTCGGAGCCACCTTCTATCAGATGGTCACAGGACGCTTCGCCTATCTTGCTGAAACCGTCGAAGAGATGTCTCAAAAACACGTCGAAGGCAACCTCGAGCCACCCCAGAGCGTCAATCCGGAGCTGTCTGACGAAGTCAATGCAATCATTATGAAGATGATGGCGCGCAATATCGAAGACCGTTATCAGGATCCGCGCGACCTTATCAAAGATATCGACGATGCACTGATGAACTCCGGACGCAAAGTCAAGACACCTCCGGCACTCAAACTGAAACTGAAGACACCGGGAGCTGCTGCACCGAAAAAAGCTGCCGTTCCGGCAAAAGCTCCAGCTGCAGTTCCGCGGAAAGCAGCTGTACCTGCGGCTCCGGCAAAATCAACCCCGCCGCCGTCCCCGGCAAAATCCGCGCCTCCGCCGGCTCCGGCGAAGTCAACTCTGCCTTCTGCTCCGGCGAATTCAGCACCTCCTCCGGCTCCTGAAAAAACTGCCGTTCCGGAGGAAGAAAAGCCTGCTGCAAAACAGGAAAACGCTCCGGCACAGCCTGCCGTGCAGGCTCAGGAAAACAACACAAACAAAAGCACCGATGAATCCCAGCAGTCCGTGCGTTCTGCTCTTTTGGCGAAGCATCAGGAAGATAAAAACGATGAGGCCGAAAGTGAAGAGATCGATGCCATCATCGCGGACAATAAAACCAAACGCAATAAGAAAGTACTCTGGATATCCCTCGGATCTGTCGCCGCTCTGCTGGTTATCGCACTGGGCACAACCGTAACTCTCTTTTTCTGCGCAGATGCGGCATGGATGCCGGATTTCGCAAAACCAGCCGCCGCACAGATCAAAGGATTGCCTTCTGCTTTTGGTTCTGCAATCAAGGCCAAGCTTGCCAAGTCTGCGGCAAAACCGGCTGCCGACGCCAATACCAAACCCTCAAAACCGGTTATCGTCACCAGACAGGAGTACCTTGCAAAAGTTGACTCTCTGCTGACCGAGTTCCGCAACAACCCCGATGCGAAGTCCCAGTGGCTTGCAAAAGCCAACGCCGATATCGAGTATATCCTCAAACCGGTCACCGGAGAAGAACGCCGCGCCGCAAAACCGCTGCTGAACATTTACAACCGGGTGGACGAACAGGTTGTCTTTGCTCCCTACCGTGAGAAAGAGGAAGCCAAACGTCTGGCAGCCATTACCAAAGCCCAGGAGGCAGAGCGGCTCGCCCGCGAGGCAGATGCCAGAAGACTGCAGGAAGAAGAGCAGCGCCGCAAAGAAAACGAGCAGCGTCTTGAAGCAGAACGCAAGCAGATCGAAAAAGAACGCAGCGAGCGTTTGGCAAAGTTGAAAGTCGAGATCACCGGCAATATCACACAGCTGGCAAAAAGCGCAGTGATTGTCTTCCGGGGAGGAGCAGACACCCAATATCAGGCTGCTTTGCAGAACTGCCTTGCCTACGCTCCGCCGTATGCCGAAAACAACGAGGAGCAGAAACTGCTCAACTACTACAAGAGCGGATTGGCCAATATCCGTAAGGCGGTCGGAGATTTACAGAAGTTCAACGCGAAGGTAAAGGATCTTTCCGGCTCCGGAATAATGACCAGACTGAAGACGTCAAACGGCTCCCAGATGGTCAGTCTGCAGGGCATAGATCCCGATGGAACAATTCACTACAAGACGCTCGCCGGAAAGCCCGGTAAAACCACTCTTGCCGGACAGCAAAACTTCCGTTTTGCCAACCAGATCAAGAATACTATCAAAGAAAACAACTGCGAGTTTTACCTGATGCTTATCGCCGGCAGAAATGTAAAACAGCTCACAGCTAAAGCTCCGGCCGGAGCATGGAAAAACATATTGACAGTATTCGCAAAAGAGTTTTGACAGACTGCTTAAGCGCATCTGCGATCCGGATAACCGACACCCCCATCGCCGCCTGTATTTGCAGCAGGAGCCGCAGGGGGTGTTTTTTTTCTGCCGGATGGTCTTCAGCAAAACAGCAGCCAACCGGAATTTTCAGGGAAGAAAATCAGGTTTGAGGGTTGATTTATCTTGCTTTAAGTTGTATTTTATGTGTGATAAGGTATAGCCGGATTTCCGGCATGTTATTTTTCACAACAAGACGGAGTGTTTCCGCCTTAAAACAAAGGGTGCAACTCAAGTGAGCAGCGACAATTTTTCTTACAACAATCCGTTGACCGGACGCTACGCCGGTAAAGTCATGAGCGGGATCTGGTCTCCGCAGTTCAAACACTCCACCTGGCGTAAACTCTGGCTTACTCTCGCCAAGTGCGAAAAAGAACTCGGACTCCCCATCACCGACAAACAGATCGAAGAGCTGTCACAGCACCTTGAGGATATTGACTTTGACCGCGTGTCAGAGATCGAGAAATCCCTGCGCCACGACGTGATGAGCCACATCCGCGCTCTCGGAGAACTCTGTCCTGAAGCCGCCCCCATCATCCACCTCGGCGCAACCAGCTGCTTTGTCACCGACAACACCGAACTTATCCAGATGCGCGAGAGCCTCAAGGAGATCCGCTCCAAGGTTCTGCTTCTTATGAGCCAGCTTGCAGATTTCTGCGACAAGTACAAGGCGATGCCCGCTCTGGGATTCACCCATCTCCAGCCCGCACAGCTGACCACCGTCGGCAAACGCTTCGCCCTCTATCTTCAGGATTTCATGCTGGACTTTGAGCGCATCGACCGCGAAATCGCTGAACTCCCGTTCAGAAGTGTCAAGGGAACGACCGGAACCCAGGCAAGTTTCCTCGAGCTTTTCGACGGCGACCACGACAAGTGCCGCCAGCTTGAGAAAAATGTTGCCAAAGCTATGGGATTTGACAACGTCGTTTTCCTTTCAGGTCAGACCTACACCCGCAAAATTGACTACTTTGTGCTTACACTGCTCTCCGGACTTGCCCAGTCCGCC
>JAZQTR010000032.1:0-19915 GCA_045630865.1 Victivallaceae bacterium
TCATTTGAAGCCAACATACTTTAACTGCCGGAAACAGGATCTTAAAATCTGATTTTGCGGATGATAAGATCCTGTAGTACCGATGTCCCGCGCGACTTGCCGCCGCAGCAGTAAGAGATGAGTATTGAATCGTCATCACAAAAATGTATTGCGGTGTAGCAGTAGCCGTGAGCGGGATCATTTTCGATAACGGAGTGATCACACCAGGTCACTCCGTTGTCATAACTGCGGGCGATCACAAGCGGCGTTCTGCCCCATGATTCAGGCTCCGGAACAACTTTGTACCGGGGGGAACGGGAATTCCAGACAGCGACAAGCCCGCCATCAGACGGATTGCGCTTGATAGAAAGCGGCGAACAGGGAGAAGTAAACTCCGGAGCCGGAACGACGGCACTCCAATTCAACGCTCCGTCATAAGAAAAAGCCTTGTACTGGCAGCCGAGCTCTGTCCTTGCCCACAGCATGACCTGATTATCGGCAAGTTCGACAACACCCGGCTCCTGAAGGGCGTTTTGAGAATTCTGAACTGGAAGTATCCAGCTAGGGGATTCGTTCCATGAAACTCCGTCATCATCGGAATAAAAAACTATATCAACTGCGCGGCGGTCTATCTTCAGGTTACTGCTCTGCCAGCGGTGGAAGGCACAGGGGATGATGATCCTTCCGGAGGCAAGCTGGATGATCCGGTCGTTGTTCAAAACATAATATCCCGGCGCAGGCACAACATATTGCCAGTCGCTCCAGGTTGCCCCGTCATCATCAGAGTATCTGCACACCGGACGTCCGTCAGGATATCCGTTATTCATGATCTTTTTGAGATATACCATAACTATTCTGCCGCTTTTCAGGCGGAGAAAAGATACACTCATCAAATTTCTGCACTCCGCAGTACGGCTGACAAAAATTTCCGCTTCACTCCATGATTCGCCTCCGTCAACAGAACGGATCAGAGCGATATCTGCGCCATCGTGATCGTGCCAGCTGCCGCCGGAAAATCTGGAATAAGCAAACAAAACCGTTCCATCGCCCAGTGCCAAAAATGATCCTTCGGAATTTCTGGGATTGCCTTGAGAAGAAAACAACTGTAATTTTACGCTTGACTCCATATATCGCTCCATAAAAATGCGTTTTCTATAACATACATCCGCACAAACAGTTGTCAAGCAGAAACGCCTTTGTATAAAAAACTCCCGGCGGCACTCAACAATCTTCGGGGGGGATATAAAACTGTCGATCTGCCGTCAGGAGCTTTCTACAATTCAATATATGTCGTTTTTTCAGCTTTCCAAGCAGTAAATACATTATTTTCACTTTTTTTCATCTTTTGTTGATAAATGATGTGCATCACCTTATGTTGATATGGGGAAATACTCCCCGCAACAATAAAGGAGAAGTAATTATGAGTGAAAAAGTCGAGAAGATGCCCGAGCGTCATCGTCACCCGTCCTGCGGCTGCACAGATTATGACTGCGGCTGTAAAACCCCGTGGATATCAAGAGTATTTGACATACTCGGCGTAATTTTTATCGCCGCAGGTATAGTTATGCTGATATCATCGCTCTTTACTGAAACAACTGCTCTTTTTATGGTGTTCTTCGTTTCTCTCTTCGGAACGGGATTCATCTATTCCGCCATCGCAGAACTGCTGCGGAGCAACGCAGAGGCCGCATACAACACCAGAGCAATGCTGGCAATCAAACGGCACGAACACGAGAAATATCACACCAAAGAGTGATTTTCCGGACACAGCGCAGACGGCAGGGTACGCACACTCCACTCTGCCGTCTTTTTTTACAGTTTACTTTTGGATCAACTGAAAATTTATCCTCATTTGCTGAGCCGTAAGGACAGCAGATGCAACTGCCTGCGCCGGCGTATCCCGGGTGAAATGGATAAAAAGTATATCGCGGCTGTAATTTTGACGGCGTAAAACAGAATATATCTCATCCGGCGACACGGTTTTCCCGCGGAAAGAAAACATGCCGTCACCTCCTATTTCAAGACGGTGTATCTCTCCCTTGAGAGAATCGACATTCTCCCGTTTTGCCAGAGTATGATCGATTTTTCCATTCTTGATTTTGTCACGGAACGTCATGATCGTTTTACCATCAGCTGAATGGAGCATACCGGTTGACACCTGTAAATCAAACACGCTTTCCAGTTGAAACTTCTGATCAAATCTGAAAGAAAAATTTCCGACGCCATAGCATCCGATCCAGAAATATCTGCCGTCAAATGAGATGGTCTGGATGCCGAGAGCAGAATTGATGTCCAGGTGATGTTTTTTCAGCAGTCTGAAATCGCTGTCATACTCATAAACGGTATTGCCGGTAATGCCGCGCGGACGACCTCCCACCAGATAAAATTTTCCGTTTGCAAAGGTTATGCCGCCGGCACCGAACTCCATTTCCGGAACGTGGTGACGCCGGATGAAATTGAGATCAGGGTTAAAAACATAGACATAGTTGTAAGACATGCCGCCATTTAGATATTTATTGAATCCGCTTCCGCAATAGGCAACATAGAGTTTTCCATCGTGGAAACAGCAGTCACCGGAGTGATGATGACGTATATTGTATTTTTTCTTCAAAGCCGCAATATCATTCTGCGGATCATTCAGTCCGTCAAAGCGCGGAGTATCGATTATTTTGACGACCACTCCGTTCCAATCGCATTTGACTATTTTCGTAGAGTAACTGAGGTAAATATATTTCTCATCAGCCGCAACGCCCTGAATATGTCCGGCAGATAATCCATTCAGCTGGATCTTTATGCTTTCAGGTAAATTCTGTTTTGCGGCGGCAGAAATTGCCAAACAGAACAAAAACAGAGATGATACCAATATTCTGCTGATCTTCATACTTGTACCCTCATAAAAAAAGTCCATCATTAAGATGGACTGTCGCTGGTGTTTTATTCTTCTTCGGATATCGAACATATCCGGCAGTTGTGGCAATCAAGACCGGCTGGCGGAATATAAAGCTTTCCGGCTTTGACTGCGGCTCTGCGGTTGAAGTAACTCTTCAAACCGAGGATCGCGCCCACGATGATAAATGCTCCGGGAGCAGAACCGGGAAGCAGGAAGTCTGTTGTCCAGCAGGTAATGAGCTTTACGCCGAAAACAGAACCTGTTCCGATAAACTCACGGATACCGCCGAGAAGAGTCAGAGCGATAGTGAATCCGAGTCCCATACCGATCGCATCAAGAGCAGAGAGGAAAACGTTGTTTTTGGAGGCGAACGCCTCGGCACGTCCGAGAACGATGCAGTTCACCACGATCAGCGGAATAAAAATTCCCAGAGCCTCGTAAAGCGATGCCGGAGCATAAGCCTGCATAAGGATATCCACAACGGTAACAAATGTGGCGATAACGACAATGTAAACCGGGATACGGATCTTTTTGGGAACGATGGAACTGATACAGCTAACCACAATGTTGCTGCCGAGAAGCACAAATGTCGTGGCAAGTCCCATACCGATACCGTTGGTGGCGCAACTGGTGAGCGCAAGGGTTGGACAGGTTCCGAGAAGCAGTACAAATACCGGGTTCTCTTTCCAGAGTCCACGGGTGAGAGTGGCTAAAGATTTATTCATTTGGCACCTTCCAATCCGGAAAGAATGGCTTTTTGGTTAAGCACATAAGTCCTGTTGATCTCGTAAGCGAGTTTGATAATTGCCGCACTGGTGATGGTTGCTCCGGTGCGGTATTTGCAATTGCCGCCGTCTTTTTGGGTTTTCCACTCTTTATCAACGGCAATCTTTCCGCTGAACTGGTCGAGGTACTCATTGGGAGCAAGTCCGGCAGGCTGCGGCTTGGTGAGTGTGGTTATCGTTTTCTGGAAACTGCGGGTGCAGACATTGGCACCGAGTCCGGGAGTTTCGCTCTGCCGGGTGATGAGTGCGGCAAGAACTTTTCCTTCCGGAGAGATTCCCATAAGCATTTCGATATCACCGCCGTAACCGGGTGCCGCAGCAGTTGCGGCGACTGCGACCAGCTTGCCGTCTTTTTTCGCGCCCATAAACCTGACGGCTGTACCGGAAGCAGTTTTGGTTTCATATACAAGCTGCGACGGATCATTGTCAAACGCCGGAAGCACCTGGCTTATCGCCTTGCGCTGCTGCGCGACCTTGGCGTCAGCGATCGGCTTGGCGGTAACAAAAGAAACCAGAGCAAGCACCAGTGCAGAAAGCAGACCGGTAACTCCGAGAAAAATTCCGAGTACGACAATGTTTTCGTTATCTCTCAACCTCATTTTGCCACCTCTTTTTTCTCACGTTTGAGCGAGTAGCCGAAAGGACGTATTCCACAGAAGCGGTCGATAAGCGGCACAAGTGCATTCATAAAGAGAATCGAAAAACTCACTCCTTCGGGGTAGTTGCCCCAGAAACGGATGACCGAAGTGATAACTCCGCAGCCGACACCGAAAACGATCGCTCCTATCGGAGTGATGGGACTGGTAACCATATCAGTAGCCATAAAAATCGCTCCGAGCAGAAGTCCGCCGGTAAGGATATGGAAGAGGGCTTCCGGAGCATACGCCGGATTGATAAAGTTGATAACTGCGCCGAAAATTGCGACAGTTCCGACATAGCAGACCGGAATTCTCCAATTTATCAGCTTGAAGGCGACAAGAAGTATGAATCCGAGCAGAAGAGCCGGAACGCAGGTTTCACCGATACAGCCGGGACGTCTTCCGATAAAGAAATCCCACAGCATGTCGGGATGGGAATAAAATCCCTGCTCAAATTCATTTTTGGGCAGCTCTTTGACGACACCCAACGGAGTTGCACAAGTGACTGCATCCATTTTCAATTTACCGTTGATGACATCAACTCTCTGCTGGAGCGTAACCATATTGTCATAGCCGAAGCTCTTTTCAAATCCGCGCGGAGCCGGCCAGATGGTCATGGCCGCGGGAAAAGCAATAAGCAATCCGACACGGGCAACAACAGCAGGGTTGAAGGGATTGTTTCCGATTCCGCCGTAGACCTGCTTGCCCAGCCAGATAGCGAGAAATGCTCCGATAACCGGAACATACAACTGCACGCTGCTCGGCATATTGAGCGCAAGCAGTACACCGGTAATAGCGGCACTTCCGTCAAGGATGGTATTTTTGATCGGCTTTTTTGCCAGCAGACACCAGAGAGCTTCAGCTCCGACGCAGGCAGCTGTCGTCAGCATGATGATCAGAGCGGCACGCAGACCGAAGTACCACACGCCGGCGATCACGGCAGGCAGAAGCGCCAGCAGGACCTTGTACATTATTTTGCGGACAGTTTCCGACGTGGAAATGTGAGGTGACGAACTCAAAACCAACTGTTCCGAATCCGGCAGTTTCACCTGGGGGGTATTCTGTATATCTTCACTCATTTTCGTATTTCCTGAGATTTACTTTTTCTGACTGAGGCGGCGGATCTCCGCCTTGGCACGGCGGATATGCTGTATCAGAGGACGGTGCGCAGGACAGACATAAGCGCAGGCTCCGCACTCAATACAATCCATAACGTGGTTCTGGGCGGCAAGATCATAGCGTTCACCTTCGATCGCCGTACCGAGCAGGCAGGGAACAAGGTGCATCGGGCAGCCGGCAACACATCTGCCGCATCTGATGCAGCTTCCGGAACCGTAATTGACCGCTACTTTCTTTGAGAGCAGAAGCACTCCGCTGGTATTCTTGGATACCGGAACATCAAATGATCTCTGGGAAAATCCCATCATAGGTCCGCCGAGAATAAGTTTGCCCGGATCTTCAGTAACTCCTCCGGCAAGTTCGACTGCCTTGATAACGGGAGTACCTATACGCATAAGCCAGTTGCCGGGTTCAGCGACGACTTCTCCGGTGACAGTAACGACACGCTCCACGAGCGGACGTCCGTTGATAACCGCATCGTAAACCGCTTTGGCAGTTCCGACGTTCTGCACCACACATCCGGCATCCATCGGCAGGCCGCCAGATCTGACTTCCCGACCGGTGATCGCATTGATAAGCTGTTTTTCACTGCCCTGCGGATACTGAACTTTGAGAGGAACGATTTTCACTCCCCATGACGCGGCATTTTTCATCAGCACGTCAATGGCATCGCACTTATTGAGTTCGACTCCGATACAGATGTTTTCAACGCCGAGGATCTTGCCTACGATAGCAGCTCCCTCGAGAATAATATCCGGATTTTCAACCATCAGACGATGATCAGCGGTAAGATAGGGTTCGCACTCGGCTCCGTTGAAGATCAGGGTATCGATCTCTTTATCCGGTGGAGGGGAGAGTTTGACGTGAGTCGGGAATGACGCTCCGCCCATACCGACAAGTCCGCAATCTGCGACCCGGTCGAGCAGTTCTTTCTTTTCAGCGTTGCGCCAGTCGATGGAACTCATCGGTTCGGCGGCTTCATCCTGTCCGTCGCTTATGATCTCGATCGCCGGAGCAGGAATACCCATCGGACCGGGAACAGAGACTATTCCGCCGACAGTTCCGCTGGTGGGAGCATGCAAATTGGCTGAAACAAATCCTGCAGCTTTGGCAATGAGTTGATATTTTTTTACGGTATCGCCTTTGGCGACAACCGGTTCGGGAGCTTTTCCGGCATTCTGTCCGAGCAGGACAAAATAACGCTCTAAGAGAGGAGCTGTCTGCACAGACTTGGAGCTGCTCAAATATTTTCCATCTCCGGAGGGGTGGATACCGCCGCGGAAACTTAATGCCGCACTCTTATTTACTTTCATCGTTGCAGTTCTCCGGATCATTGGTTTCAATTTCAATATGACGCTGCACCGTGAGCAGAGCTCCGGTCGGACATCCGATTGCCTCGATATCCGATGCACAGGGCAGTGTATCGGAATCGTATTTCACACTGGCAAGGAAGCCGGAAACAGTAAATTTCTCTGCGCTGTAACGCTCGCACTTGCGGCATCCGAGGCAGGAAACTTTGCAGACTTTACGTTTATCAGGTCCTTTTTCAGGATTGTTGCAGTAAACGTGAACATCAGCATTGGCAGGGACAAGTTTAATGACATTGCGGGGACAGACCGCGACACAGTTTCCACAGCCGACACACAGTTCAGGATGAACGACAGCCAGATTATTGATGATCTCTATTGCTCCGAAGGGGCACTTGCGGGCGCAGCTGCCCATACCGATACAACCGTAGGCGCAACCTTTGGGACCTCCGGAAACCAGCACTGCCGAAGCACAATCAAGAACTCCGTTGTAGTTGGGAGTACGCACCATCTGCTCAACATCACCGCCGCAGCAGACCACAGCGCGTTTGGCAAAAGACTCACCGGCATCGATTCCGAGAGCATGGGCAATGGCACTCACCTGCTCCTGACTGGACACCGGACACTTTCCCGGAGGATTCTCTCCGGCAACCACTGACTTGGCGAAATCAGCGCAACCGGCTTTGCCGCAGCCGCCGCAGTTGGCTCCGGGCAGCAGTTCGGCTACGAGATCCACGCGGGGATCACTTTCAACTTTGAAATACTTGGCAAAAATGCCGATAACAGCTCCGAGGACAAGTCCGAGAACTCCCATAAAGAGCATCGCCGGAACCAGAAGGGTGGTGAAAACTTCACTGAAAGACATACTCACCACCTCAACACAGACCGGAAAATCCGATAAAAGCCATCGCAAGAATACCGGCAGTAATCAACGCTATCGGAGTTCCCTCAAGCGATTTGGGCGGTGTCGCAAGCTCAAGCTTCTCGCGGATACTGGAAAACAGCAGAAGAGCCAACGCAAAACCGACTCCGGAAAAACCGCCGAACAACGTTGCCTCAAGAACGGACAATCCCTCTTTGGCGTTGATCGTTGCAGAACCGAGAACAGCACAGTTGGTGGTGATCAGCGGAAGGTAAATTCCGAGAGCCTGATAGAGCTTCGGACTCAATTTCTGAAGCATGATCTCAATGACCTGAACCAACGCGGCTATAACGAGAATAAACAGCAGAACCTGAAGATATCTCAAGTCATATTTTCTGCCGGCAATTTCAAATACAAGAAGATAGTTGTATATCACAGAGGTAATACAACTTGAGAGCGTCATAACGAAAATGACCGCTCCGGACATTCCAAGCGCAGTTTCCAGACGTTTGGAAACGCCGAGGAAAGGACAAATACCGAGAAATCGTGACAACACGAAGTTGTTCACCAGCACTGCCCCCACTGTCAGTTCCAGATAATTCATTTTATTTCCTGTTTTTCAAGAATTTTCTTTTGTTCTTCCGCGTAAAGCGGCTCCGATAGTTGCGGCATTGGCGAACGAAAGGTTCGCTCCTGCCGGAAGTCCGAGCGCAGGACGGCTGACCTGAACCGGATATCCACTGAGCAATTCAGCAAGATATGCTGCAGTTGCCCTGCCCTCGACATCAGAACTCAATGCGAGGATAACCTCTTTAACTTCTCCGGAAGACGCCCTTTTACACAATCCCTCAAGATTGAGATTTCTGCCCAGCTCATCATCCATCGGTGACAGATGACCGCCGAGAACAAGGTATGTTCCGAGATACTGACCGCTGGACTCCACAGCAAAAAGCTGCGGCATATCCTCGACCACACAGAGCAGAGTTTTATCACGGCGGGGAGATGAGCAGATATTGCACAAATCGCCCTTTTCAGCAATCGCTCCGCACTCCGGACAGCGGCCCACTTTGTCGGGAATTCCGGAAATCAACGCTCCGAGCATTCGCAGGGAGTCTTCATCTTTTTCCAGAAGAGCCAGAGCCATCCGTTCCGCCGCCCGACGCCCCACGCCGGGAAGCTGGCGGAGTTCGTCCATAAGCTGATCGACCTGTTCAGGATATTTCAGCATGTCGAAACGCAGGCTCCCTTCACATCAAAGATATTCAGAACAGGCCGGGAAGAGAAACTCCGCCGGTCATATCTTTCATCCGCGAAGCGATCTCCTGCTTGGCAGAGTTGAGTGCACTGTTGAGAGCGCACTCGATATCCTGCTGAAGCTCGAAGCGATCCGCGGTTCCGCCGGGGACAATATCGATCCTGCGGACCGTAAAATCCCCGCCGACAACTACTGTAACAAGTTTCTTCGGACCTTCAGATGAAAACTCCAATTTGGGCAGCTCATTTTTGAGATCCCCAATCCCCTGTTGGATGTCCTTGAAACGGGACATCATCTTTGCCATATCTCCAAGACTTGCCACAGTATACCTCTATTTTAAATTACTTTGCTTTTGCGATGTTGTGTTTTTCTCCGCTGCTCATCAGGCGTTTGGTCTGCCAGACAGCGATCATCGGAGCTGCAATAAACATCGAAGAAGCAGTTCCGACAACAACGCCGAGCATCATGATCAGAACGAAATCGTTGATGGCAACGCCGCCGCCGAGGTAAAGGATGAACACCACGATAAAGGTGGTGATACTGGTCAGCATGGTACGGCTCAGGGTCTGGTTGACGGAGATATTGACAGTATCAATGTAAGTTTCACCGCGCTTGAGCGCGACGTTTTCACGGATACGGTCGAAGATAACCACCTTATCGTTGATGGAGTAACCGATAACGGTCAGCAGAGCTGCCACCACAGTCAGAGAGATGGTGCGTCCCATCAGCAGGTAGATGCCCAGAACGATCATGACGTCGTGAACCAGAGCAAAGACACCGGTCATGGCGTAGGTGTATTCGTAACGCAGCATGATGTAAACACCGATACCGACCAGTGCAAGACCGATGGCTTTGAGAGCGGCTTTGGTGAATTCCCAACCGATAAGACCGCCGACGCTGCTCTCGAGTCCGCCTTCAAACTTGGCGTTGGGGAACTTGGCGTTGAGGATCTTGGCAAGGGTATCTTTCGGACTCTCGGCATCACCTTTCTTGGTGAGGTCGCCGCGGATGAGGATCTCTACTTTCTCTTCGCCGTTGGCAGAAGCGATGTTGGCCTTGTAGCTGACAGTCGGCTCGTCGTAACCAGCGGCAGTGAGAACCTTCTGGATGGACTCCTGCGGAACTTTCTCGCTGTAATTGAAGGTAACGACAGTACCTCCGGTGAAGTCAACGCCGAGGATATTGGGTCCGCGGACGCAAACCAGAACACAGGTCATAATGATCAATGCAGCAGAAACTACAAAGCTTACTTTTCTTGCGTTGACAAAATCAAACTTGCCGCCCTTCATCAGCTTAAGCATGGAAATGCGGTTGAAACCGGTGTAGCGGAAAAGATAGTCGAAGATCAGACGCGACATGAAAAGCGCGGTGAACAAACTGGTGAGAATACCGATGGAAAGGGTGACGGCAAAACCTTTGACCGCACCGGTTCCGACGGACATAAGAATAATGGAAGTGAGCAGAGTCGTGATGTTGGCGTCGAGCACTGACGGAAGCGCACGGTTGAAGCCCATATCGACAGCTTTAATAAGAGTGCGGTCTTTATCCAGCTCCTCACGGATACGCTCAAACACCAGCACGTTGGCGTCAACCGCCATACCGATAGTCAGAACGATACCGGCGATACCGGGAAGCGTCAGAGTGCAGTTGAACGCCGCCATAGCTCCGAGGATCAGAACGATGTTGACGATAAGAGCTGCGACAGAGATAAGTCCGCTCATACGGTAGTAAATGATCATGAAGATCGCAACTGCGACCATAGAAAGGATTCCGACCCAGATACCGTTGGCGATATTGCTGGCACCGAGCTTGGGATCGGTATCGAAGACAGCGTTGACTTTGATCTGGAAGGGGAAACTTCCGCTCATAAGAGCATCGGCAATGGTCTTTGCCTCTTCCTCGGAGAATTTACCGGTGATTTCAGCACTTCCGCCGGTGATGGCGGAGTTGATTGAAGGTGCGCAATAGAGTTTTCCGTCAAGGACGATGGCCATGCGTTTGCCGACGTTTTCACCGGTGACGCGGGCGAAGTCCTCTGCACCCTGACTGTTGAAACGCAGGACGATGCGACGCTGTCCATACTCATCACGGGTGGCCTGCGCCATGGAAATACCCTTGCCATCCATTTCAGGACGGCGGTTGACAAAAATGACCGGTTCAGCCGGATTGTCGCTGTTGGTCATCAACTCATAACCGATGGGAATCTGGAAAGTTTCAGGTGACTTGAGATATTCCGCAACCAGAGCGGAATTGTTGTCGTGAACCATGCGGAAATTGAGCTTTGCACTCATCTTGATCAGATCGAGCAGCTTGAGCTTCTCGTCGCGGGCGACAACAGGAGCGCGCAGAACGACATAGCTTTTGCCGGAAGGAGCAATCTCCGCCTCGAAGATCTTCTGACCCTCAAGACGTTTGCGCAAGATCTCGATGGCGTCGTCAGGGTAACGGTTGAACTCATTTTCCATGCGAGCTTCGATCTCGGCGCGGCTCTCACCTTTGCCATCCTGCGGAACTTCAGAAAGCAGTCCCTCATCGGGAACGAGCTCAAGATAGAACTCGACACCGCCGGCAAGGTCAAGTCCGAGACGGATGGAACCGGAAGCATTCTTGCGGATAAGGCTCATAACGTCGCGGTTGTCGAGAAGTCCGTCACCTTTGACTTTTTTGGTCAGGTCGATCTTCTTGGCATCAGCAGCCTGAAGCAGAACCTGGCTCTGGAAGAGCTGGGGGTTCGCCTCTTTGAGCTTTTTGGCATCCTCGACAAGCGCGGCAGCCTCTTTGTCGGCCGGATCTTTAAGCATCTCCATAAAGACCTGATAATAATCACGCTCGCGGAGAGGATACATTCCGATAATAAAAAGCGCGATCACAAAAATCGTGATGAATGTGCGCAGAAAAAGCGGACGCTTATCCATTATTTTCCAGCCTCCTGCTGCTCAACAACTTCGGCGACGCCATTCTTGGCGACTTCGACGCAGACTCCGGAAGCGATCTCAACCATGAAAGTATTCTCTTTCACTTCGCTGATTTTGCCGTAGATGCCGTTGGCAAGCATAACCTCTTTACCGCGGACAAGTGCGTTGAGCATATCCTGACGCTTCTGCTGCTGCTTTTTCTGGGAACGTGACATGAAGAACATGAACACGATCACAATGATGAAAACCGGAAGCATCGAAGTGAACGGATTCTGCTTCGCCTGCGGTGCAGCGGCTGCCGCTGCGGTTGCAATAAGATCAAACATTTTATTTTTCCTTTATTTTTATGATTGAAAATCTTATTTTACAGGAACACCGAGAAGAGTGATGTGCTTGTCAAAGTGACGTCTGACAGCTTCGTCGTACTCTTTCTCGAACTTGTGCATGGCACTGAAAAATCTCTCTCGCAGCGCACTGGTAAGGATCGGACCGTAAGTGATATGAAGCAGCTGACGGGCCTCGGGCATTTCCATCAGAGCGGGCAGCTCGCTGTCACTCAAAGTATCGACGGCCGGAATCTTGGTGATATCGGCGGTGATGTGGTAAAGTTTGAGCATATCATTGAAGTTTTCGAGCGCGCATTTATGCATATCACGGTAGAGCTCAGGATCGCACTTGGAAATGACCTCCACAGCGACCAGCCAGCTGGTTCCGGCGGTCTTGAGGTGGAGGAATCCGCCGGTTTCACGTCCGACTGTGGGATAGACGGCAAACTTGTCGCTGCCGGAGTGGACAGAGATTTTGTAGTTTCCGTAACTTTTGGCAATATCGGCATGACAGGCAAACTGACGGTCGAACTCGGCAAGGTCGCCGATGTAGTCGATAGCTTTCTGGAACTCTCCGACAAAGCGGGGAGCCAGCGATGAGAATTCGACGCCTCTGCGGCGAAGCTCACGGGCAATGTAAAGGTGGTGTGAAGGAAGAGTGGGACTGGTGGTTTCGTCGATAGAAATCTCAAGATCGAACTCCTCGCCGCGTTTGCTCTGCAGATGCTTGTAGACTTCGAGAGCAAAATCCAGAGCAGCATCATACATCACAGAACAGCGTCTGGCGGTAAGCTCATCGAACTCAACAGTGTGATTTCCAACCACAAAGCTCTTTCCGGCATAGTCAGAAGCAATACGGTTCTTGATATCATCAGAAGCAGCGGCAAAGGCCGAATTGATCTCATCGCTGTTCCAGTCACCTGCGGCAGCATTCATGACTTCGGAAAGGTCAAGGGTGATCATAGGCATTCCGGCGGCAAGCGCGACATCGATATCGCAGATCTTCTTCAGGTGGTCACCGTCAGCTCCGTAGCCGTCACGGAAATCGCACTCGTAAACCATAAAGGTCGCATCATCGACAACCCCCTGAAAGGTACGTCCGGTCATAGTGAGTTCGCGCATAGACTGCTGGGCAAGCACGGGAGAAAGCGCATATTTGCGGCAGGCCTGGATGTGTCCGCGGGTGGCAAGTCCGAGACGGTCGCCGCAGCCCATGGTCGTACGCTCATTGCGAAGACTGCGGGGGGCGCACCACGGAAACGCGTTACGCAGAGCCTTGGCGTTGACCGCGTCAAGCTCACCGACGATTGCGGCTCCGCCATTGAAAAGTTCAAGATATTCTCCGGCAAAACCCTCCGGCATTTTCGCCTTGTTGGAGGCGACAACCAGCAGGAATCTTTTCTCGCCGTTTCTGCCGATCATCACAGCATTATTGCCGAGTTTATGTATGGAATCGGGATAAATAGTATTTCCGTCTGAACTCATTACGATTTTGGAACGCAGATCTTTTTCTCCACGATCCAGACTGCAAAGCACACTTTCAGCAATTTTTTTCATAATATCTCCAATATTTTGCAGACTTTTCCGCAACTTATGCGGATAAATTACACACACAAATAATATATCCCCGCCAAAGCTGATATGCAAGTTTTTTAACTAACTTTAAACAGAGTAATTCAATGACGGAAAATAAATCGTGCCAATTTCTCTTTCAACCACCCTCCACGGTAACGCAAATTGGTATCGAACCACCAGGATTGCCTCATCATACTTCTCGAGTGAGAGAAGCACTCGAAAGTGCGTCTTCCATGATAGCTGCCGACGCCGCTTCGTCCGATACCTCCGAAAGGAAGATTCATATTGACAAACTGCGTCAGACAGTCGTTGATGACCAGACTTCCGGAAGCAAAACTCTTTTTCAAACGGTTTTCCAGAGTGCGGTCGTTTCCGAAAAAGTAAACAGCAAGCGGTGATGGATTGCGGCGGAGAATGGAAAACAACTCATCCGCGCTCTCATACTCAACTATCCCGAGCAGAGGTCCGAACACCTCACCGGTCAAAAGCGGATCATCCGGATGGAGCTGATCGAGCAGAGTGGGGGATATACGTTTTTCTTCAGGCTTTTTCTCCCCGCCGGCGATCAGCCGGCCATTTGCACACATCGCACTCAACCGCTCGTAGGCTCTGCTGTCAACGATTTTGCCACATCCGGGGTCATCGAGAGGAAACTCTCCGTAAACCCGTTTTATCTCCTGCGTCATCTCCCGCTGGAATTGCGCCTTTACACTTTTTGCCACCAGAAGATAATCAGGGGCTATACAGGTCTGTCCGGCATTGGTGAATTTACCCCAGACTATGCGTTTGGCGGCAACGCGCAAGTTGGCTGACTTGTCAACTATGCACGGATTTTTGCCACCCAGTTCAAGGGTGAACGGAATTATGCGGTCAGCAGACAAACGGATGATCTCCGATGCCTGAAACGGATTGCCGGTATAGAATATATAATCTATTTTCTGCCGGAACAACTCATCCTGCCCAAGTTCACTTCCGACACAAACAACTTCACTCTCATCGAAGACACTGCTGAGGATCTTTCTGACCAGATAAAAACTGCGGCTCATGCGATCGGGGAACTTCACTATCACACGGTTTCCGGCAGCGACAGCCCCTGCCACCGGTTCAAGAGAAAGCAGAAAAGGATAATTCCATGACGGATAAACGAGAACCACCCCGTAAGGCTCCTGCACCACACTTGCCCGGGCGGGAAATGTCATCCAGCTGCCCCGAACCTTACGTTCACGGGCAAGCGAGGGAAGATTTTTTATCAGATACTTGAGACAGCGTGAGAGCGGAATAAGTTCAAACAGCAGTGTTTCGTAACTCTCCCTGCCCAGTTCATCCTGCACTGTTTTAACGGCAGAATCCCCGCACTTGCGGATCTCTGCAAGCAGCTGATGGAGCTTATTTCTGCGCTGTGAAACATCTGGAACAGCACAGCCGCTGCTGACCAGCGAAACCATACGATCAATATTTGCTTTCAACTCCGCCGCGCCCATACTATATATATAACCTCTCTGTGCGGTTGCCGATGGAACAGAGAACATCGTAATCATGACTGCCCCGCAGCGCGGCAACTTCAGACACCTCAATACGGTTATCTCCTGATGCGCCGAAAATGACGGCATCATCCCCGGGCTTCACATCCATACCGGTGACGTCGCACGTGGTATAATCCATTGAGATCCTGCCGACAACAGGAGCAAAAGAGCCGTTGACCAGAAAGCGTCCGGCATTGGAAAACGCCAGCGAAAGTCCATCTGCGTATCCGAAAGCAACAACTGCAATCCGCGATGGTCTCTTCAAAACAGCCGTATGCATATAACCGACTGCAGTCCCGGAGGCAAGTTCACGGACTGCCACTATTTTTGCTGTCAGACGCAGACTTTTTTTCAAATCAAGATTGAGCGATCCTGAATCCATCATACCGTATATACCGTTGCCGCAGCGTGCCATAGTGAACGGTGCACTCAAAACCTGCGGATAATTATTGATTCCGTCAAAGGCCGCAAAATGTATATCCCGGCAGCTTGCCGGAAGAGGGTAATTGCGGAGAAACCTGCTGAACCCTTCAATTTGCCAGAGAGTGTAATCATCATCCGGTTCTCCGGCACTTGAAAAGTGGGAGTATACTCCGGAACACTCTATTCCCGGCATTCCAGTTATTTCAGAAATAACTTCACCGGCACCGGCAAGCACGATACCCGCCCTGCCCATACCGGAATCGATTATCAGATTTCCTTTGACCGTCTTCTGCTGTTTTACCGCCTCACGGCTGATTGCCCGGGCTATACTGCAATCGGTCAGCGGCAGGGATATATCATACCGGACAGCTTCCGGAATTTCTTCTTCCAGAACTCCGCTCAATACAGAAATATTTTTCCGTATTCCCAAATCGCGCAGCTGCACAGCCTCAACTACGGTGGCAACTCCAAACGAAGCACATCCCGCTTCATCTGCTGCGGCAGAGATCTTTTCAACTCCGACGCCATAGGCATCGGCCTTGACTACCGCCATGAGGCGTTTTTGCGGAGAGCGGGATATCAGACTCCTGATATTGTGCCGGATAGCGGCAACATCTACCTCAAGAGAGCTCCGGAAGCAGGACATGGCACTGATTCTTCCGTTGTTTTACTTGGCGTACTCGACGGATCTGGTTTCGCGGATGATAGTGACTTTGATTTGTCCGGGATAGGTCATCTCTTTTTCGATGCGCTCACAGATGCCCTTGGCAAGCATCTGCGCTTCACCCTCGGAAACCTTTTCAGGAGTGACCACAACACGGACTTCACGTCCTGCCTGAAGCGCAAAGCAGGCCTCCACGCCCGGGAACTCGTGGGCAATGGTTTCAAGCTGCTCCAGACGCTTGAGGTAAAGCTCAGTGGTCTCACTTCTGGCACCGGGACGGGATGCACTCAAGGTGTCGCAGGCAGTGATGAGAATATCGTAGACACTGTCTGCCTCAACTTCTCCGTGGTGAGCGGCAACAGCATGGACAACATCTTTGTGTTCATTGTGTTTGCGCAGGAAATCCGCACCGATCTGGGCGTGAGGACCCTCGATCTCGTGATCAAGTGCCTTACCGATATCGTGGAAGAGACCGATACGTTTGGCTTTCTTCTCATCAAGTCCGAGCTCGGCGGCGATCATGCCCATAAAGTAGGCGGTCTCAAGAGAGTGCTGAAGCACGTTCTGGGAGAAGCTGTAACGGTATTTGAGGCGTCCGAGGATGCTCATGACCTGCGGAGAGACTCCGGTTATGCCGGTTTCAAGCACAGCGGCTTCACCGACCTGGAACAACTCTTCATCCAGCTCCTTGCTGATTTTGCGGACAAGTTCCTCGATACGGGAAGGATGGATACGGCCATCGCTGACCAGACGCTCCATAAGCTGGCGGGCAACCTCTTTGCGGACAGGATCAAAGCAGCTGATAACCACGGCTTCAGGGGTATCGTCGATAAGAATACTCACACCGGTAGCAGCCTCGATGGCACGGATATTGCGGCCTTCGCGTCCGATAATGCGTCCCTTGAGTTCGTCGGTGGGGAGCGGAATAGTGGTGGTGGTGCGCTCATAGGTGCAGTCAGAAGCATAACGCTGAATCGCATAGGTAAGAATGCGGCGCGCCTCACGCTCACTGCGGCTCTTGGCTTCATCGAGAATGTTGCGAACCAGAATACCGGACTCGTTTCTCACCTCACTGCCGAGTTTTTCCAGCAGCTCTTTGCGTGCTTCATCGCGGGTAAAACCGCTGATACGCTCAAGCTCATCGATCTGGCGGGAAAGATTCTTGGCCATCTCCTGCTCGCGGTTTGAAAGACGCTCACGGAGCTGCTCGATCTCCTTTTCCTGACGCTCGATATTTTTCTGCTTGGCATCGATGGATTCAGCTCTGCGATCAAGATTTTCCTCACGCTGCGCAAGACGCTTCTCATTGTTGGTCTGCTCGCGGCGACGCTCTTTGAGTTCAGCCTCGCACTCTTCGCGCATTTTGATGGTTTCGCCCTTGGCGGAAACTCTGGCGTCACGCAGAAGATGCTCCGCCTCACGCTCGGCGTCACTGCGGATCTTGCTGGCGTCACGCTGTGCCGCACCCTTCTGAAGACGCTGGATGTAGTTGTTGATCATTATACCGAGTGCGATACCTATCACACCGAATATACACGCCAGAGAGATAATCATATACGTGTTCATTTTTCACCTCAATTTTTCTTTTCCGGAACCGTTCCGGAGCCGAACTTCAAAAACCTCTTTTCAGTCACCGCCATCGCCAGACGAATATCATGTTCTTCGGCAGGAAGTCTTTCCGCCAACTGGCAATCGAAGATGACTCCGATCGCAGGCATCCGGCAGTTTTCCAGCAGACGGTCGTAATAACCGCCGCCTCTGCCCAGCCGGACACCCTGACTGTCACACGCCACGGCAGGAACAAGATAGAGCAGATTTTCACGGCACCAATTTTCACCGGCTGCCTCAAGCTCTCTGCGCGGCTCTGCGATACCGTATTTCCCGACAACAAGATCCCGGGCGGTATCGCTGACGTAAACCATTTCATACACCTCTTTCTCCGCGTTGAAACGGGGCAGAAAGAGCCGTTTTTCAGAAAATAGCAAGGACAGATCCGGCTCTGCTCCGTGAGCTGAAAAAGCGGCGACGCACTCTGCTTTGCCGTACTCATCAAGAGAACGGATGGCTTCGCAAATCTTTCTGCTTGCCTCCGAGCGTTCTGCGTCTGAAAGCGCATTTCTCAATCCGGAATAGTAACGTCTCAAAGTCTTTTTGTCTGACGGCAAATCCACAATGAGTCCTCCGGCTGTAAAAAAAGCGGCAAAAGGAGTTTGAAAGAGAGTGTGGTTCAAGATGGGAACCGGAATAACAGCGCACAGCGTTTGCTCAACATACGCCTCCGGCGCCACTTCCGCTCCCCTTCCCGGGAAACAGAGTGTTCTTTATTTCAACAGGCGGATTTTATCGCGCCTGATCCCCTTTGAAACCAAACTTTCTGCAACGGCTCCGCTGAAAAAAATCCGCGTTACCATCGCACTCACTTGTTGCGGCAGATTTCTACGATCTGTCTTAATATATTCCAAAAACCTGAATACTACAGGTCACTTGATATAAATATATCACACTTTCAAGCCGTGTAAAGCAGATTTCAGATATTTTTTCAACTTTTTTTGCAACAAAACTGCCTGCATCAGACAATAATGCCGATTGCAAAAGCTCTTTCAAAGTGCTATATTGTAGTGTGATCAACATAAACCTCTATCCAGCGGAGTCAAAAAGTGAGCAAAGAGAACATCCATACCATTCCGGAGATCGACTGGAAACGTGCCGATCTGCTTATCGCCCTCGCCCTCGAAGAAGACCTTGATGAAGCCGGCGACACCACCACCATCGCCGTCGTTCCGGAAAACGCCAAAAGCCGCGCCGTTCTGCGCTGTAAACAGGATGGAATGGTTGTTTCCGGCCTCGCTGTCGCAGAGAGAGTTTTTAAAACCGTCGAGCCCGCGCTTGAATTCAAAGCTTTTGTTTCCGACGGCGATGTCTGCAAATACGGCGACCTGCTGGCTGAAGTTTCCGGCCCGGCAAGAGGAATCCTCACTGCCGAAAGAACTGCACTCAATTTCATCCAGCGTCTCTGCGGCGTCGCAACCGCAAGCCGCCTCTATGCCGACGCCCTCAAGGATTATGACACCGTGGTTCTCGATACCCGCAAGACAACCCCTGGATTCCGCAACCTCGAAAAGTATTCCGTTGCTGTCGGCGGAGCCACCAACCACCGCATCGGTCTTTTCGACCGCATCATGATCAAAGACAACCACCGCGAACTTGCCGCTGCTGAAGGCGACGGAGCCATCTCCAGAGCTGTGGCAAGAGCAAGAAAAGCATACCCCGAACTTGAAATCGAAGTCGAAGCCGACTCCCTCGACGAAGTGAGAGAGGCCGCAACCACCGGAGCAGAATACATCATGCTCGACAACATGGATGACCAGACCATGCTCGAAGCCGTCAAGATCGTTGCCGGACGCGCCAAACTTGAAGCTTCCGGCGGAATCACCCTCGAGCGGCTCGGACGCATCGGCAAAACCGGTGTCGACTACGTCTCCTCCGGCGCACTCACCCACTCGGTAAAATCCGCCGACATTTCGCTCGACATCGAGGTGCAGTAAATGATCGGTTCCCTGACAGGAATTGTCGACGACAGCAGCTTTTCCCAATGCGTCATAGATGTCAACGGGGTCGGATACGAAGTTGAGATACCGTTATCCACCTTTGTCA
>JAZQTR010000033.1:0-4788 GCA_045630865.1 Victivallaceae bacterium
GGCGCAAAGATGCATTGGTTCGGCTCCTTTTTGGTGGGTGGCAAGACCATTTTGCTCAAAGGCGTCAAGTCCGAATGGATTTTGCAAACGGTAAAGGAAGAAAAATGCTCTATCGTTTGGCTACTTGTGCCGTGGGCGCAGGATATTTTGGATACCATTGAGCGTGGAGATTTTCCCGTCAGTCAAGAGGACTTTGCCGCTTGGCGTTTGATGCACATCGGCGCACAGCCCGTTCCTCCCTCCCTAATCAAGCGTTGGCTGCAAGTATTCCCTCACCATCAATACGATACCAACTACGGTTTGAGTGAGTCCATCGGTCCCGGAGCTGTGCACCTCGGAGTCGAAAACACCGACCACGTCGGCGCGATCGGCAAAGCCGGTTACGGATGGCAGACCATGATCGTCGACGAAAACCGCCAGCCGGTTGAAAGAGGCGAAGTCGGAGAGCTTGCGGTCAAGGGTGACGGCGTCATGCTCCGTTACTACAAAGATGAAAAAGCCACTGCCGAAGTCCTGAAAGACGGATGGCTTTACACCGGAGATATGGCAAAAGAATCCGAAGACGGATTCATCTACCTTGTCGACCGCAAGAAAGATGTCATCATCACCGGAGGAGAGAATCTCTATCCCGTCCAGATCGAGGATTTCCTGCGCCGCAACAATGCCGTCAAAGACGTCGCTGTCATCGGACTGCCGGACTCCAGACTCGGAGAAATTGCCGCCGCTGTCATCGAAGTCAAAGAGGGCATGACACTCACTGAAAGCGAAGTCAACGACTTCTGTCTGGATCTCCCCAGATACCAGAGGCCGCGCAAAATTATTTTTGCCGATGTTCCGCGCAACCCCACCGGAAAAATCGAAAAGCCGAAACTCCGCAAAATGTACGGTGGAGATATGCTGGTGGCACAGCAGAACGAATTGCCGTAAGCAGACAGTTGCCTGCAATAAATAATAAAGGCGCAGAAGAAGATGACCGAAAAATCTTTTTCTGCGCTTTTGTCTGTAAAAATGACCTCACAAATACTTGTTTTTTTTGTTTATGGATGTATTTTAACCTGTCAACCCTTTGAAACAGTATTATGGAGAAAAACATTATGATCCCGTACGGTGATATGGTACAGAATTACTACCGTAATCTGGCTAAGAAAGCAGTCAGGGCGCGGAGTGAACGACTGAATAAAATCACGACAGCCAGTGAGGCGGCAGAAGAGGTGAAACTTGCCAGAGCGAGATTGCAGAAAGCTTTCGGAAAGTTTCCGGAACGCTGCCCGCTCGAGCCGGTCGTGACAGGAACCGTCACCCGTGACGGTATAACCTGTGAGAAAGTCATCATTCAAGTCCGTCCGGGAATGCACGCCACAATGTCGGTTTTCAGGCGTGAGGGAACTCCTGCTGGCGAAAAACAGCCGCTTGTTCTCCAGCTTTGCGGACACAATGCAAACGGTAAAGCTGCCGGAAACGGTCAACGTCTTTTGTTCACCCTCACAAGAGCAGGATTTACCACCGCGAGCATAGATCCCATCGGACAGGGCGAGAGATACCAGTATGAACTCGACACCGACAATCCGGTCCGGCATCACAATCTTGCCGGTAAGCTCCTGCAGCTCGAAGGCGAATTTTTCGGCTCCTGGCGGCTGCATGATGCCAGCTGCGCTCTCGACTATCTGCTCTCAAGAAACGATGTCGACACCACAAGAGTCGGCGTCTGCGGAACCAGCGGCGGAGGAACGCTTTCCAGCTATCTCTTCGCCCTCGATGAGCGTATCCACGCGGCGGCTCCCGCCTGCTTCATCACAACTTATATGCACAACTTCAACAACGAACTGCCGACCGACGTCGAACAGATCCCGCCCGGATTATGGGAGAATGGCGGCGATATGGCTGATTTTGTGATTGCCCGCGCCCCTGCCCCCGCCATAATACTGGATGTCGAAAACGATTTTTTCGACGTCCGCGGAACTGCTGAGAGTTTTGAAGAGGCAAAAAAAATCTACTCTCTGCTGGGCAAAGAAGAGAACTGCGAAATGTATATCGGTCCCGGCAGCCATTGTTTGAGTCCGGAACTCCGCAAGGCTACTTTCGACTTTTTTGTCAAACACTTTTTGGATACTGTTCCTGAATATGAAATGATCGAACCGTGGCCGGATGATGTGCTTTATGCCGCACCGGATGGCAAAATCACAACTCTGCCCAACGAATTGACCATCGGACAGTGGTTCACCGGTAAAGCAGAGGAACTTGCAGCAAAGCGCAACCCCGATGCGGAACAAATATCCGCGTTCCTCAAAAAAGCCTTTGACGTCAAACCTGATGACAACGCTGTTCCGGAGTACCGCCACAGCCAGGGATGGGAAACTCCGGAGTTCGCCATCGAAACCGATGAGTTCTGCGAAGCCATCCTGCATATTGCCGAAAGAAATCTCCACCATCTGAAAAAAGCTGAAACCATCACGCTCGTGGTCGGACACCTTGACGCAATGGAAGATATGTCCAAAGTGGAAGAGTACGACGGTACGCTCTGTGGACTTGATGTCCGCGGAATCGGCCGCTCGCGCTCTCTCGGCTGCGACAGAAAAGAGAATTTCTTCGACTTTTACGACAGCGACTACTTCTTCGATGCCAACGG
Organism: Victivallaceae bacterium; assembly: GCA_045630865.1. GTDB lineage: Bacteria > Verrucomicrobiota > Lentisphaeria > Victivallales > Victivallaceae > UBA1784. The sequence continues at coordinate 2,627 of JAZQTR010000033.1, forward strand.
TCAGCTGCTGAACTCATATTATCTTGCCGGCAAAGTGAGAGATCTGCGAAAAACCGTCGCCCTGCTGAGATCCAACGGATGCAGGCATCTCATCATTAAGGCTCACGGACTCGGTGCATTAGTGACGCTCTTTACTCTCGGAGTCGATCCCGCTCTTGCCGATACTGTACGGCTCACAGGACTTCCGGAATCCTACGGCAGCTTCACAGGAAACTCCGATGTTCTCTGGCCGCAGTCGCATATGATCCCGGGCATGCTCAAAGTATTCGATATTCCCGATCTCTGCAGTATTCTGGAAAAAAGTATGGACTTCAAGGCCACTGATTTCCAGGACCGCATGATGAATCCTGCAAAATAAAGATACTGTCCAGACTGTTGTGAAGAAATCTGACCGTCGGTTGCGGTCGGTGCGACTGACAGCGGAGTAATGTACTCTCCCCGTTGGTCGGGTACAGCAATCTGCAATCTTATGCATCACGCCTTGTCACGGCGTAGTGTAACGAAGACGGATGCATCCACCGGGTGCAAACAAAGCGTTCTGCGTATTCTACCCCAAATCAGCGGCATGGTATATTCTGACGCGCTGTATCAAGTATGACAACCACGTTTTGTACGTCTGTTTCTCTAAATTCAGAATATAAAAAACAAAAATGCACCCCGACAGTTGTCTCCAACGTCGGGGTGCACTTTATTTGCGGCTTTTCAGCACGTTTGGGGTTGCATTTTACCTATCCTCGAAGATCGAGGGATCTGTGGTTATACAAATCGCGTCGAGGTAAATCGGTTTGCGCGGAGCTATCCGCAGAATGTGCCTGCCTTTGGTGAGCTTCACAGCCTTGCACTCGTACGGCACAGACGGTGCTGTCGGCGCAGGAATAAAAACCCAGCTGATACGGTTTTCAGGACTGAAGCACAGCGTAAGGCTCTGGTGAACCACCGGCGAATCATCCAGCGACATAAAGCAGCTGTCGGTAAGCGGAATATTGTTCTGATTCTTGCCGCGCACCATGATCATATACATTCCGGTTTCAGGAACTTCGAACTCATACTCGGCAAGGTCGGCTTTGGTTCCGGTAAATCTCTTGGGCGGGATTTTTCCGCCGGAAAGCTTGAAATCCAGCAGTCTGCCATTGCCGCCATCCGGATCGCTGATGACCGGATACTGCTTTCCGCCGGTGGCTCTGGTGAGGTCGATGTAGTTGGTGTAGACGCCCTCTTTGACCGGATAGGGCTTCACCTTGAAATCGGTGTCAAGATAGACCGAAACCGGACGGGAAAGGCCGTTTTCAAATCTCACCAGAAACGCTCCGCGATACTTGCGGTATTTCGCAGCAAATCCCGGCTTTATACGCACTGACAGCTCGATCTGATTGCCGTTTTTGATGATTCCGGATGCCGGAGTCACCTCAAACCAGTCGAACACATCATTTTTGCGGATGGTGAACTTGCCGTTGAACTTTTTACAGGTGGCTTTGACCGTAACTTTTGTGCCGTCACCGGATACGACGCCTTTGCGGCTTTTGAAGTTGAGCTGTCCGGGATAGACGCTTACAGGAAGCGGACGCAGAGGGATATCTTTGCCGTCAAGGTAAGCTCCGGGATCGACTTTTCCGGCGGCGGTAAAGTTGGGGATGAGAGATCCCTTTCCGGCAAACGGGGATTTTCCGGAAAGGCGCAGGTCGGCTTTGCCGGTGTCAACAAATCCAGCTTTTCCGTACATCGTGGAGCTGTCGAGATTGGGATCGCGGGTTGCCGATTCAAAGACGTTTGAATAATCCGTGTGCGGCTTGTTTGTTCCGTCGATCCTGCGGTTGTTGCCCCAGACGTTGTTGCGGTAGTCCATGATATTGTCGATGTTGGTACCGAGTCCGCGTCCGGTGAATGTGTTGTTGAAAATATAGCTGCGGGCGTAGGCTCCGTAGTATTTTCCGGAACAGCTCTTGAGCGTGTAGCCGGTCGAACCGAACTCATCGCCCATATTGAGGAAAATATTGTTGAAAACATAGCTGGGACCGGTCATGCAGCCCTGAATGGAAACGCCGCAGTAACTGCCCTCGAAACGGTTGCCGTAACAGCGGACGTTGCACTGTCCTCCGTCAAGCTCGATATTGTCGTCGCTGCAGAAGTCGGGTCGTAGCCATGTCGTTCTGTGAGGCAAGGAG
>JAZQTR010000034.1:0-9138 GCA_045630865.1 Victivallaceae bacterium
ACCATTGTCAAAAGTTTTGGAAAGCAAAACACTGCTGACTGCCATTTCAATATCGCAGGTATCATCAAAAACAACCGGAGTATTGCCGGGACCGACACCAACAGCCGGAGTTCCGCTGGAATAGGCTGCCTTAACCATACCCGGTCCGCCAGTTGCAAGGATCAAGGAGACGTCATTGTGACTCATAAGATAACCACTCATTGCAACAGTCGGCTCATCGATCCAAGCGATGATATCCTTCGGCGCACCGGCTTTTACCGCTGCGTCCAATACTATCTTGGCTGCAAGACAGGTGCATTTTTTTGCACGCGGGTGCGGACTGAATACGATACCGTTACGAGTTTTGAGTGCGCAAAGAGCTTTGAAAATGGCTGTCGAAGTAGGATTGGTTGTCGGAATGATACCGGCGATAACCCCCCGGGGTTCTGCAACTTTAATCATACCCGTAGCATCATCTGTTTCAATAATTCCGCAGGTCTTCAGAGGGAGGTACTTGTTGCAGATATATTCGGATGCGTAATGATTTTTGATAATCTTGTCTTCCACAATGCCCATACCGGTTTCTTCAACCGCCATTTGAGCAAGCGGAATTCGCATGTTGTTTGCTGCAAGAGCCGCCGCTTTAAAGATCTTGTCAACCTGCTCCTGGGAAAAGTTGGCAAATTCCTTTTGTGCCGCACTGACCTTGGCAACCAGTGCGTCAATCAAGGCTCTTTCCTCTGCCTCTTTCACTTCAGGGGCGACTTCGGGGGTGGTTTTCACTTTCTTGTCCATATTAAACTCCTCATGGGTTGTTTGATGATTTTTTATTATCATTTGATGTTCTTTTTTTATCATCTGCACTTAATATATCATCGGATTTTGAAAATGCAAGCAGGAAACATAAGATTTATTGATATTTTTTTATCATCTCGGAAACGAAAAGCGTATTTTCTGCGTAAAACAAGCTGTCGAATGCTGTTTTTTAAGATGTTTTTATAGATTATTATCCGGACATCAGCAAGCATTGACAAGGATTTGTTTCTGTATTTGACGAAGGGTGAAAGGGCTAAAAAATATTGAGATGATAAAAAACGAATATCTCAAATGCCTGGAGAGCACTATTTTTTCAGAAAACCAACGTTAATAAAAAGGGGAGTATGAGCTCTTCGGCAAAATAAAGGATATTTTCGAAAAAAAAGGAACGATTTTTTTCGTTCCTGAATCAGTTATTCGTCGCAATTGATGTCTTCTTGTCTCTCTGCTTTATTAATTTTCGCAAATAATACAGCAAGCCCACCTGCGATCACTTCTCTCTGAACGATCACTCCCGGAGGAACATTCAGACAGACATTGGAAAAATTCCACAAATATTTTATTCCCAGAGATATCAGAATATCGGCGACTAACTGTGCTCCAACCGGAGGAACACATATAATACCTACTTTGGGAGGGGCAAACTTAAGCCTTTTGCGAATATCTGCCAAATCATAAACCTCATGCCCATGAACAGATCGTCCTATTTTGTCAGGAGATGAATCAAATACAGACTCTATTATGAAATTGTAAGAGCGGAAATCGGCAAAATTCAATATAGCAGCACCCAGCGATCCGGCACCGATCAATGTTGCCGAGGAAGGCTTATCCCATCCGACCAATCTCAATATGGCATCAATAAGATCATTGACTTTAAATCCATGCCGCTTGTTGCCGGGCAACCCTGTCATTCCGATATCTTTGCGAACCATGACATGAGGAATGTTCATGTATTTCGCAAGCTCCGCACAAGAAACCCATTCCTGTCCTGAAAGGCGCAAATGGAACAGCTTATGCAGGTAGGTCGGCATACGTCGCATAGCTGGTGTATTTAATATTTTCATCTTATTCCTTGTGTTAATCTCCAGATGTTATTAATATATCATCTAAAAATGATAATTTCAAATCTCATTTAGAAAAAATTTGAATTAATGCAATATCGTAAAATATACAAGTTGTTAATTTTAATATTTCCAGAAAAATCTGAATTTTTATGATATGGGACTCGATGCGTCCCGAATTCCGACAAGCGTAACGACATTTATTACTTCCGGTGTCGTATTCCCTCAATTTTGCCCAACGGATGTTTCACCAACCGAAAATGGCAAGCTCGGCGGCGGTGAGTTCACGGACTTTTCCGCACTCAAGAGAGGTATCCAGCTGCAGGTTTCCGATGGCGACGCGCTTCAGAAACAGGACATTTTTGCCTGTGCGCTCACACATCCGCTTGACCTGATGGTATTTCCCTTCGGAGATCTCTACATAAACTTTCCGGGGATCATCAGCGTTTATTTCAAGAAGCGCAGGTTTGGCGGTGAACTCTTTGAACACCATACCAGAGGCAAACGCTTCGATATCCTCCGGTTCCGCAGGTTTATCCAGCTCGGCGTAATAACGCTTGCGGAGATTTTTGCGCGGGGACATCAATTCGTGGTCAAACTTACCGTCATTGGTCAGCAGGAGCAGTCCTTCGGTATCCTTGTCGAGCCTGCCGACGGGAAACGGAGCAAAATGTTTGAACTCTTCCGGAACCAGATCCAGAACCACCGGATCGCGGTCATCTTCGGTTGCGCTCAAATATCCCTGCGGTTTATTCATCATAAGGTAGATGAATTTCCGGTACACGACGGCCTTTCCGTTGACGCAGACGGAGTCGTTTTTCTCATCGATCTTCATATCGGAGGTTTTGGCGGCGATTCCGTTTACGGTGATTGCGCCGCGTTTGACCAGACCGCGCACATCCTTGCGGCTGTGTGCAGTTGATTCCGAGAGATATTTATCCAGACGCATCATCTTGCTTACCTGCTTTTGGAGTTGTAAAATAACAGCAGTGCAAAACATTCCGGCATCTGCTGTGATAAAATATATCTGCTTCCGGAATATTTTTCCAGTTTTTTCAGCAATAAATGTGCCGGTTCTCTTTATTCCGTCATGTTTCCGGTGCAAACATGGTCACGGAACCGCTGCCTGCGACGGAAACTCAACCTATTTTCAAGCTGCCGGAATAAAAAATGGCTCTGTTCCCTATATGGGTAGATAATCTCCGGCAGGAGGCTGTGTCCCTGCTGAAAAGTACTCTGCTTTTCTTGAAAAGGGTTGGGGTTTGGGGAAGGGAAGTATACCGAAGCCGACGTTCGGCTTTTCTTTGTGAAAAGAAGTTTTTCCCTTCCCCAAGAACTATCCACCCTTATCGGGAACAGTGCGTAAAAAATAAACTGCCGTTTTCATCGGAGTGCTTGCTTTTTTCTATAAACTGGTATATATTACATCAAATTCAATATTATTGAAAGTTTGCAATCTATTATGAAATCCAAAGTGATGATCCAATCAGTGGCGAACGCGTTTTCCGCCCTGGAGTTTATCGTGGGCAAAACCCTGGAAAACGAGGGGGCAACACTTGCGGAAACAGCCGGACATCTGGGGCTGCAGAAAACCACTGTTCGCAATCTTCTCTGCACGCTGGAAAGCTGCGGATATATCTGCCGCAAGGGGTTCGGCTTTTACGCCCTCGGCGACAAATGCCGCCGGATGTCCATGGTTTCGGAAACTGCCGACAAACTGCGGACCTTGAGCGTACCATTGCTGCGGCAGTTTGTCCGCCGTGAAAAGGCCTCCATCCACCTGAGCGTGATCTTCAACGGACAACGTTATACTTCAGTCAGCTACGACCATGAGGGGCATCTGATTTCCGGAAGCTCTATTGCCGACACCCGCGAGAATGTTTACCGCCGCGCCGCATCCCGTCTGCTGCTGGCGTATTCCCCTTTGGAGGAGCAGGAACGGTTTTTTGAAAAATTCGGCATACCGTCGCCCGAACTCTGGCCAGAAGCCGCCGCCGACCTTTACGGAACTCTGGAGGATATCCGGGAGCAGAAATTCGCCTGCAATTATCACAATCAGGCAAGCGGCATGATCGGAATAGCTGCCGGAATTTTTGACCGCACAGGCGAACTTGCCGCCGCGCTTTCGACCTCACTGCCGGGAACAGAACTTCCTCCGCCAAGATTGGAGGAATTCATCAAAAGTCTCAAAAGCTGTGCAGCTGAATTGACTGAACTCTTTACTGATGAGTCCTTCCTGTAACACACTGTTCACAAATCAACAACACCATATCTGAATTGGCCGGTCCCGGAAAAGGCAGGGAGAAAAATGGAATCGATTTTCGGACAATCTCTTCAACTCTATTATTCAAAACAGGCACGCAGGCATTTCGGGGAACGGAAGAAAACCCTTGAAAACATCCGCAGCCGGAAAGATGCGCTGGCGTATGTCGATTCCGTCCGGCAGAAATGTGCCGGTTCCTTCGTGCTGCCCGAAGCCTCGGAAGTCCGGAAACCTGCGCGGATTACCGGAAAAATTCCCTTCGCCCGGGGAACTATCGAAAAAATCATCTACTACGCAAATGGCAGCGGACCGGTTTCTGCCAATTTCTATCTGCCTCATGCCAGCGGAATAAAACATCCTGCCGTCCTGCTCCTGTGCGGCCACGACGATGCCGGAAAAGCTGCTGTATCCTATCAGAAATTGGCAATGCTGCTTGCTGAAACCGGATTTGCCGTTATGGTGATCGATCCGATCGGTCAGGGAGATCGACGGCAGTATGGAGCAGACTTCAAAGGACGCTGCTGGGATGAACACAGTTATATCGGACGGCGGCTCTTTCCTCTCGGCAACTGGACCGGCGCAAAGATGGTGCAGGATGCTGTTTCCGCGATAGATTATCTGGAAACCCGCCCCGAAATAGATACTTCAAGACTCGGAGTCACCGGAGTTTCAGGCGGAGGAACGGCAGCCTCTTTTCTTACTGCAATCGAAAAAAGGGTCACTATGTCCGCCCCGGGGTGCTATGTGACTTCGTGGGAAAACAATATCTTGAACGAACGTCCGACAGATAACGAACAGATCCCGCCGCACTCGCTTGCAGAAAACCTTGATATTGTCGATTTTCTGATCGCCCGGGCACCGGTTCCGGTTCTGATCTCCGGAAAAACCAACGATTTCTTTGATCCCCGCGGAACCCGCAAAGCTTTTCAGGAACTCCGCAAAATATATTCTCTGCTGGGGAAAGAGGAGCTGACTGAACTTTATATGGAGGAGGGAAATCACGGACTCTCGCCAGATTTGAGCCGGAATATCTGTTCTTTTTTTGCCCGCCATGCGGGATTGCCGGCACCGGAACTTCATGATGATCCCGACACGTTCACAGAACAGGAACTTTCCTGCGGAAAACCGGAGCAAACACTTGATCCGTATATTCTGTCCGAACTTGAAAACCGTCCTGTCCGCGAAGCAGATCTTGCAGCAGAATTGAAGATCACACTTCCGGTGCCCTTTCCGGAATACTACGTTCTGCGGGAATGCAAAACAGGACAAACGGTATTTTCCCGGTTCGCGCTGCCGGAAGATGAACTGGTTATGAGCGTTCTTTATAAAAAAGACAGCACGGCATGGTATCATCTTCCGGAAAGAGAAGAGAATATCACCCTGTATGTTGCCGACAAAGATGCCAAAAGCGAAATGGCAAATTTTCCTGACGCAAGTTGGGGAATCGATCTTCGCGGCATCGGAGAAACATCTCCGGCATCCTGCTATCAGGGGGAGCAATCTTCCTCTTTTGCGCTCAACGGCGCAGATTACCACTATTCAGCCCTGGGACTGCAGCTTGATCTGCCTCTGCTGGGTGGAAAGGTCCATGATCTTCTGAAAGCTGCGGCACTGCTCGCCTCTTCCGGGCAGAAAATCCGGCTGATTGCCCGGGGAAACGGATGTATTCCTGCCATGCTGGCAAAAAAATTGGATCCGGGAATATCCTCTGTCGAACTGCTCGAGCCTCCAGCGGGCTGGACAGAGTGTGTAAAACAGAGTATGCCGCAACTTCCGCAGTCAGTAATGCTCTTCGGCTCAGTCGGAAAAACAGATTGGAAATAGAATATGTTTATTGCACTTGCTTTTACTTTTGCCACCGGTTGCTCATTTGCCGTGATTTCCATGATCATCAGCAGTCTGGCACGGGAAAAAATCTCCTTTTTTCAATTCTACGCTGCAAGCAACCTGTTGGCTGGAATCGCCTCCTGGATCTTTCTGCCTGACTGGTCAAAAGTTCCGGAAATCAGCTGGGGCGGAGTCCTGTCGCTTACGCTTGGCGCGGGACTCATCAACACCGCAAGTCAGGCAGGCATGGTGCTTTCCCTGCGCTACGGACACAATGGAATATCGGTCGCTATCCGCAACAGCGCGGCTCTCATTTCCATGCTTTTCGGAGTGATTTTTCTGCATGAAAAGGTTTCGTTCATCAACCTTACCGGCGTCTTCCTCCTGCTCACATCGTTGGCGGTAATCGCAATTACCGGAAAAAAGGGCAGCGGAAATTACAATTTGAAACGCTGGATCCCTGCGGTGATCCTGAGTTTTCTGATGTCCGGCTGCTATCAGACCCTGATGACCGCCAACACCCTGCTGCCGGAAATTGTCCGGAGCGCAGGTATCAGAATTCCCTGCCTGTTCTGCGCTTGCGCTACAGGCAACGTCATTGCATCGCTTATTGAACGGAAAGTCGGGTCCAATTCCGCACCGCTCTTTCACTTCAAGCGGAAACAGCTGCTCGTAATGCTGCTGTGGGTCTGCACAGCGATGCTTCAATACCAGCTCCTGCTGCAAGCTCTGGATACCATGCACAAATCTGCGATGTCCGCATTGACATGGCCGCTTTTGATCGGAATCAATGTGACCGTCTTTTCGATTTTCTGCCGTCTGAAATGGCATGAAAAATATCCGCCCGGAACCATAATAGGAATGGCCGGAACCATAATCGGACTGATCCTGATCATTTGGGGAAGAAAATAAAATAAGGAATCAAGCAATGGAAATGCAGAAACACCCAACAAGATTTCTCTGGACTTTTGGCAACCACGAACCGCTGAGTATGTACCGGCGTATCGGAAGAAATTCGACCGGAGGCGTTCCGGGAAGCGCGCAGTGGCTGGAAAAATGGCATCACTGGTATGACAGCGAAGAGTGTGCAGAAACGATGGCGAATCTCGGACTCAGCGTCCTTCATTGCCGTTGCTACAAGGGTCTCGGTTGGGAAGAGGAGAAAAAAGATTTCCCGAATGTCGTTTCTTTTGCCCGCGCCTGCCGCAAAAGAGGAATTAAAGTCCTTGCCTACATACAGTATGCCTCACTCTATCCGGAAATTATGCGCCGTGAGATCCCTAATCTGATCGACTGGTGTCAGCTCGATCAGAATGGTCAGCCTCACACCTATCTGGACAGCTACTGGAGATGGATTCCCTGCCCCAACCGTCCCGGTTTTCTGGAATATATGGATGGCATCATTCGCAGAATCGTCGAATCCGGAGAATTTGACGGCGTTATGTTCGACAACACAATGAACTATCCCTGCTATTGTCCGGAGTGCAGAAAGAAATTCAGCGAGAGACTGAAAGAGAAAGGATTTGATTTTCTGGATCCTGACTTCGTCATGCTTCCGCCGTCCGACAAAGCCACTGAAACGATGGGTTCCAAACCTGAAATCATGGATCCTGTGCTCATCGAATATATCAGGTTCGGCCACAGCACAATTAACGGAGCGTTTTCACGGTTCCGCAAGCTGATCAAATCAATAGATCCTGAATGTATCATTTCTGCCAACATTCCGGCGATGCCGAGCCGCCAGCATCTGGCCTATTACAATGTTTCGTCGATGGACCTGGCTCCGCTTGTAGATGTTGTGCTTTCTCAAACCGGCAATCAGCCGGAGTGGAACAACTCCGATTGCGTAATCACCCAGCAGCACGAAATCAAATTTGCCAATGCTCTCCATGTGAGATCAGTTCCGCTCAACGACAGCGACGCCGGAGGTTCTTCGGTTTCCGGTGGAGCATATTCCGGACCGCTTTTTGAATCGCTCTTCGGCGGAACAACTCCCGTAGATCGTATTATTATGAAACCTCTTCAGGGCGGCGGCCTCAATTTTGAAAGAATCGAAACCAGAAAGCCGGTTTTGGAGCGTCTGCGCTTCATCGCCAAAACATACGAGGAAATTCTGGAACAGCCGGAATATGCACCAATCGGACTTCTGTACAGCGAGGATTCCTGCACCTTCTCGCAGAAAGCGTTTGAAGGCTATTACCGCTGTGAAACAAGTCTGCTCGCCAACCATCTTCCTTACCGGATGATTGCAGTCAAGGGAGATCAGATAGATCAGGCAGAATTGAATGCCTGCTCAACACTGATTCTTCCAAATGCGAACTGCCTGAGCGATACCGTTGTGGAAATCCTGAAGAACTGGAACGGCAGACTGATCTGCGTCGGAGATGAAAATGGTTTGAACGATGAAAATTACCGTCAGCGTGCGGAACTTCCATTCTCCGGAAAAGAAAAGATCGAAATTCCGCAGCACAGAATCGTGAGCCTGAAGTGGAAAATGGATCTTCGAATCGTTCCGGACAATTGGAAAAAACTGTTTTCCGGCGATTCCGTCATTCAGCTTAACTTGAGTCCGGCAGCCCACTGCGTTATCAAGCGCAACGCCGATGGAAAAATTGCGGCCCTGCTGATTTCAGCACCTGCTGCGGTTCCGGAGGGCGAAGCTGTTATTCCAAAAGAATTTCAGGCAGACCAGTACAAGTTTGTTACGCTGACCGGAGATGAGCCCGCAGTGTTCAACGGAAATACTTTGAAACTGCCCGCATTTGAAGGAATGTTGATGGTAGTCGCCTCCAAATAATCCAAATTGGCTGAATCGGAGTTTAAGAGGATTTTGCATCCTCTTAAAAATCTCCTGCAGTCCGTACGACGGACAGCGGACAGATACTTTTTTGCAAAAAGTATCTTTAAGCCTTGTTTTTTGGCAGTCTGCGGTATGTTTTCTCCGTGAAGTTTCCATACCGGCTTTGTCCGCCTCTTCCCTGCGTTCGGCTCCTGGCGGCTTGACTCCGCCACTGACCGCCCTTTTCGGGGCGGTCAGGCACTCTCTCCGTGCGATGCGCAAGGAACTATGCGTTCCTTGACCAGCAGCAGGATTAGCACCCTGCACCCGGAGTGAGCCGATTTTTTTATCGGCTCACTCCCAATTATGACTCGCAACTGTTTTGCGTGTTTTCACACTGTCTCTCCTGCACC
>JAZQTR010000035.1:0-1952 GCA_045630865.1 Victivallaceae bacterium
AGTATTTTTTATGCTACTTCACTTGTCACGGTGGCGGACTTGTCACGCCGGAGTATAACGAAGGCGGAAGAAAAGCGAGGTACTTTTTGACTTGTCGCGGCACAGTATCGTGGTGGCGGACTTGTCACGCCGGAGTATAACGAAGGCGGAAGGCTTTTTATAAATTATCCTCACAAGTGGTTTGATTATCTCACCCTATCGGGAACAGAGTCATTCAAAAAACACTGTCCTCTGTATGGGTGGGACATTATCAACAGGATATTCTTCTTACTTGAAAGTACTCCGCTTTTCTTGAAAAGGGTTGGGGTTTGGGGAAGGGGAAAACTTCTTTTCCCGTGAAAAGAAGTTTTCCCCTTCCCCAAGAACCATCTGCCCCTGTCAGGAGTAGAGAAATACCCTTGTTCCCATATTTTCCGGAAGCTCGTAGGTATCGGTGGTGTGCCAGGGCAGCGAAGCGAGGTCTTCCGCCGCCTGATTGGGAGTTTTGTAAAAGATGAAGCCGCCTTTGGACGACGGGAAATTGGAGGCGTATTTGGCAAGCAGTTTTCCTTCGGCAACAGCACGGGCGGTGACGATATCGAATTTATGGATATATTCCGGCTTGCGGTTCAACTCTTCGATTCTGGCGTGGATGGTTCTGACGTTGGAAAGTCCGAGTTTTTCAGCAGTTTCCTGAACGAAACGCACCTTCTTGCCGGTGGAGTCGATTCCTGTAATCTGCAGGTGCGGAAACGCCAGTGCCAGAACAAGCGTCGGAAATCCTCCGCCGCAACCGAGATCCGCCACAGTTCGGGCAGATGCTATGCGCTCCGGAAAAAATCTGCCGATGGCAAGGCTGTCGGCGACGTGTTTGATCATGAACTCCTGCGGATCGGTTATGCGCGTCAGATTGAAGCTGCGGTTGACTTCAAGCACGATGTCACGCAGCTTTTCAGCTCCGGAAGCGAAACCTTCAGGATCTTTTGCTCCGCAGATCGAAGCATACTGGACAAGGTCGAAACTCATAACAGGGCAGCTCCGATACGGCTGATGTAAATGGCGGCAAGAATGAAAAACGCTATGGCGAATCCGGTGCGTTTTCTGCGGCTTGCGGCGCAGGCTCTGAAGATATCACGCCACGTCCAGGGCAGTCCGGAACACCAGATGGCGAAAGCTCCGGATATCCATCCGGCAGCGGCGTAAAGTGCGGTAGCGTAAAGTGCGTCATCGAACGCAAGATGGATCAGATTGTAAGCGCAGAGTATCAGAGTTCCTGACACGGCGCGGCTGGCAGGGTAGTCCACTTTGAAATACCCGATTACGGGAACGATTATTGCCAGAGGATAGAGAAATTTGAGCAGAAATCCGGGACTTACCGCCGCCGCATGCGGAACGCAGACCAGCAGGGCGAACCATCCGAGAAGCAATCCTGTCAATTTGTTGCGGGTGAGTTTTTCCAGTTCAGGAAGACGCACGGCATTTGCCGACAGTACGAGAAATCCGGCAGTTGCGTATATGATTGCTCCGGCAAGGCTCCAGAGGATTATCTGCATGAGGTGTGTCATAGTAAAGAGTATTGAGAAAAAACACCCGGAAAAGCGTTTTTCACACTTTTCCGGGATGTTGTTCTGTTATTTACACCGCGAGACCGGTAATCAGTCGTTGGCGTGTCCGGCAGAACCGAGAACGTCGCGGTTCTTGCGGGCATAGAGATCCTTGAGCATATCGCGGGCGGGGCCGAGATAGAGGCGGGGATCGAAGATGGAGGGATCATCGTTCATGGTCTTGCGGATTCCGGCGGTCATAGCCAGACGGCCGTCAGAGTCGATGTTGATCTTGCAGACTGCGCTCTTGGCAGCTTCGCGGAGCTGATCCTCACCGATACCGATGGCGTCTTTCAGCGCGCCGCCGTTCTCGTTGATGATCTTGACCATGTCCTGCGGAACGCTGGAGGAACCGTGGAGAACGATCGG